>NZ_CP009435.1:609961-914942 GCF_000960995.1 Burkholderia glumae LMG 2196 = ATCC 33617 | reverse complement strand
GCGCCGCGACGACGGCTTGCGCAGCAGGGCCGCCGGCAGGCCGAGCCGGCGCGCGCCCGCATGGGCGCGCATGGTGGCGAGCAACGAATGCAGCCAGCCGCGCAGGCCGTCCAGCCGCGACGTCGGCGCCGCCGGCCGGGTGGCCAGCGCCCGGGCGCGCGCCTGATGATGGCGCAGGGTGCGGGCGGTGCGGCGGGCGTCGAGCCGGGAGAGGCTTCGGGCCGCGCGGTTGGGGCGGGAGGGGAGGCGCAAGGGCATGACGATGTGACTGGTTCGTAAAAGTGCTGGATCGGTTGCCCGCAACGGGCGGCCGGTATTCCACACCCGAGGAAGGGTGGCGCCGGGCCGGCCCCAACGGCTGGCGCGGCTGGCCCGGGGGCGGCCCGCGCCGGTCGACATGACCGGCGTACTCAGGCTACCGGCGATCCATGACGTCCAGAAGTCGAGACAACCCTGAGACCGCCCCCGCGGGCGGCGTGTGCTGCGCGACATTAGTCAGGTGCGGCGCGCGGCAGTTCCGCGATGGCGGCGCGAGCCAGGCGAACAGGCGCCGGCGGCCTTGCCGCGCCGGCCAGCGGAGCGCGATCCGTGCGCGGTCGTTGACAATGTCGGTTTCCGGATCGATCCCCGCCGTCTTACAATCGACGCATTCATAAGAACGACATCGAGCCCGCCATGTCCCCACAGCATTCGGAGTTGATTCGCGCCCAGATCGACGCATTGCGCGAACACGGTTACGTGGTCGTGCCGGGGCTGGTCGCGCCCGAGACTTGCGCCGCCTTGAAGGCGGTTGCCGAGCGCCAGCTGCGCGAGGCCGCCGAGCCGCTCGAATTCGAGGCGGACCTGCGCTATCCGGGCGCGCCGCAGTCGAAGGACGCACCGGGCGGCCGCACCGTGCGCCGCCTGCTCGACGCCTACCAGCGCGCGCCCGAGTTCGCCGCGCGTGCTACCGCGCCCGAGATCGCCGCCTGGCTGCGGGAGTACTTCGGTGAGGCGGCGCTGCTTTCGCGCGCGCATCACAACTGCATGATGACGAAGCACCCGCGGTACGGCAGCCTGACCGGCTGGCACCGCGACTTTCGCTACTGGGCGTTCGAGCGCGCGGATCTCGTGTCGGTCTGGCTCGCGATCGGCGCGGAGACCGACGGCAACGGCGCGCTGTGGCTCGTGCCCGGCTCGCACAAGGCCGAGCTCGGTGCCGACTGCTTCGACGAGGCGAAGTTCTTCCGCGGCGACCTGCCTGCCAACCGCGCGTTGATCGAGCGCGCGGTGTGCCCCGAACTCGGCCCCGGCGACGTGGTGTTCTTCCACTGCAACACGCTGCATTCGGCCGGCCAGAACCGCAGCGACCAGGTGAAGTTCTCGCTCGTCTACACCTATCACGGCGAGAGCAACCGGCCGGTGCCCGGCTCGCGCTCGGCGTCGAAGCCCGAGGTGAGGCTCTGACGCGCGGCGGCGGATGCGGCGTCGCGGCCGACGGCCGTCAGCGCCGGCCGCCCGGCATCGCCAGGCCGATCAGGCCGGCCAGCGTCGCGACCGCGCCGCCGGCGAACAGCAGGATCGTCTTGGTCGCCGGCGAGCCGGTGAACAATCGCGAGAGGCTGTCGTTGAACGAATGGAAGGACTGGCCGCCGAAGTACAGCAGCACGATGCCGCCGACGATCAACGCCACCGAGATCGCTCGAGTCATGAATTGCTCCGCTATCACGCATCATCAGGAGGCCGCAGTGTAGGGTACCGGCGCCCTGGCGTCCATTGGGCCGGACCGCGGCGGCGCCTCGCGCGCACGGTGCTCTCCATGGGCCTCGTGACGCCCGCAGTTGCTGCGTGCATCGCTTCGATGCCCGCGCGCCGCCCGACGCATGCACGAGGACGCTGCCACGCTGAAGCGGCGCGATTTCACGGTGGGAAAGCCGGCCGGCATCGGTCCGGCCGGGATCGATCGCCAGCGACGAAGGCGCGATCGAGCATGAGGAAACGCCGTCGCAGGATCAGGCGCGGTGACGGCAGGCAGGCCGCGCAGCACGGGACCGCACGGCCTGAGAAAAGCAGGGAAGGCGGCCCACGCCGCAACGCGTGCGCCGTTCACCGGGGTACCGCCGGAGGGGCGAGCGCGCTAGATCAGCGCGGGCAGTCCCTCGACCAGCAGCAGTGCGAGGCCCACCCCGAGCATCGCGCCTAGCACGCGCAGCACGTTGTGCCGCATGTGATGCGTGCCGCACGGCACCGCGCCTAGGAATAGCGCGCCGGCCAGCGCCATGGGAATCAGAAGGATGAAATCGCCGATCGTGAAGTAGTTCATGCTGGTCTCCCGGCTTGATTCGATCCGCTCGTGAAGTGCGGGCGGCTGATTCAAGTATAGGTAACGAAATCGTGAATTTCGCGTTCCGGATTATTACGAATTCGGAGAAACATCGTTCTCGACCGGCCGCAGCGTGCGGCACGATGTTTCGCTTTCCGAAGCATGACGGCAAACTTTCCTTTGCCGCATCGCACGATCGGGCGCCTGCCGCGACACCGGCGCGGGTCCGGCGAGGCTCGCCGCCGTGCCGATGAGTTCGGGCAGCCCGGGCAGGTGGCCGAAGCCGGGCGCGAAGCGCGCGGTCGAGAGCGCGAGCGCCAACGCATCGCGCACGCCGAGTTCGGCGAAGATCGCGCCGCTGCGCCACGGCAGCACGAATGGCGAAGTCGTGAAATGCGCGGTGGCCGCGCGTTGAACGGAACCCGATGCGGCGGCAGCGCGCCGCGGCGCGGCAGACCGCCGGGTTCGGCAACCGTGGATGGGGGGGCGAGCGCCCCGCGTTGGCGCGGGGCGGGGGTGCGCGGCAAGCGCTCGTGCCAGCCTGTCGGCTAGCGGTGCCGACCGGGCTGCCTGCCGGCTCCGGGGCCGCGCCGGCTCAGGCCGCGCCGATGCGTTCCCGCGCGTGCAGCCAGCGCGCCGTGACGAAGCCGGCCGCGAGCAGCACGGCCACCAGCGCCGCCACGCCGGGCCAGCCCGACGCGCTCCAGAAGTGGCCGCCGAGCGAGCCGATCACGCTCGAGCCGACGTAGTACGAGAGCAGGTACAGCGCGGCGGCCTGCCCCTTGCCCTCGATGGCAAGCCGTCCGACCCAGCCGCTCGCGACCGAGTGGCCGGCGAAGAAGCCGAACGTCACGCAGGCGATGCCGGCGGCGATCGCCGCCACCGGCGCGAGCAGCGTCAGCGCGACGCCTGCGCCCATCATCGCGATGCTCATCACCAGCACGCGGCCGCGCCCGATCGAATCGGCCATCCGCCCCGACCATGGCGAGGCGAACACGCCGACCAGATAGACCACGAAGATCGCGCCGATGCTGGCCTGGTTCATCGCATAGGGCGGCGCGAGCAGCCGGTAGCCGATGTAGTTGTAGAGCGTGACGAAGCTGCCCATCAGCACGAAGCCCATCAGGAACAGCGCCGGCAGTTCGCGGCGCCCGGTCAGATGCCGCGCCAGCGCGCTGCGATGATGCGCGAGGCCGAGCCCGCGGCGCGGCGTGAAATGGCGCGAGGCGGGCAGCAGCGCGCGAAACGCCAGCATCGACAGCAGCCCCAGCACGCCGATGCCGGCCACCGCGATGCGCCAGCCGAACCACTCGGCGAGCATGCCGGTGATCACGCGCCCGGCCATGCCGCCGATCGCGGTGCCGCCCACGTAGAGCCCCATCGCGAGCCCGAGCCCGTCCGGATGCACCTCCTCGGCGAGATAGGCCATCGCCACGGCGGGCACCCCGCCGAGCGCGAGCCCGGTGAGCGCGCGCAGCACCAGCAGCTCGTGCCAGTGCGGCACGAACGCGGCCGCGAGCGTGAACAGCGACGAGGCGGTCAGCGAGGCCGTCATCAGCCGGTGCCGGCTCAGGCCTTCGGAGACGAAGCCGGCCACGAAGATCGCGACGGCCAGCGCGGCGGTCGCGAACGACAGCGACAGGCTGCTCTGCGCGGGGCTCACCTCGAACGCGCCCGAAAATGCCGGCAGCAGCGGCTGCACGCAATAGAGCAGCGAGAAAGTGGCGTAGCCGGCGAACAACAGTGCGACGGCCGCGCGCCAGTAGCCGCGCGTGCCGCGTTCGAGATAGGGCGGCGGTGACGGGGCCGACGGCTCGGATTGAGCGGGGCGGCGGCCCGCCTCCGGCGATCCGGGTGAAGCGCTCACGCTGGGGCTCCCTGCAACGAACGAAAACCGCAACGATACGCCGGTTGGCCGCCTCGCGTCGTCGGGGCGTCGTCCGGACGCGTCGTCCGAGCCGGCCTTGCGCGGCGCGCAAGGCCGGTGATCGTGCGTTCTGCTGAGCGTCACATCTGTCGCGGTATGATGGCACTGCGCCGGACGGGGTTCCGATGCGGCCGCGACGCCCTGAAAACAGGGGGCAAGCGGTCGGGCCGTGTTTTCACGGTCTTTTTATTTTCATAAACGCGATTCCCATCCACGCGGGAATCGGTTAACAATGGATGCGCGTCCAGCCCTTCGGGCAGCGCGTCCGGGTATTCGCGGCCGTAACTCCGGCCGGTTTTGAGTGGGGAAACATCATGCATGTCGGTTCGATTGTCTGCACTACCCATATCGCCGTACCGAAGGGTGCCCGGGGCATCGTCCAGCGCATTCTCGGTGACATGGCGATGGTGACTTGGTACGCCGGCGTGCCTGGCGAATCGAAGGAACTGAACACCGAACCCTTCTTTCTCGAGGACCTGATCGATACCGGCGAATCGGTGCTGCCGGCGGGTGCCGCGATTCACTGAGCGGCCAAGCGCTCGTCAAGCGGCTCCGCGCACGGCACAATGCGGGGCATGACCGACGATCATTCCGAATCCTCCGAGGCCGGCGCGAGCGCGGGCCCGCCGTTCGCGGGCCTGACGCCCGAGCGCGTGCTCGACGCGCTCGACAGCGTGCTGATGCCGGCCGGCCTGCGCACCGACGGCCGCCTGCTCGCGCTGAACAGTTACGAGAACCGCGTCTATCAGGTGGGCGTGGAGGACGGCCCGCCGATCGTCGCGAAGTTCTATCGGCCGCGGCGCTGGTCCGACGCGGCGATCCTCGAGGAGCACGCGTTCGTGGCCGAACTCGCCGCGCGCGAGATCCCGGCCGTCCCCGCGCGCGAACTCGACGGCCGCACCTTGCACGCCTTCGCGGGGTTCCGCTTCTCGGTGTTCGAGCGCCGCGGCGGGCGCGCGCCCGAGCTGGATCGGCGCGACACGCTCGAATGGCTCGGCCGCTTCATCGGCCGCATCCACGCGGTGGGCGCCACTGCCGCCTACGTCGAGCGGCCCTCGCTCGATATCCGCAGCTTCGGCTACGACTCGCGCGACACGCTGCTGGCCGGCGGGGTCGTGCCGGACGACGTGCGTCCCGCCTACGAGACGGTGCTGGCGCTGGCGCTCGAAGGCGTGGAGGCCGCGTTCGCGCGCGCGGGCGAGGTGCGCATGCTGCGCGCCCACGGCGACTGCCATCCGAGCAACGTGCTCTGGACCGACGCCGGCCCGCACTTCGTCGACTTCGACGACAGCCGGATGGCCCCCGCGATCCAGGATCTGTGGCTGCTGCTGCCGGGCGATCGCGCCGGCGCCTCGGCCGCGCTGGCCGACCTTCTGGCCGGCTACGAGGACTTCTGCGAGTTCGATCCGCGCGAACTGCATCTGATCGAGGCGTTGCGCACGCTGCGCCTGATCCATTACTCGGCCTGGCTCGCGCGGCGCTGGGACGACCCGGCCTTCCCCGCGGCGTTTCCGTGGTTCAACACGCAGCGCTACTGGGAGGCGCGCGTGCTCGAACTGCGCGAGCAGATCGGCGCGATGCAGGAAGGCCCGCTCTGGCCGGTCTGAGCCAACCCCGGGGCCCGTCCTCGCGCCTGTCGCGCGTGCCGCCTCAGAACCTCAGCATCAGCTTGATCAGCGCCGCGAAGCGCCGGCCGTAGGGCGGCAGCAGCAGGCCGCGCGCGTTCAAGCGTGCCTGGGTGAGCACCGGCTTCATCTTCGAGAACGTGACGAAGCCGTCGTAGCCGTGGTACGCGCCCATCCCGCTCGCGCCGATGCCGCCGAACGGCAGCGAGCCGCAGGCGATGTGCATCAGCGTCTCGTTGATCGACACGCCGCCCGAGATCGTCTCGCGCATCACCCGGTCGATGCTCGCGCGCGATTCCTCGAACAGGTACAGCGCGAGCGGCCGCGGCCGCGCGTTCACGTAGGCGATCGCCTGGTCCAGCGTGTCGTAGGGCACGACCGGCAGTAGCGGCCCGAAGATTTCCTCGCGCATCAGCGCCGCGTCGTCGGGCGCGCAGGTGACGGCTAGCGGCGCGAAGCGGCGCCGCGCCGGATCGGGCGCCGCGTCGGCCAGCGGATGCAGCGTCGCGCCGCCGGCCCGGGCCTCGGCGGCCAGCCGTTCGAGCCGCGCGAAATGACGCTCGGAGACGATCGAGGTGTAGTCGGCGTTGTTGGCGAAGTCGGGATAGAGCTTCGCCACCCGCGCGCGGGCCCGCGCGATGAACGCGTCCTCCTTGCCGCGCGGCACCAGCACGTAGTCCGGCGCGATGCAGGTCTGGCCCGCGTTCAGCGTCTTGCCGGCGACGATCGCGTCCACCGCGTTGTCGAAGCGCGCGCCCGGCCCGACGATCGCGGGCGACTTGCCGCCCAGCTCGAGCGTGACGGGCGTCAGGTGCTCGGCGGCGGCGCGCATCACCTGCCGGCCCACCTGCGTCGAGCCCGTGAACAGCAGGTGGTCGAACGGCAGGGCGCTGAACGCGGCGCCCACCTCGGCGTCGCCGTTCACCACCGCCACGTGCTCGCGCGCGAACGTCTTCGCGATCAGGGCTTCGAACAGCTCGGAGGTGCGCGGCGTCAGCTCCGACATCTTCACGATCGCGCGGTTGCCGGCCGCGAGCGCGCAGACGAGCGGCCCGGCGGCAAGCAGCACCGGGTAATTCCACGGCACCACGATGCCGACCACGCCGAGCGGCTGCGGGATCACGCTGGCGCGCGCCGGCAACAGCCACTTGTTGGTCGGACGGCGGCGCGGGCGCATCCAGCGCCGGCCATGGCGCAGCGCCTCGTCGATCTCTTCCTTGGCCATCCAGATCTCGGAGAGCAGCACTTCCTGCTTGGCGCGGTGGCCGAAGTCGACACTGATGGCCTCGGCGAGCGCGTCGGCATGGTCGAGCAGCATGGCGCGCAGCGCGCGCAGATGGCCCGCGCGCGCCTCCCACGACGGATACGGGGCGCGCAGGCAGGCGGCGCGCTGGTCTTGCAGCAGCGCGTCGAGCGTCGTGAGGCCGGGCAGGTCGTTTTTCATCTCGTCTCCTCGGAGCGGCTGGCGGCCCGGTGTCGGGCCGGCTCGGGCCGCGGGTCAGGCCGGGAACGCGCGCGCCACCAGCGCGCCGTGGTCGAAGCTCGCGGGCAGCGTGCCGTAGACACGTCCCGTCTCGGGGCTCGCCGCGCCGAAGCGCGTCGCGATGAACGCGTCGGCGACCTCGGCGGGCGCGTGGCGTGCCAGCAGCGCGGCCTGCGCGAGCAGCGCGATGCGCTGCGCGATGCGCCGCGCCGAGGCCTCGCGGGTCTCGGCCGGCGCGGCCAGCGTCGCGAGCAGGTCGTCGAGCGCGCGCCGCACCTCGCGGCGTTCGCCGAGATCGGCGCGCCAGGCCGCGGCGAGCGCGGCGGCCGCGTCGGGCTCGCGCTCGATCGCGCGCAGCACGTCGAGGCACATCACGTTGCCGGAGCCTTCCCAGATCGAATTGACGGGCGCCTCGCGATAGAAGCGCGCCATCGGGCCGGTCTCGACGTAGCCGTTGCCGCCCCACACTTCCATCGCCTCGCCGGTGAATTCGAGCGCGCGCTTGCAGACCCAGAACTTCGCGGCCGGCGTGACGATGCGGCGCCAGCCGCGCGCCTCGGCGTCGCGGCCGTCGTCGTGCTCGACCGCGTCGGCGAGGCGCATGAACAGCAGCGTGGCCGCCTCCGATTCGAGCGCGAGATCGGCGAGCACGTTGCGCATCAGCGGCTGGTCGGCGAGCCGGCGGCCGAACGCGTGGCGGTGCCGCGCATGATGGATCGCCTGCACGAGCGCCGCGCGCATCAGCGCGGCGCTGCCGATCACGCAGTCGAGCCGCGTCAGGTTCGCCATCTCGATGATGGTCGGCACGCCGCGGCCTTCCTCGCCCACCATCACGCCGTAGGCATCGAGGAACTCCACCTCGCCGCTCGCGTTCGAGCGGTTGCCGAGCTTGTCCTTGAGGCGCTGGATCTGCACCGCGTTCTTCGCGCCGTCGGGCGTGAAGCGCGGCACGTAGAAACACGAGATGCCGGCGTGCTCGGCGCTGCGCGCGAGCACCAGGTGGGCATCGCATTGCGGCGCCGAGAAGAACCACTTGTGGCCCACCAGCCGGTACGCCTCGCCGCGCCCGGACGCGCCGAGCGCGAACGCGCGCGTCTCGTTGCTGCGCACGTCGGAGCCGCCCTGCTTCTCGGTCATGCCCATGCCGACCATCATCGAGCGCTTGGCCGCCAGCGGCACGTCGCGCGGGTCGTGCTCGCGCGTGTAGAGCCGCTCGCGCAGCGTCGCGAACAGGGCCGGCTCCTTCTGCAGCACGGGAATGCTCGCGAAGGTCATGGTCAGCGGGCACAGCGAGCCCGATTCGAGCTGCGCGTGCAGGAAATAGCCGGCGCAGCGCGCGGCCATCGCGCCGGCGCGCGGCTCCGAAAACGGCAGCGCGTGCAATCCCTCGCCGCGCAGCAGCGCGAGCAACTGGTGCCAGCTCGGGTGGAATTCGAGCGCGTCGAGCCGCTCGCCGCGCGGGCTGTGCGTGGCGAGCTCGGGGGGATGGCGATTGGCGAGTTCGGCCAGCGCGAGCGTGTCGGCCGTGGTCAGCGCCGCGCCGTGGCGCGCCAGCGCCGTTCGATGCCAGGGCGCGCCGTGCCGCTCGACGGCACTCGCGAGCGCGAGGTCGGTTTCAAACGCGTTGTAGTCGGTGAGCGGCGGGGCCTGGTTCGTGACCTGATGCGTGGCCGCCGGTGCCTGCTGATCCATGCCGGTGTCTCCCATTTCGCGGCGCGCAACTGCAAAACCGCCCGCTGCCGCGCGAGGCGAATCCGGCAATCTTACGGCCGGATGCCGCCGGCGTTTAGAGGAATCGCTCTTGATTCCGTGCGCCGCAACACGCGTCGCGTTCCTACAATGCGCGAACATTACAAGCGATAGCGCCGCTCGCCGCATCCGGCGAAGCCGGTCACTGTTCATGACATGAAGGAGACATGACATGCAGTACGACTATCTGATCGTGGGCGGCGGCTCGGGCGGCGCGAGCCTCGCCGCGCGTCTTGCCGACGCCTGCCCCGATGCCACCGTCGCGCTGATCGAGGCGGGCGGCAGCAATCAGCGCAACCTGCTGGTCAATCTGCCGGTCGGCATCGCCGCGCTGGTGCCGTACCGGCTCGGCACCAACTACGGCTACCAGACGGAGCCGCAGGCCGGGCTCGGCGGGCGGCGCGGCTACCAGCCGCGCGGGCGCGGGCTGGGCGGATCGAGCGCGATCAACGCGATGATCTACACGCGCGGCCACCCGCTCGACTACGACGAATGGGCCGCGCTCGGCTGCACCGGCTGGGGCTGGCAGGACGTGCTGCCCTACTTTCGCCGCGCCGAGGGCAACCAGCGCGGCGCGAGCGAATGGCACGGCGCCGATGGCCCGCTGACGGTGTCCGATCTGCGCTTTCGCAATCCGTTCGCCCAACGATTCATCGATGCGGCACACGCGGCCGGCTATCCGCTCAACGACGATTTCAACGGCCCCGAGCAGGAAGGCGTCGGCTTCTACCAGGTCACGCATCGCGACGGCGCGCGCTGCAGCGTCGCGCGCGCCTATCTATATGACCAGCCGCGCCCCAACCTGCAGATCCTGACCGGCGCGACCGCGCTGCGCGTGGCGTTCGACGGCAAGCGCGCGGTCGGCGTCACGCTCGAGCGCGGCGGCAGGATCGAGACGCTCGGCGCGCGCGCCGAGGTGATCCTGGCGGCCGGCGCGTTCAACTCGCCGCAGCTGCTGATGTGTTCGGGCATCGGCCCGGGCGAGTCGCTGCGCGCGCACGGCATCGAGGTGCTTCACGACGCGCCCGAGGTCGGCCGCAACCTGATCGACCATATCGACTTCATCATCAACAAGCGCGTGGATTCGACGGAGCTGGTGGGGATCTGCCTGCGCGGGCTCGCCAAGATGGCGCCGCAGCTGTGGCGCTGGCTCTCGAAACGCGACGGCATGATGTCGAGCAACGTCGCCGAGGCGGGCGGCTTCCTCAAGAGCGAGCCGGGACTCGACCGTCCCGACCTGCAACTGCATTTCTGCACCGCGCTCGTCGACGATCACAACCGCCGCATGCACTGGGGCTTCGGCTATTCGCTGCACGTCTGCGCGCTGCGGCCCTGGAGCCGCGGCACCGTCACGCTGGCGAGCGCCGACGCGCGCGAGGCGCCGCGCATCGACCCGCGCTTCCTGAGCGACGCGCGCGATCTCGAACTGCTGATGAAGGGCGCGAAGGTGATCCGCCGGATTCTGGCGGCCCAGCCGCTCGCCTCGCAGGGCGGGCGCGAACTCTATACCGACCCGGCCGACGACGACGACGCGCTGCGCGCGGCCATCGTCGCGCACGCGGACACCATCTACCACCCGGTCGGCACCTGCCGGATGGGCGGCGACCCGGCTTCGGTCGTCGATCCGCAACTGCGCGTGCGCGGCGTGACGGGGCTGCGCGTGGTCGATGCGTCGGTGATGCCGACGCTGATCGGCGGCAATACCAACGCCCCCTCGGTGATGATCGGCGAGCGCGCGGCCGATTTCATCGCGGCCGCACGACGTGGGAGCGTGCCGCAGCCCATCGAGAGCGTGGCGCCCATGGCGGCCGCCGCGGGCGCGTGGATGTCGCGCGGCGCAGCCGGGTAGGGCGCAGATGGCTGAGTGCGGACCGGGGTGAGGCCGGCGGGTGGCAGGCCGGCGGAGCCGCCGCCCGCAGCGGGCGGGCTGCCGGCGTAACTGCGCGGGCGCAGGCAGAATGGCCGGGCCGGCCCGGCGGGCCGATCGCCTGCCCGGCCCCCCGCTGCCGACCCGCTGATTCCGGAGGTGCTTACGCGAACGTATCGACCATCCCGACGCGCCGCTGCGTCGCGCCGCTGGACGCTGTCGCAGCGATCCCGGCGAGCGCGTCCTCGCCCGTCCCGCCGGCTCCGAACGCACCGCCCGCGCGTCGCGTCGCGCTTGCGTCCGACGCTTGCCGTTGCGCGTCCTGCCGGGCGAATCCGGCGCCGCCGTCGCTGACGTTGGCGCTGCCCAGGCTCAGGCCGCCCGCTTCCATCGCCTCGCGCAGCTTCGGCAGCGCTGCCTCGACCGCCTCGCGCACCTGCGGATGCTGCGACACGAACAGCGCATGCGCGTGGTTGTCGGCCACGTTGAGCACCACCTGCAGCGGGCCGAGATCGGGCGGGTTCAGCGTCAGTGCGGCGCTCTGCTGGTGTGCGTTCGAGAGGAACACCACCTTCTGGCTCAGCGCGTCGCTCCAGTCGGGAGTGCCCACGCGCGGCCCGATCGCCAGTTCCGTGGCGGCCGCGCCGGCGGTGGTGGCGGCCGCCGTCTGCGCGAGCGGCGCGGCCTGCTGCGAGGCGGCGGCGGCCAGCGCGGTCTGGGCCGCGTTCGGATCGGCCGACGTGACGGCCGTGGTGTCGACGTGCTGGGTGTTCGCTGGCGAACTGGCGGCCGCGTTCGCCGCGGCCGCGTAGGCCGACGAGCCGGACGGCGAGACCGCGTTGACCGGGTTGCGATCGGCGCCTGCGGCGCCGTTGCCCGCGGCGGCCAGATGCGCGCCGGCCTGGCCGCCCGCGCCGCCGCCGCTGCCGCCGCGCGCCGCCAGCACGGGGGCGGCCGCGCCGTTCGCGCCGCCGCTTTGCAGATGGTCGAGCGCGGCCTGCAGCGCGCTCGCGATGGAGTTGCCGCCCGCGCCGGCCGGCGCCGCGTCGGCGTCGGTGTTCGCGAGCGCCGCGGCGGCCTTGGCGTCGGCCTGGCCGGCCGCGTTCGCTGCCAGCGCCGCAGCGGCGGTCTGGGCGGCGCTGCCGTCCGCCGGGTTGCCGCTGGCCGCGTCCTGGCGTGCCTGCAGCTGCGCCTGCACGGCCGCGGCCGCCGCGAGCGCGGCCGCCTCGGCCGGCGTGGCCGCGCTCTGCGCATCCTGCGGGTCCGAGCCGTCGTCCTTGTCCGACACGCGGTGGCCGCGGTGCGAGCCCACCGAGCCGTCGCCCGAGGTGTCCTGGGTGGTGGCGGCCGCTGCCTGCTGCTGTTGCGGCGCGCTCGGCTGCGGGTCGGGCTGCGCCGGCTTCGGCTGGTTTTGCTGGCTCGCCACGCTCTGCTGCAAGGTCTGCGAGAACGGCGTCGAGGCCTGCGCGCCGGCGGTGTTCGCCTCGCTCGGGCGCGAGCTCTGGCTGGCGCGGGCGGCGGAGAGGGTGTCGAGCAGCGATGCGCTCAGGGAGGTGGCGGCCATGTCGATGTCCCGTTCCGGATTATTTGGAGGATTGCGCGGCGGCGTCGGCGCGCATGCGCAGCACTTTGGCTGCGTGTTCGTCGGCGTCGCGCTGTTCGCGTTTCGCCGCGCGTTTCTCGTCCTGCGCGACGCCGCGTGCCTGCAGGATTTCATAGGAGCCGAGCGTGCGTTTCTTGGCCTGCCATTCGGGGCGGGTGGCCTCGATGCGGGCGTCGGCCGCGGCGACGATGCGGCGCTGCTGGCCGATCGCCGCGTCGAGCGTGTCGATGAACGACTGGAAGTTGCGCATGCTGCCGGCCGGCATGCCGGCCTGGGCGTCGGCGGCGAACCGCTCGTGGTACTCGTCGCGATAGCGCAGCAGCGAGTCGAGCTGCGCGACCGCGGCGGTGCGGTCGCGCTGCGCGAGACCGAGCTGCTTGGTGGCGTTGTCGAGTTCTTCCTGCGCGCGATCGAGCAGGATCTGCAACGGAAAACCTGTGGCCATCATCAGCCTCCTTCACCCGGGAACAGCGCATCGAGCGCGGCCATGCAGGACGCGAACGGCGCGCACTCGCGAAAGCCCTGCTGCAGGAACGCCTCGATGCGAGGATAGAGCGCGATGGCGCGGTCGAGCTGCGCGTCGCGCCCCGCCGCGTAGGCGCCCACCGCGATCAGGTCGCGGTTGCGCTGGTAGCGCGAGAGCATCTGCTTGAAGCGGCGCACGCGATCGAGATGGCGGTCGTCGATCAGCGCGGTCATCGCGCGGCTGATCGACTGCTCGATGTCGATCGCCGGATAGTGGCCGGCCTCGGCGAGCTGGCGCGACAGCACGATGTGGCCGTCGAGGATCGCGCGCGCCGAATCGGCGATCGGGTCCTGCTGGTCGTCGCCCTCGGTCAGCACCGTATAGAACGCGGTGATCGAGCCGCCGCCCTCGGGGCCGTTGCCGGTGCGCTCGACGAGCGCCGGCAGCTTGGCGAACACCGACGGCGGATAGCCCTTGGTGGCAGGCGGCTCGCCGATCGCCAGCGCGATCTCGCGCTGCGCCATCGCATAGCGCGTGAGCGAATCCATCAGCAGCAGCACGTGCTTGCCCTGGTCGCGGAAGTATTCGGCGAGCGAGGTGGCGTAGGCGGCGCCCTGCATCCGCAACAGCGGCGAGACGTCGGCCGGCGCGGCCACCACCACCGAGCGTGCCAGACCGTCCTCGCCGAGGATCTGCTCGATGAATTCCTTCACTTCGCGGCCGCGCTCGCCGATCAGGCCGATCACGATCACCTCGGCGCTGGTGTAGCGCGCCATGGTGCCGAGCAGCACCGACTTGCCGACGCCCGAGCCCGCGAACAGGCCCATGCGCTGGCCGCGGCCGACCGTCAGCAGCGCGTTGATGGCGCGCACGCCGACGTCGAGCACGTGGTGGATCGGCTCGCGTTCGAGCGGATTGATGGTGGGCGCCGACAGCGGCGCGTCGAGCTCCGAGCCGAGCGGGCCGAGCCGGTCGAGCGGACGGCCCGAGGCATCGACCACGCGGCCGAGCATCTGCCAGCCGACCGGCAGGCGCTTGGCGCCCGTCATCGGGTCGGCCACCGGCGCGCGTTCGAGCGGCCAGACGCGCGCGCCGGGCAGCACGCCGGCGACTTCGGTGGTCGGCATCAGGAACAGGCGGTCGCCGGCGAAGCCCACCACTTCGGCCTCGGCCACCGGCAGCGTGCTGCCGGGCGGCAGCTCGATGATGCATTCCGAGCCCACCGCGAGCCGCAGCCCGGTGGCTTCCAGCACCAGGCCGGCGGCACGCGTGAGGCGCCCGCACGGGCGCAGCGGCAGCGCCAGCGCGCCGAGCTCGCGCAGCGCGCCGAGCCGGCCGCGCCAGTGGGCGATGTGCGGGTTGGCGGCGATCGCGGCGGCGGCCGGAGCCGGGCGGGCGCTGGGCACGGGTGCGGGTGCGGTCATGGCCGGCTCACCATTCGCTCGTGTGGCCGAGCGCGGCCGCCACGCGCTCCCAGCGCGTGGGCAGCGTCGCGTCGATCTCGCCGGAGGCGGCCTGGGCGCGGCAGCCGCCGCGCTCGATGGCCGGATCGGTGCGCACGCTCCAGCCGAGCGCGTCGAGTTCGTCCTGCAGATAGGCCTCGACGACGGGCAGGTCGGCGGGGCTCACCACCAGCTGCGGCGCGCCGGCGAGCGCGGGCTCGGCGGCCAGCGCCTCGCGCGCGGCGGCCAGCACCGTGCTGGGGTCGAGCTGCACGTGCTGGCGCACCACCTGCTGCGCGATGTCGAGGGCGAGCTGGGCGAGCTCGTCGGCCAGGCCGTCGCGCGCGCCCAGCAGCGCCTCGCTGAACGAGGCGGCCAGGGTGGCGAGCTTGACCGCCTCGGCGCGCATTTCGGCGCGGCCGATCTCGAGGCCCTCGGCGTAGCCGGTGTCGTAGCCGGCGCGGTGGCCGAGCGCATGGCCCTCGGCCTGGCCGCTCGCCATGCCTTCGGCGTGCGCGGCGTCGCGCACGCGCTGCAATTCGAGCGCGAGCGCGGCCGCGGCCGCCTCGCCGTTGTCCTCCTCGGACGGCGGCGGTTTCGGATCGAACGATGCCATCTCCCACCGCTGGTACGCGGTGAGCTTGGGGGCACCGGCGCGCGCGCGTTCAGACATACGCGTCTTCCGCCTTGCCGCCGATCACCACCTGGCCCTGCTCGGCCAGCGTGCGCACGATCTGCAGGATCTTGCGCTGCTGCTGCTCGACCTCGGAGACGCGCACCGGGCCGCGCGAGTCGAGATCCTCGGCCAGCAGTTCGGCCGCTCGCTGCGACATGTTGGACAGGAACTTCTGGCGCAGCGGCGGCTGCGCGCCCTTGAGCGCGACGATCAGCGTTTCCGACTCGACTTCCTTCAGCACCAGCTGGATCGCGCGATCCTCGAGGTCGAGCAGGTTCTCGAACACGAACATTTCGTCGATGATCTTCTGCGCCAGGTCGGCGTCGTAGCCCCGCACGTTCTCGAGCACCGATTCCTCGTGCGTGCTGGTCATGAAGTTCAGGATCTCGGCCGCGGTGCGGATGCCGCCCATCGGGCTGCGCTTGAGGTTGTCGCTGCCCGAGAGCAGCGAGGTCAGCACCTCGTCGAGCTCGCGCAGCGCGGCCGGCTGGATGCCGTCGAGCGTGGCAATCCGCAGCAGCACGTCGTTGCGCAGCCGCTCGGTGAAGCACGAGGCGATTTCGGAAGCCTGGTCGCGGTCCAGATGCACGAGGATGGTGGCGATGATCTGCGGATGCTCGTTCTTGATCAGCTCGGCGACCGCGGCCGAGTCCATCCACTTGAGGCCCTCGATGCCGCTGGTGTCGCTGCCCTGCAGGATGCGGTCGATGATCACGCCGGCGCGGTCCTCGCCGAGCGCCTTGGTCAGCACCGAGCGGATGTACTCGCCGGAATCGAGCGAGAGCGCCGAGTGCTTCTCGGCTTCCGAGACGAATTCCTTGAGCACGCCGTCGAGCTGCTCGCGCGTGACGTTCTTCAGCGTGGCCATCGTCACGCCGATCTTCTGGACCTCGCGCGGGGCCAGGAACTTGAATACCTGCGCCGCCTCTTCCTCGCCGATCGACATCAGCAGCAGCGCGCTCTTGGTCAGGCCTTCAGCGCTCATCGGACACCCAATTCTTGACGACCGCCGCGACGATCTTCGGATCCTGCCGAGCGATCATCTTCGCGTAGTCTAGGTTGCGTTCATAGCGGTGCTTGTCGGCCTCGAAGGCCAGCAGCGCCGCTTCGGGCGAATCCTCGGCGACCACCGAGTCGGGCGCCGGCAGGCCGTCGAGCGCGGGCTCGTCGGGGCTGCCCAGCGCGGCTGCCAGCGCCGGGTTGGCGACCGCCGCCTCGGGCGGCGGGAACGCGCGGCGCATGGCCGGGCGCACGAACATGAAGTACAGCGCGGCGGCCGCGGCGGCGATGCCGAGCCACTTCGCGGCGTCCTTGGCCAGCGCGATCATGTCGGGCTGGCGCCACCACGGCAGGTCGGCGAGCGGATCGGCCGTGGTGGTGAACACGCTGTTGACCACGTTCACCGAGTCGCCGCGCTTCGCGTCGTAGCCCATCGCGTCCTTCACGAGCTGCTCGACCTGCTTGAGCTTGTCGGCCGTGAGCGGCTGCATCGTCACGTGGCCCTTGGCGTCGACCACCGGCAGGTTGTTGACCACCACCGCCACCGACAGCCGCTTGATGCCGCCCGTCGGCGCCTCGGTGTGGCGCACCGTCTTGTCCAGCTCGTAGTTGGTGGTCGAGTCCTTGCGGTCGCTGATCGGCGTGGGCGGCGTGCCGGCCGCGCCGCTCGCGCCCGTGATCGGCGCCGAGGCCGGCTGCGGCGGCGTGTTCGACAGCGCGCCCGGCACGCCGCCCGCGCCGCTTTGCGCGCTCTCGACGGACGACGAGGTCTGCTGGCTGCGGATCGCCGCCTGCTGCTGCGTGCCGTTCGGCGCGTAGCTCTCCGAGGTCTGCTCGCTCCTGGTGAAATCGATGTCGGCGCTGACCTGCGAGCGCGTGTTGCCGGCGCCGAACATCGGCGCGAGGATCGCGTCGATGCGCTTCTGGGTGTTGTGCTCGACCTGCTGCACGTACTTGAGCTGGTTCGCGTCGAGCCCGGACGACGACGGCTGCTGGCTCAGCAGGTTGCCGTCCTGGTCGACGATCGTGACGTTCTTGGCCGGCATGTCGGGCACGCCCGAGGCCACCATGCGCGTGATCGCCAGCACCTGGCCGTCGTCGAGCACGCGGCCCGGGTAGAGATCGACGAACACCGACGCGCTCGGCGCCTCGCGATCGCGCACGAACACCGACGGCTTGGGGATCGCCAGATGCACGCGCGCGCTGCGCACCGCGTTGATCGAGGCGATGGTGCGCTCCAGCTCGCCCTCGAGCGCGCGCTGGTAGTTGACCTGCTCGGCGAACTGGCTGATGCCGAACTTCTGGTTGTCCATCAGCTCGAAGCCCACCGAGCCGCCCTTGGGCAGGCCCATCGCGGCCAGCCTCAGGCGCGTTTCGTGGACCTGGCTGGCCGGCACCAGGATCGCGCCGCCGGCGTCGGCGAACTGATAGGGAATATTGGCTTGCTGCAGGGCGGTAATGATCGCGCCGCCGTCGCGGTCCGACAGGTTGCTGTACAGCACCCGGTAGTCGGGGGCGCGGCTCCAGAGCACCAGCGCGACGATCGCGGCGATCGCCAGCGCGGTGATGATCAGGAACGGCAGCTTCGGGTTGGTGCGCATCCGCGACATGCCTGGCAGCCCGGAGAAGCGTTCGGCGAAACCGCCCATGCCGAAGTCTGCGCCGCCCGCGCCGGCGCCCGGCAACGTGCCGGCCGCGGCGGTCGCGTTCGGCGACGTGCCGGCGACGGCGTTGCGCGCGTCTGGGTTGATCAGCGAGTTGGCCTGCGATTCCATGCGTCGGGGTTCTCCACAGCGGGCTGCCGCTCGACGAGCGGACGGACAATGACACCAGGATCGGATTATCCGGACCGCGTCCAGCGGCGATCCGGTGAACAGAGCCGAGTTTTCCCCGTACTTCACCCGCTTCGCGCGCCGGGCGCTTGCTATGCTTGGTCTCGATCCGGCATTTCGCCGCACCCGCGCTCGCCATGACGATCTGACTGCGGCGAGGCGGGCTGGTTCGATGCCGGTCCGGTTTCCGGCCGATGCCGGCCCCTTTTCCCGAATTCTTCTGCGGAGATCCCATGACTGCGCCCGTCAACGGCATTACTTCGGCGCTGCAACAAATGCAGGCGATGGCGGCCCAAGCCGCCGGCGGTACCCCCGGCGTCGCGCTGGCCGGCAACGGCGCGGCCACGGCCAGCAGCTTCGCGGGCGCGCTGAAGTCGTCGCTCGACCGGATCAGCCAGGCCCAGGTCACCGCCGCCGGCGAGGCCAAGGCGTTCGAGCTCGGTGCGCCGAACGTGTCACTGAACGATGTCATGATCGACGGACAAAAGGCCAATATCGGCCTCCAGTTCGGCCTGCAGGTGCGCAACAAGCTTGTCAGCGCCTACAATGACATCATGCAGATGTCGGTCTGACCCCTATACGGCACATCCCCGCGCATCGCCGCGTTAAAGCTTTCCCCCATCCTTACCGATAACGCCGGTAATAGCCCGCGCGACGCAGATCGTCGCGGCGGGTTTCCCGCACAGACCGAATGCTCCACAGGAGGGCCACCATGTTTTCCCCAGGACACGCTGGAGCCAGTGCCTACGCGCGCGTCGGCGTCGAGACAGGGGTGATGGGCGCGTCCCCGCATCGCCTGATCGCGATGCTGTACGAAGGCGCGCGCAAGGCGATCGTGCATGCCCGCCTGCACCTCGCCTCGGGCAACGTGGCCGCGCGCGGCGAATCGATCAGCAAGGCGATGCGCATCATCGAGAGCGGCCTGCAGCAGTCGCTCGACGTGAAGGCCGGCGGCGAGATCGCCGAGCGCCTCAACGCGCTGTATTCGTACATGCTGCGCCGCCTTCTGGAGGCGAACGTGAGCGCCAGTGACGCGATCCTGGTGGAAGTGGACGGTTTGCTCGCGACGCTCGAGGAAGCCTGGGTCGGCATCGGCCCTGAAGTCGCCCGGATGATGACCTCGCAAGCCCAGCCGGAAGTGACTCGATGAATCGCAAGGCAGCCTACCTCGCTCGCTACGAGGCGATCGCCGACGTGTCCGGCCGGATGCTCGCGGCCGCGCGCGGTGCCGACTGGCCGACGGTCGACGGGCTGCAGGCCGAGTATCAGACGCTCGTCGACGGCCTGAAGGCCGCCGAGGAGGGCGTATTGCTGGACTCCGCCGAGCGCGGACGCAAATACGCGCTGATCCGCCGGATCCTCGCCGACGACGCGGCGATCCGCGATCTCGCGAGCCCGGAGGTGGCGCGGCTGTCGGCGCTGTTCGAGGCGGGCCGCTCGACGCGGATGCTGAAGGATATCTACCAGGCGCGTCGCTGAACGCGGCGCCGCCGCCGCGCAGCTGGGCGGGTGGATTCGGCTGGATGGCAGGACCAGTAAGGACCAGTAGCGAGACCGGGCGGTTCGCCGCGCGGTCGCGGCGGCGAGCGGTGCCGCCGGCCATGGCGCCGGCGATGGGGGGCGCAGCGGGCAGCACGGGGGCGGCGCAGGCCGTGGTCGGCGCGCCGCCCGGCCGGCGGCCGCGCGTTGCGTTGGATGGATACGCGTTCGCCGCGCAGACGGCGGCGCCACACCGATAGATGCCGGCCGCGCGCCGCGCGGGGAACCACGATGACCGGGATCGACGCCGTTACCGCCGCCATGCTCGCCAGCCGCATCGACAACCTGCTCGAGGGCGGCGTGTCGGCCGGCGCGCCGGCTACCCAGGTCGGCGTCTCGACGGGCGCCACCCGCGGCGCCACCCAGGTGCCGCTGCCGCCCCCCTCGCCCGGCGCGCCCGCGGCTTCCGCGCAGACCGCGCTGTCGAGCGTCGCGCTGACGCTCGACGCGATTTCCCGTTATGGCGGCGAGGTCACGCCGGCGGTGATCGGCAGCCTGCCGCTGCTGGCCGGGCCGCCCGTGCTCGATCCGGCGGCGCAGGCCGGCGCCGGCACCGGGGGCGCCGCGCCCGGCGCACCGCAGACGGGCGCGGCCGCCGGCTCCGCCGCGACGGCCCCGGCCGCGTCCGGCGCTTCGGCCTCGGGCGCGTCCGCCTCGGCTGCGGGCACGTCCGCCTCGGCTTCTGCCCCGGCCGGCTCGGCCGGCGCGGCATCCGGCGCCGGGCCGGTACTGCCGGGCGTCACCGAGGCGAGCGTCGCCGCGCTGGCCGCGGCGCTCTCTCGCGCGGTCTCCGGCAGCGGCCTTTTCTACGAATCCCATCTCTCGCAATGGCTCTCGGGCCAGCGCACCACCGCCGATCTCGCGCAGGAGCCGCAGGCGCAGCTCACGCGCGGCGCCGCCACGTCGGCGCCCGCCGACGGCAGCCGGCCCGCCGCGCCCGCCGCCGGTGCGCCGGGCCAGCCGCCGGCGCAGGAGGCGCGGCAGGCGGCGCCTGGCCAGTTCAGCGCGAGCGGCGCGCATGCCTATGCCTCGTTCGCGGCCGACGATGCCGCCGGCCGGCTGTTCGCCGCCACTGCGGGCCGGCCCGACGGCACGGCGCCGGGCCAGAGCGGTGCCGACCCAGCGGCGAACACGGCCGCGGCGATGGCCGCCGTGCATCCGGCGACGCTGCCGCTGGTGCGCCAGCAGCTCGATCTGCTCGCCACCGAGCAGTTCCGCTGGGCCGGCGAGGCCTGGCCGGGCGCGCGGCTCGACTGGAGCGTCGAGCCCGATGGCGGCCAGGGCGCCTCGGCCGAAGCGCCGATCGCGTGGCGCACGCGCCTGGTGCTGGCGCTGCCGTCGCTCGGCACGGTCGACGCGGAACTGGTGCTGACCGGCTCGCAGGTGGTGGCGCGGCTGCGCGCCACCGAAGCGGGCGCCGCGAAGCTCAGCGCGCAGGGCGACGCGCTGCGGCAGCGGCTGCTGGCCTCGGGGCTCGAGCTGGGCGGGCTGTCGATCCGCTCGGTCGACCTCGCGCCCGACGCGTTCGACACCGCGGCCACGCGCGCGGCGGCGGCCGCCTACGGGCAGGCCGCCGCCGCGCAGCGCGCCGGCGCGGCCGACGCGAAGCCGCGCGCGTCTTCCTCGGGGTTCGATCTCGGCGATTTCGACGACATCGACGAATTCGGCCTGCACGACGACGGAGCGTGGCTGTGAGCGGCGCCGACAAGCGCCGCACCGCGGCCGCGCTGGTCTACGACCCGAAGGGCGGCGACGCGGCGCCGCGCGTGGTGGCCAAGGGCTACGGGCTGGTTGCCGAGATGATCGTCGCGCGCGCGCGCGAATCGGGCCTGTACGTCCACACGGCGCCGGAGATGGTGTCGCTGCTGATGCAGGTCGATCTGGACGACCGCATTCCGCCGGCGCTGTACCGCGCCGTGGCCGAACTGCTCGCCTGGCTCTACGCGCTCGAACGGGCCGACCTGGCCGGCGGGCAGGGCGCCGAGGCGGGCGCGCAGGGTGACCACGGCGCCGCGGCGGACGGCCGTGCCGGCCCGCCCGCGCCGCCCGCCTTCCCGGCGCTGCCGCCGCCGCGGCGCTGAGCGCCCAGCCGCTACGATTTCGCGGCCGGCCCGCTCGCGGCCGGGCTCGCGACCGCGTCGAGTCCCACCGCCGCCGGCGCGCCTTGCCTGACGAGGCGCGCGCCACGGCGCATCGCCAGCTCGATGCCGGCGGCCGCCTTCGCGTCCGCGCGCCGCTCGGCCGGCACGGGCGGGCGGCTGCCCGCATTGCCGCCGGTGGGCGAGCGCACCAGCATCAGCGCATAGGTGGTCGCCATCCGGCGCGCGTTGTCGAGCATGCCGAGGCCGGTCTCGCGCAGCGCGCGATAGGGCGAGCCGTCCGGCAGCGGCAGGCTGGACAGCACCGCATGGAGGTTGTTCCAGCGCGGCACGATATCGGTCATCACGCGGTTCGACACGGCCTGGCGCTGCGCGTCGGTGTCGAGCGGCGCATGCTGCAGCGCGACCAGCGCGCCGCCGATCTCCGCCGACACGCCCGTCATCGCCATGTACTCGCGCGCAAAGCGCAGCTCCTGGGCGCGCGCGGCGCCCGGATGGGTGAGCGGATAGGCGAGCGCGATCGCGAGCAGCGCGGCCATCCCGGCCGCGCCGGCGAGCTGCGCGCCGGCCGTCGCGTCGCGTGCGGCCGGGTCGGCGGGCGGTGCGAGCGCGAGCCCCAGCAGCAGCCCGGCGATCAGGCCGCCTAGGTGCGCGACATTGTCGATGGCCGGATGCATCAGGCCGTAGTAGAGGCAATAGGCAACGAAGCCGGGCGCGATGAGACCCGGCCGTCCGGCGTCGGTGCCCGGCGCGCGGCGGTGCCGCAGCCGCAGGGCGGCCAGCGCGCCGAACAGCCCGAAGATCGCGCCCGACGCGCCGGCCGAGCACTGCATCGGGTCCTGCAGCAGGCTCGCCATGCCGGCCATCACGCCCGCGAACAGGAACAGCGCCAGCAGGCGCGGGCCGCCGTAGCCGCGCTCGGCGAGCGGCCCGACCCGCGCCAGCACCAGCAGGTTGACGCCCAGGTCGAACACCCCGAGGTGCAGGAACGGGGCGGTCAGCAGCCGCCACCAATCGCCCTCGAGCGTGTCCGGCCCGAAATTGGCGCCCCAGCGGATCATGGCCGGCACGTCAGGACGCAGCGCCGACACGCCGCTCATGGCCATCGCGAGGAACAGCAGCAGGTTGACCGCGATCAGGCCCCAGGTGGCCCAGGCGAGCGGCCCGGCTTGGGCCAGCCCCGTGAAGCGCGCCGGCGCGTCGAGTTCGTGCGAGCAAAACGCGGAGGTGACCTGCATCGGCAGGCGCCCGGCGATCCGGGCGGCGGCCGCCGTGTCGGCGGCCAGCAGCGCGACGCTGCAGACGCCGTCGGGCGTGTGCAGATCGAAGCACACGCGCTCGCCGACGGCGCTCACATCGAAGATCTGGGCGCGCGGCAGCGCCAGGTGGAACGGCGTGGCGCGCAGCAGGCCGCCCGTCATGCCGTCGAGCGAGAGCGCGCCGGTGGCCGCGCCGAAGCTCAGCGTGCCGCTGCCCGGCAAGCCGCCGCGGCGCGCGCGGCGCGGCGTGCCGGCCGGACGCGGCTGCACCGAGAAACGCACGCGGTACGTGTCGCTGGCACCCGGCGCCAAGGCGGCGGGCGCCAGCGGCGGCGTACCCGGCGCGGATGCGATGTCGTTCATGAAGTGTTGGCCCCGATTGTTGTCGTCTTGTCATGCCGGCCGCCATGTGAGTGCCGCCTCGCGACGCGGGCGGTGGCGCGCGTCCGATGCTTCCCCGTCGATCGCGGCACGTCCGGATGTTGTGGCGATTCTAGCGCCGCCAAGGCGAATCCGGGCGCCCGGCAGGCAGCGGGCCACGAATTTCTTCGCGTGCGGCCTCGCTCCCTCACCTCCGCAGGCGAGGATCACGGCCCGCCGGCGCGTCGGGCGGGCCGTCACGGCATGGTCGTGCCGATGCCGGCCGGCGGCCGGGCCGCCGCCGTCCCGGGTGCGCGATGACGTTGAGTCCGCCATGGCTTTATGTGATGATAGCGATTCTCATTTATTGAAAGCCGGGCGGCCTCGCGATCGTGATCGCGGGCCGCCCTTGTTGCTTGGAATAGGAAAACAGCGTGAACGCGCCAGAATCGATCGAACCGACCCTGCCGGCCGGCATCGCGACGCGGTACGCGTCCGTGGCGCGCGCCCTCGACGACACGCAGCGCGCGGCCGGGCGGCAGCGCTCGCGGCGCGCGACGTTCGTCAAGTGGCTGCGCAAGGTGCATGGCTGGGTCGGCCTGTGGGGCGCGGTGCTGGGCCTGATGTTCGGCGTGACCGGTTTCGTGCTGAACCACCGCGCCGGGCCGCTGCGGATCTCGCCGGGCCTGCCGCAGGTGAGCGAGGTGCAGCTCGCGCTGCCGGGCGCGCCGCCCGCCACGCCCGCCAAGCTCGAGGCGTGGCTGCGGCAGCAGTTGCGGTTCGACCACGGCAGCAGCCGGATTCGCAGGGAAGCGGCGCAAGCGGTTGCATGGGGCGATCGCAGCATCGTGCAGCCGGAGCACTGGCAGATCACGCTGTTTCGCCCCGGCGCGAACGTGACCGCCGAATACTGGGTCGGCAGCCGGAGCGTCGCGCTCAAGCGCACCGACAATGCCCTGATGACGACGCTGACCAACCTGCACCGCGGCGTCGGGATGAGCGTCGTCTGGGTGCTGGTGATGGACACGATCGCCGGCGCGATGATCCTGCTTTCGCTGACGGGCGTGCTGCTCTGGACCGAGCTCAACAGGCGCCGCACCATCGGCGCGGTGCTGGTCGGCGCGTCGATCGCGGCGGCGCTGATCGCGGGGCTGTCGTCGTAACGGCCCGCGCCACCGCCGGCGCGCCGCTTGTCGAAGCCGCGGCGAGCGAAACCTCAGTGGGCCTCGCCGTGCGCGACCTTCGCGTGGCGACGCGAGTAGGCGAAATAGACGATCAGGCCGATCGCGAGCCAGATGAGGAACGCCTTCCAGGTGACGGCGTTCAGGTTCAGCATCAGGAACAGGCACGCGGCGACCGCCAGGATCGGCACCGTCGGCACGCCCGGGCAGCGGAACGCGCGCGGCAGGTCCGGACGCGTGCGGCGCAGCACGATCACGGCGATCGACACCATCGAGAACGCGGCCAGCGTGCCGATGTTGATCAGCTCGGCCAGCACGTTGAGCGGGATCAGCGCGGCGATCAGCGCGCACAACAGACCGATGATCCAGGTGGCGACGAACGGCGTCTGGAAGCGCGGATGCACGCGCGAGAGCACCGCGGGCAGCAGCCCGTCGCGCGACATCGCGTAGGTGATGCGGGTCTGGCCGTAGGTCATCACGAGGATCACGGTCAGCATGCCGAGCACGGCGCCCAGGTCGATGAAGCCGGCCACCCACTTCTGGCCGGCCACCTGCAGCGCATACGAGATCGGATGGGTGATGCCCGCGTACTGGGCCGACGGCACGATGCCGGTGGCCACCGCCGCGACGGCCACGTACAGCACCGCGCAGACGCCGAGCGAGGCGATGATGCCGACCGGCAGGTCGCGCTTCGGATTCTTCACTTCCTCGGCCGCCGAGGACACCGCGTCGAAGCCGATGAACGCGAAGAACATCACGGCCGCGGCGCCGAACACGCCCTGCCAGCCGTGCGGCATGAACGGCGTCCAGTTGGCCGGCGTCACGTGGAACACGCCCACCGCGATCACCAGCAGCACCACGGCGATCTTGATGAACACCATGATGTTGTTCACGCGCGTCGATTCGCGGATGCCGACCGACAGCAGCGCGGTGATCGCGAGCATCACCGCGAAGGCCGGCAGGTCGAAATAGGTGGTCACGCCGGGCACCGAACCGGGCGCCGCGGTGAGCACGGCCGGCAGCACCACGCCGAAGCCCTTCAGCAGCGATTGCAGGTAGCCCGACCAGCCCACCGAGACGGCCGATGCCGCGAGGCTGTATTCGAGCATCAGATCCCAGCCGATGATCCAGGCCACCAGCTCGCCGAGCGTGGCATACGAATAGGTGTAGATCGAGCCGGCCACCGGAATCGTCGAGGCGAACTCGGCGTAGGCGAGCGCGGACAGCCCGCACGCGATCGCCGCGACGACGAACGACACCATCAGCGCCGGGCCGGCCTGCACGGCGCCCGTGCCGGTCAGCACGAAGATCCCGGTGCCGATGATGGCGCCGATTCCGAGGAAGGTCAGATCGAGGGCGCCGAGCGCCTTCTTGAGCCCCGCGCGCTGCGCGCCGGCGATCATCTGGTCGACGTTTTTCTTGCGAAGAAGTGACATGCGGATTGATAGGCAGAGAATGCGGCCGACGGCTGCGGTTATGGTTGTAGTCGTTAGAGCCCTGGCATTCTAGCCGATCCATCCAGGTTGCCCATTCGGGTTGCACCTATCATTCATCGGAGGAAATTCGGCGTCTGCACGCGACGCGGCAGCGCAGGCCGCAGCGCGGCCGAGGGGGGGACGCCAGACGGCGTCCGGGCGCCGCAGGTTCAGGCGCCGGCCGGCGGCGACGGCGGCGTCACGGCGACGGCGGCGTCATTTCGAGCAGGCGGTTGCTCATCGCGTAGAACGTCAGTTCGGCGTTGTTCGACAGCTTCATCTTCTCGAGCAGCCGCGTGCGGTAGACGCTGACCGTCTTCACCGACAGCGACAGCGTGAGCGCGATGTCGGTCAGCCGCTTGCCCGAGGCGAGCATGCAGAGCGTCTGGTATTCGCGGTCCGAGAGCTTCTCGTGCGGCATCGGCTCGTTCTCGAACGAGACGTACTCGGCGAGCGCCTCGGCGAGCGCCGGGCTCACGTACTTGCGTCCCGCCACCACCTGCTGGATCGCCGAGATCATCTGCGTCGCGTTGACCGCCTTCGACAGATAGCCGGATGCGCCGGCCTTCAGTGCCCGCACCGCGTACTGGTCCTCGCGGTACATCGAGAACATCAGCACCGGCACCGTCGGCAGCTTGCGCTTGAGGCGCTTGAGCAGCTCGACGCCGTTGATGTCGGGCAGCGAGATGTCGAGCAGGATCACGTCGAAACTGCCCTTGTCCGCGGCCGCGAGCGCCTCGGCGCCGGACTCGGCCTCGGCCACCTCGCGCGCGACGCGGCGGTCGATCAACAGCTGGCCGATGCCCTGGCGCACGATCGCGTGATCGTCGACGAGCAGCAGGGTCAATTCCATCGCCGCGCCTCAGGAAGCCGAAGCCCGCCGGTGCGCGCCGGGCACCGCGAGCAGCGCGTCCCACCCGAAGCTCGCGCGCAGCAGCGTGCCGCCGCCCGCGCGTGCCGCGAGCGCCAGCGTGCCGCCGAACGCGGCGCAGCGCGCGCGCAGATGGCCGAGGCCGCGCCCCTCGCTGCGGCCCGGGCTGCGGCGCAGGCCGGCACCGTCGTCGGCGACCGCCAGCTCCAGATGCGTCGGCCCCGCCTCGAGCGTGAGCTCGACGCAGGTCGCCCGGGCATGCCGGGCGACGTTGGCGAGTGCCTCCTGGGCCACGCGCAGCACGGCGAGCGTGCCGTCCGGGCCCACCAGCGCGAGCCGCGCGTCGGCCGAGCAGACCACGCGCGTGCGCAGCCCGGTGCGCGCGCCGAACCCTTCGCTCCAGGCCGACACCGTGCGGCCGAGGCCCGCGTCGAGCGGCGGCGCCGCGTCGTCGAGCGCGCGCCGGTAAGCATCGAACGCGGCGTCGAGCGCCTGCTGCGCGAGTTCGAGCGCGCGGCGGCAGCCTTCGGGCGCGTCGGCCGGCAGCCAGGTTTCGAGATTGGCGAACGCGAAGCGTGCGCCGGTCAGTTCGGCGCCCAGGCCGTCGTGCAACTCGCGCGCCAGCCGCGCGCGCGCGGCCTCGTCGGCGGCGAGTTCGGCCGACGCGGCAGCCAGCCGCGCCTCGCCAGCGGGGCCGACGGCGTGCGCCGAAGCACAGCGGGTGGGGCCGGACAGCAAACGCGCGGCGGCGGAGGAGGCGGGCCGGGCGGGGTCGCGGCTCGACTTGGTGGAGGCGCTCGCTGGGGTCGGTGCGATACGCGGCGTGTCCATGACGTTCCTTCGTGCAGGAAAACGGACCGATCCGGCCCGCGGGAGCGGGCGGGACCGATTCCAGTCTCGCGTGGTCCACCGCGAGCCGGGTAACAATCGTTACATTCGGTAATGTATGCTTCGACCCTTGTCAAGCCGGCGACGAAATGCCGAAGCGCCGCGAATCATAACCCAGAATGTGGCCAGCAGACGCGCCGGGCGGGCCCGACCTCGGGTAAACCGGCAAAAATCCGGCATCCGATGTCGGAAAAATCCGACAGGTGGAGGGGGCGTGATGGAGGGCTTTTTTTCCGCCGATCCTGTAGCCAAACGCAAGGGTTTGTAACCGTGCCGCCGTACTGTAACCACGCAATATGATGAAAACATAAAAAAACCGGAGCAGCGGCTCCGGTTTTGCTCGGGGGCAACCACGCGAACGCGTCGATCAGTCGACGAATGCGCGTTCGATCACATAGTGGCCCGGCGCGCTGTTCTTGCCTTCGACGAGCCCGGCCTGCTTGAGCAACTCGGTGGTGTCCTTCAGCATCGCGGTGCTGCCGCACAGCATCACGCGGTCGTGCTCGGGCGAGAACGGCGGCACGTCGAGGTCGGTGAACAGCTTGCCCGACGCGATCAGGTCGGTGATCCGTCCTTCGTTGTCGAACGCCTCGCGCGTGACGGTCGGATAGTAGACGAGCTTTTCCTTGATGATGTCGCCAAGGTACTCGTGGCCCGGCAGGTCGTGCTTGATGAAGTCCATGTACGCGAGCTCGCCCTTCAGGCGGCAGGTGTGCGTGAGCACCACCTTCTCGTAGCGTTCGTAGATGTCGGGATCGCGAATGATCGACATGAACGGCGCGAGGCCCGTGCCGGTCGACAGCAGCCACAGGGTCTTGCCCGGCAGCAGGTTGTCGGCCACCAGCGTGCCGGTGGGCTTCTTGCCGATCAGCACGCTGTCGCCGACCTTCAGGTGCTGCAGGCGCGAGGTGAGCGGGCCGTCCTGGACCTTGATGCTGAAGAACTCGAGATGCTCCTCGTAGTTCGGACTGACGATGCTGTAGGCGCGCGCGAGCGGCCGGCCGTCGACCTCGAGGCCCACCATCGTGAATTCGCCGTTGTTGAAGCGCAGGCTTGGTTCGCGGGTGCAGGTGAAGCTGAACAGCGTGTCGGTCCAGTGATGGACGGACAGGACGGTAGCGGTATCGTATTTGCTCATGGGATACGGATGCGAGACGGAAACCGAGGGCACCGGCCCGATCCGCAGACCGGCCGATGGCGGGCGCGCCACTTCTGGAAAGTGCACGCCTACCCGTTAACAGACGTTTGGAGAACCCCGTATTTTACCCTGCCTGGGCATCGAGCGCGTTTGACCCCGGCCGGGTCCAGGGATTGGGGGGCGCCGCGGGCCGCCGGGCCACGTCCGGCGCGCGCCGGACGGCAGCCTTCGCGGCCATGAAGCGCCGCCAGGACCGCGGGAAAGCCATGGGAAAGCGGCGCGCCGTCAGTCGATGCGCAGCCGCGCGATGTAGGGCAGATGGTCGGACAGCCAGGCCGTGTCCTCGCCGGGCGCGCGCCATTCCAGCGGCGTGAAGCCGCGCACGAACATCTTGTCGAGCGCCAGCGCGGGCGAGAACGCCGGGAACGTGCGGCCCGATTCGCCGAGCAGCGTGGCCACCTCGGCGAGCCCGATCTCGCCGAACAGCGGCACCGAATCGTTGCGCCAGTCGTTGAAATCGCCGGCCAGCACGAGCGGGCCTTCCTGCGCGTGATGCTCGATCCAGTGCGCGATCCAGGTCATCTGCCGCAGCCGCGCGGCGCGCGTGAGCGCGAGGTGCGCGCACAGCAGCGTGATCGGCGCGCTGCCGGCCAGCGTGGCGCGCGCCACCAGCAGCCCGCGTCGTTCGAAGCGGTGCGCCGAGATATCCCACCTGCCGCCGAGGTCGAGCGGATGCGGCGAGAGGATCGCGTTGCCGTGCCGCCACGACGGCTTGAACACGTTCGGGCCGAGCGCGATCTGCCAGTCGAGGGCGCGCGCGATCTCGGTGGCCTGGCAATGCCAGACGTCGTCGACGGGGTCGTCCATCGGCGCGCCGAAGCCGGCCGCCAGCACCGGCCGCGGCATGCGCCGCGCCATCGCCTCCTGCAGGAAGTAGATATCCGCATGCGTCGACTCGACCCAGCGGCGCATCGCGTTCCAGGCGGTGAAGCCGAGCGGCGAGCGGCCCTTGTGCAGGTTCCAGCTGACCGCGGTGATCTCGTTCGGGGCCGTTCGCGGCTCGGCGAACGGCAGGGCTCCGGAGGCATGCATCGGCATCGGCCTCAGTTCGCGACGACGTGCGCGCGCACCTGGTAGACCAGCCGCGCGGCCTTGTCGGCGGGCGCCCAGTCGGTCCAGCTGTCGCCATGCACGGCGAGCCCCGGGTGGCTGGCCGAGATCTGGCGCGGCGACAGCGAGCAGCCGTCGCCGTCGTCGACGATCTCCTGCACGTCGAGCGCGAGCGTGACCGTGTTGCCGTCCACGTAGAGCGGGGCGACGGTGACGCTGCGCGTGCGCTCCGGCTTCACGGCCGCGACGGCCGACGCCTCGACGCTCGCCGGGCAGCCGGCCGGCAGCCTGACCGGGTAGGTGTGGCTGTCGGTGCGCGACTGGCCGACCGTGGTGGTGTGGTGGAACGTATCGACGGTCTGGCCCGCGTGCACCACGCGCACCTCCCAGTCGATCGACTGCGGCGCGTCCTGTGCCCGGGCGGCGAGCGTCGCGCCGGTCAGCGCCGCGGCCAGCGCGGCACCGCGTGCAAGGCGCCGCAGCCGGGCGGCGCGCGCCTTGTGCGCGGCGGGCTGGCGAAACATCGCAAGGAGCGCAGGGACGAGCGAACCGGGAAACGTTCTGGCCGCGGACGCGGCGCGCGGTGCGGCGCGCAGGCGACGGGCGGGGCGGGACGGCGGCGAAAGCTCGGTCATCGGCGGTTCCTCGTGGGGGCCGGCGGCGCGGCAAACGGCAGCCGGCGCGCAACGGTGAACCGTTGATGATACGCGCGCTCGCGGCGCCTTGCAGTGCCTGCCGCCTTTAGCAGCAGAGCGGGCCGAGTGCTCGCTTGCGCTGGTCTTTTGTCTGGCCAACACTGGCATCGAGGAGTTTGATGTCGCGCATCCGTATGAGGCGCGGCGGGGTTTCCACGAAGCGGCAGGCGAGCAGGAGGTGTGTTATGACGACGGCAATGGTGCGGCAGGAACTGGCGGTTGCGTCGTTCAGCCGCGTCTACGATCTGGAGCGGGTCGAGACGGCGCTGGGCGATCTGAACGAGGGGGCGAGCGAGGCGCTGCGCTCGACCTACGAGAAGATGCTGAAGACGGGCAACCTGCGCTTCTGCGTGAAGCCCACGCGCATGCCCGCGTTCGACGCGCTGGCCGAGTCGCTGCCGAACTTCTGCGGCCCGCTCGACGACCTGCGCAAGCAGGTGGCGCTGTGCCTCGAGACGGAGGACCGGCTGGAACTGATGCCGATCCTGCTGCTCGGCGCGCCCGGCATCGGCAAGACGCACTTCGCGAAGGCGCTCGCGCAGATGCTCGGTACCGCCTACCACTACGTGCCGATGAGTTCGCTGACGGCGGGCTGGGTGCTCTCTGGGGCGTCCTCGCAATGGAAGAACGCGAAGCCGGGCAAGGTGTTCGACGCGCTCGTGAACGGCAGCTACGCGAACCCGGTGATCGTGATCGACGAGATCGACAAGGCCGGCAACGACGCGCAATACGATCCGCTCGGCGCGCTCTACGCGCTGCTCGAGCACGACACCGCGAGCGCGTTCGTCGACGAGTTCGCCGAGGTGCCGATCGACGCCGGCAACGTGATCTGGATCGCGACCGCGAACGACGCGAAGTCGATTCCCGAGCCGATCCTGAACCGCATGAACGTCTACGAGATTCCGGCGCCCGACGAGGCCGGCGCGCGCCGCATCGCGCAGGCGATCTACACGCAGATCCGCGAGGCGCACGCATGGGGCCTGCGCTTTCCCGAGCAGCTCGGCGAGGCGTCGCTCGCCGCGCTCGCGGCGGTGCCGCCGCGCACCATGCGGCGCGCGCTGCTGCACGCCTTCGGCGCCGCGCGGCTGGACGGCCGCAACGCGGTCGAGCCGCGCGACATCCGTGCCGACGAGGGCATGCCCAAGCGGCGGCCGATCGGCTTCTGACGCGCCGCCCGCGCCCCGCCCCGGCGCGCGGCGGGGCGCGGTGTTTTCTTATGCTCGGGATTCGGGGACGCAGGCTCGCGCGGGCGGCGTTATGCTTGGCGCCCGTGCCGCCGTCAGAGCGGCCGTCCCCACCATATCGAGAAGCTGGAGCGTCCCATGAAAACGTCCCGTCGCAGTTTCCTCATCACCAGTGTCGGCGCGATGTCCGCGCTCGCGTTGTCGCGCGAGGCGCTCGCCGCGCCGATGCTGTCCGAGACCGATCCGACCGCGCAGGCGCTCGGCTACAAGGCCGACGCCTCGAAGGTCGACAAGAGCAAGTTCCCGAAATACGCGGCCGGCCAGGACTGCGCGGCCTGCTCGATGTACCAGGGCAAGAAGGGCTCCGCCTCGGCGGCCTGCCTCGCCTTCCCGGGCAAGGAGGTCGCCGCGAAGGGATGGTGCAGCGCGTTCACGAAGATGGCCTGACGCCGCGCCGCGCGCCGGCGTGAACCGATCCGGCCGGCGAACGCCGGCCGTTTTTTTGGTGCGGCTTGTGTTCGCCGGCGGCGCTCCCTACACTCGCTGCACGATGCGCGCCGCACGGCGCGCACGGGGCACGGCGGGCATGGCGTGCACGGCGCAGACGCAACCGGGCGGGGCTGGCAAACGCATGACGACATGGGCGACGGATTCGACGCAACCGCAGGCGCGCGCACCGGGGCGCCGCGCGGTGATCGCCGCGGTGATCGGCAACGCGCTCGAGTGGTACGACTTCACCGTGTTCAGCTTCATGGTGGTGGTGATCGCCGACCTGTTCTTCCCGGCCACCAGCGAATACGCGTCGCTGCTGCTGACCACGGCCAGCTTCGGCGTGGCGTTCTTCATGCGTCCGGTCGGCGGCATCGTGCTGGGCCTCTACGCCGACCGCGCGGGCCGCAGGGCCGCGCTCTCGCTGGTGATGGTGCTGATGACGCTCGGCATCTTCCTGATCGCGGCCGCGCCGCCCTACGCGGCGATCGGCATCGCCGCCCCGCTGCTGATCGTGCTCGGCAGGCTGCTGCAGGGCTTCTCGGCGGGCGGCGAGTTCGGCAGCGCGACGGCGCTGCTGATCGAGGCGGCGCCGCTCTCGCGCCGCGGCTTCTACGGCAGCTGGCAGATGGCGAGCCAGTCGGCGGCGCTGCTGGTCGGCGCGCTGGTGGGCGCGGCCGTCACGCACGGGCTGTCGGGCGCCGCGCTGCACGCCTGGGGCTGGCGCGTGCCGTTCCTGATCGGGATGCTGATCGGCCCGATCGGCTATTACCTGCGCCGCCATCTGGCCGACTCCGAGGCGTTCCTGTTCGCCAAGGCGCGCGCGCGGCGCGCGACGCTCGGCGAGGTGCTCGCGCAGCACGGCCGCGAGGTGCTCTGCGGGCTCGGCTCGGTGGTCGCGCTGACGGTGACGGTCTACGTGCTGCTCAGCTATCTGCCGACCTTCGCCGTCAAGCAGCTGAAGCTGCCCTACGGCGAGTCGTTCTACGCGACGATCGTGGGCGGCGTGCTGCTGACCGTGCTCTCGCCGGTGGCGGGCGCCTGGTCGGACCGCCTCGGGCGCAAGCGGCTGTCGCTCGCCTCGCTGGTGGCGACGCTGGTCCTGATCTATCCGCTCTTTCTCTGGCTGGACGCGGCGCCGAGCATCGGCCGGCTGGTGCTCGTGCAGGGCATCCTCGCCGTCACGCTGGCGGGCTACTACGGGCCGTTCGGCGCGATGATCGCCGAGCGGTTCCCGGCCAACGTGCGCTCCACCGGGCTGTCGCTTGCTTACAACGTCGCGGTGATGCTGTTCGGCGGGTTCGGGCAGACCATCGTCACCTGGCTGATCCGCGCCACGGGCACGCCGCTTGCGCCGACCTACTACGTGATGGCGGGCCTCGCGCTGTCGGTGGTCGCGATCGCCGCGATGCCGCGCCTCGCGCCCGGCGCCGAGGGCTGAGCCGCGCAGCGGGCCGCGGCGCAGCCGCCGGTGCCGCCGGCCCGCGCGTGCCGTGCCGCAGCCGCCGCGCGGCGCGGGCCTCGCGTCGGGCATTTTGCGGGTGCCTGACGGCCTGCCCGGCCGTCGCGCGCCACCGCTTGGCGGCCGCCCGGCCGGCCTTGCGCCGGCATGACGCGGCCCGCGGCCGCCGCGCGTTGTTTAGCGCTACGACGAAACAGCCCGGCGCGCAATCCGGGCGGCCCGCGCGCTCGCGCAAGCACGCCGGAAATCGGCGCGCAAGCGTTTGCCCGCGGCCTTGCGCGCCAGGGCCGGCCAGCCTTGTTCGTCCTGCGAAAGCTCAAGTAAGATCGCCGCACGCCGGCACGGCCGGCACGAGACCTGGAGAAAACACAATGACATCAGATCGTCTGTTGCGCGCGGCCCTGGCCGCCGTCGCGGCGGCCGCGTTCGGCATCTCGGGTGCCGCGCATGCGCAGATCCCGAACAAGACGCTCGTCTACTGCTCGGAAGGCAGCCCGGCGGGCTTCGATTCGGCGCAGTACACGACCGGCACGGATTTCTCGGCGGCCACCTTCACCATCTACAACCGCCTCGTCGAGTTCGTGCGCGGCGGCACCAAGGTCGAGCCGGGCCTGGCCGAGTCGTGGGACATCTCGCCGGACGGCAAGGTCTACACGTTCCACCTGCGCCATGGCGTGAAGTTCCAGACCACCGACTACTTCAAGCCCACGCGCGAGTTCAACGCCGACGACGTGCTGTTTACGTTCGAGCGCATGCTCGATCCCAACCAGCCGTTCCGCAAGGCCTATCCGGTGAGCTTCCCGTACTTCACCGACATGGGCCTCGACAAGCTGATCACGAAGGTGGAGAAGGTCGATCCGTACACGGTGCGCTTCACGCTCAGCGAGCCGAACGCGCCGTTCATCCAGAACATGGCGATGGAATTCGCCTCGATCCTGTCGGCCGAATACGCCGACCAGCTGCTCAAGGCCGGCCACGCCGCCGACATCAACCAGAAGCCGATCGGCACCGGGCCGTTCATCCTGCGCAGCTACACCAAGGACGCGACGATCCGCTACGACGGCAACCCCGATTACTGGAAGAAGGGCGCGGTGAAGATCGCGAAGCTGATCTTCTCGATCACGCCCGACGCCGGCGTGCGCGTGCAGAAGATGAAGCGCAACGAGTGCCAGGTGATGAGCTATCCGCGCCCGGCCGACATCGCCACGCTGAAGGCCGACCCGAACCTGGACATGCCCTCGCAGGCGGGCTTCAACCTCGGCTACCTCGCCTACAACACCCAGCACAAGCCGCTCAATAAGCTCGAGGTGCGCCGCGCGCTCGACATGGCGATCAACAAGAAGGCGATCCTCGAATCGGTCTACCAGGGCGCCGGCCAGGCGGCCGCCGCGCCGATGCCGCCGACCCAGTGGTCGTTCGACCCGAACCTGAAGTCGGCCCCCTACGATCCGGCGGCGGCCAAGGCGCTGCTCGCCAAGGCGGGCTTCCCGAACGGCTTCTCGATCTCGCTCTGGGCGATGCCGGTGCAGCGCGCCTACAACCCCAACGCGAAGCTGATGGCCGAGATGATCCAGGCCGACTGGGCCAAGCTCGGCGTGAAGGCGAACATCGTCAGCTATGAGTGGGGCGAGTACATCAAGCGCGCTCACGCGGGCGAGCAGGACGCGATGCTGATCGGCTGGACCGGCGACAACGGCGACCCCGACAACTGGCTCGCCACCCAGCTCGGCTGCGAGGCGATCGGCGGCAACAACTTCACGCGCTGGTGCGACAAGTCGTTTGACGCGCTCGTGAAGAAGGGCCGCGAGACCACCGGCCAGGACGCGCGCACCAAGATCTACACGCAGGCGCAGCAGATCTACGCGCAGCAGCTGCCGTACACGGCGATCGCGAACTCCACCGTCTACCAGCCGGTGCGCAAGACCGTGGTCGACCAGCGGATCGAGCCGCTCGGCTTCATCCGCTTCGACGGCGTCAGCGTAAAGTAAGCGGCCGCCGTTCGCGCACCGTTGCACCGACTGCACGATAATTGATCCGGCGACGGGGGGCTTGGCCCCTCGTCGCCGGACGCACTTCACCCCCACGATTTTTCGAGATCCGCCATGCTGCGATTTGTGTTGCGCCGCGTCGGCATGGTGATTCCGACCTTCATCGGCATCACCATCCTCGCGTTCGCGCTGATCCATCTGATCCCGGGCGATCCCATCGAAGTGATGATGGGCGAGCGCGGCGTCGATCCGGCGATGCACGCCGAGGCGATGCACCGCCTCGGCCTCGACCAGCCGCTGCCGCTGCAGTATTTCCACTATATCGGCCGGGCGCTGCACGGCGACCTGGGCCTGTCGATCATCACCAACACCAGCGTGATGGACGAGTTCCTGGCGCGCTTCCCGGCCACCGTCGAGCTGTCGATCTGCGCGCTCGCCTTCGCGCTGCTGGTGGGCCTGCCGGCCGGCGTGTTCGCGGCGCTGCGGCGCGGCACGCTGGTCGACCACGGCGTGATGGGCACCGCCCTCGCCGGCTACTCGATGCCGATCTTCTGGTGGGGCTTGATCCTGATCATGGTGTTCTCGTCGACGCTCGGCTGGACTCCGGTGTCGGGCCGCATCGCCGTCGAATTCGACATCCCGCACGTCACCGGCTTCATGCTGATCGACGCGCTGCTCGCGCCCGACCAGGGCGCGTTCCGCTCGGCGGTGAGCCACCTGATCCTGCCGTCGATCGTGCTCGGCACGATTCCGCTCGCGGTGATCGCGCGCATGACGCGCTCCTCGATGCTCGAAGTGCTGCGCGAGGACTACATCCGCACCGCGCGCGCCAAGGGCCTGTCGCCGGCGCGCGTGGTGGTGGTGCATGCGCTGCGCAACGCGCTGATCCCGGTGGTCACCGTGATCGGGCTGCAGATCGGCACGCTGCTCGCGGGCGCGGTGCTGACCGAGACGCTGTTCTCGTGGCCCGGGGTCGGCAAATGGCTGATCGACGCGATCGGCCGGCGCGACTATCCGGTCGTGCAGGGCGGCATCCTGCTGATCGCCACGCTCGTGATCATCGTCAATCTCGTCGTCGATCTGCTCTACGGCGTGCTCAACCCCCGCATCCGCCATACGAGGTGACCCGATGAGCGAACTCCCCGATGTGCTGCCGGCGGCCCGCGCCGGCGGCCGCGCGCTCGCGCTGCAGGAATTCTGGCGCAACTTCTCGCGCAACCGCGGCGCCGTGGGCGCCGGCCTGATCGTGCTGCTGCTGGTGCTGGTGGCGATCTTCGCGCCGCTCGTCGCGCCGCACAGCCCGATCGAGCAGTACCGCGACTTCGTCAAGATCCCGCCCGCCTGGCTCGACGGCGGCAACTGGCGCTTCGTGCTCGGCACCGACGAGGCCGGCCGCGACATCCTCTCGCGGCTGATGTACGGCGCGCGCCTGTCGTTCTGGATCGGCCTGGTGTCGGTGGTGCTGGCGCTGCTGCCCGGCATCGTGCTCGGGCTGGTCGCCGCGTTCTTCCAGCGCTGGGCCGACACGCCCGTGATGCGCGTGATGGACGTGCTGCTCGCGCTGCCCTCGCTGCTGCTGGCGGTGGCGGTGGTGGCCATCATCGGCCCGGGCCTGACCAACGCCATGTTCGCGATCGCGATCGTGGCGCTGCCCGGCTACGTGCGCCTCACGCGCGCCTCGGCGCTCGGCGAGCTGCAGAAGGAATACGTCACGGCCTCGCGCGTGGCGGGCGCCGGCACGCTGCGGCTGATGTTCTCGCAGGTGCTGCCGAACTGCACCGCGCCGCTGATCGTGCAGGCCACGCTCGGCTTCTCGTCGGCGATCCTCGACGCGGCCGCGCTCGGCTTCCTCGGGCTCGGCGTGCAGCCGCCCGCGGCCGAGTGGGGCGCGATGCTGGCCAGCGCGCGTGACTACATCGACAACGCGTGGTGGATCGTCACCATGCCGGGCCTCGCGATCCTGATCTCGGTGCTGGCGATCAACCTGCTCGGCGACGGCCTGCGCGACGCGCTCGACCCGAAACTGAAACGGATGGCCTGACCATGGACACTCTTCTGACCATCCGCAATCTGGCGGTCAATTTCAACGGCCTCGCCGCCGTCGACCGGATCGACCTGAGCGTCGCGCCGGGCGAGGTGGTGGGCGTGGTGGGCGAATCGGGCTCCGGCAAGAGCGTGACGATGATGGCGCTGATGGGGCTGGTGGACGCGCCCGGCATCGTCAGCGCCGACGAGCTCACCTTCAACGGCGTCGATCTGCTGCGGGCGAGCCCGCGCCAGCGCCGCCGCATCATCGGCAAGGACATCGCGATGGTGTTCCAGGACGCGCTGTCGAGCCTGAACCCCAGCTATACGGTCGGCTATCAGATCCGCGAGGTGCTGAAGCTGCACGAGGGGCTGCGCGGCGATGCGCTGAAGCGTCGGGCCCTCGAGCTGCTCGACCAGGTCGGCATTCCCGACGCGAAGAACCGCATCGACACGTTCCCGCACCAGATGTCGGGCGGCATGAACCAGCGCGTGATGATCGCGATGGCGGTGGCCTGCAACCCGAAGCTGCTGATCGCCGACGAACCGACCACCGCGCTGGACGTGACGATCCAGGCCCAGATCATGGATCTGCTGGTGTCGCTGCAGAAGGAGCGCGGCATGGCGCTGGTGCTGATCTCGCACGATCTGGCCGTGGTCTCGGAGGTCGCGCAGCGCGTCGCGGTGATGTACGCGGGCGAGATCATCGAGACCAACCGCGTGCCCGACATCTTCGCCGCGCCGCATCACCCGTATACTGAGGCGCTGCTCGCGGCGATTCCGGAGCACAACGCGGGCGCCGAGCGTCTTGCCGCGCTGCCCGGGATGGTGCCGGGGCGCGACGACCGGCCCGCCGGCTGCCTGTTCGCGCCGCGCTGCCGCTACGCCGTGGCCGCCTGCGACGCCGCGCGTCCGGCGCTCGCCGAGCTCGCGCCCGGCGACGCCATGATGCGCGCGCGCTGCATCAAGCCCTTGAACCTGCAAGCGATCGAGCCATCGGGAGGGACACGATGAACGCAGTCCACGCTCAGCCACCGGCAGCCGCCCGCGGCGACGCGGTGCTCGTCGCCGACGGGCTCGCGAAACATTATTCGGTGCGCCGCGGCATGTTCGGCCAGGCCACCGTGAAAGCGCTCAACGGCGTCTCGTTCGCGCTCGCGCGCGGCCGCACGCTGGCCGTGGTCGGCGAATCGGGCTGCGGGAAATCGACGCTCGCGCGCCAGCTGACGATGATCGAGACGCCCACCGCGGGCCACCTGCGCATCGACGGCGAGGACGTGGCCGGCGCGAGCCGCGCGACCGTCGCCGCGCTGCGCCGGCGCGTGCAGATGGTGTTCCAGAACCCGTTCGCCTCGCTGAACCCGCGCAAGACCGTCGAGCAGACGCTCGGCGAGCCGCTCGCGATCAACACGCCGCTCGGGGCCGCCGAGCGCGCCGCGCGGATCGCCGCGATCATGCGCACGGTGGGCCTGCGCCCCGAGCACGCCAAGCGCTATCCGCACATGTTCTCGGGCGGCCAGCGCCAGCGCGTGGCGATCGCGCGCGCGATGATCCTCGAGCCGCAGATCGTGGTGGCCGACGAGCCGGTGTCCGCGCTCGACGTGTCGATCCAGGCGCAGATCCTGAACCTGTTCATGGACCTGCAGCAGCAGTTCGGCACCAGCTACGTGTTCATCTCGCACAACCTGTCGGTGGTCGAGCACGTGGCCGACGACGTGATGGTGATGTACTTCGGCGCGGTGGCCGAGCTCGGCGACAAGGCCACGATCTACGCGCGGCCGCGCCACCCGTACACGCGCGCGCTGATGTCGGCGACCCCGGCGATCTTCGAATCGGACCGGCGGATCCAGATCAAGCTGCAGGGCGAGCTGCCGTCGCCGCTCAAGCCGCCGTCGGGCTGCGCGTTCCATCAGCGCTGCCCCTATGCGGTGGAGCGCTGCCGCGCCGAGGTGCCCGCGCTGCGCCAGGTCGATGGACGGCAGGTGGCCTGCCATCGCGCCGAGGAGGTGGGTGACGGGCATGCCTGAAGCCGGGGCGGCGCAGCGGCGCGGCGCGAGCCAGATGGCGCGCCGCCTGCGGGGATGCCGGGTGCGCGGCACGCGCCTGCGCCGGCGTGCCTCGCGACGACGGGCCGGGGCACTCGCGCAGGCGGTGCTGGCGGGCGCCTGCCTGCTGGCCGGGCTCGGCTGGCCGGCCGGCGCCGCGCTGGCCCAGGGCGCCGGCGCCCATGCGCCGCTGAACGGCGCGCGGCTGTCGCCGCCCCTGTCGCTGCCCGGCTTCCACTCGCCGCCGCCCGATCCGACCGTCTCGAGCGGCGCCGTGCGCGCCCAGCCGGCGCGCATGCCGTTCTACGTCGCCACGCGCGGCCGGCTCACCATCTACCTGCTCGGTACGCTGCACGTCGGCGACCCGCGCGACTACCCGCCCGGCGAGCCGTTCCGGCGGCCGATCCTCGCGGCGCTGGCCGCCTCGCCCGTGCTCGCGCTCGAACTCTCGCCCGACGACCTGCTCGAGTCGGCCGACGACGTCTCGCGCTACGGCGTGTGCCGCTATGCCTGCCTGCCGAAGCTGCTGCCCGAGCCGCTCTGGCAGCGGCTCGCGGCGCGCCTGCGCGGCAATCCGGCCGCGCTCGACGGAATTCGCCGGATGCGGCCGTGGCTCGCCGCGCTGGTGGTGGAAACCTACGACTCGCTGTCGGCCGGGCTGCAGACCGAATACGGCACCGAGGCGCAGCTGCAGAACGTGTTTCTCAAGAAGAAGGGCGCGCGCGTGGTGGGCCTCGAGACGCTGGCCGAGCAGATGCGCGCGTTCACCGGCCTCACGCTCGCCGAGCAGCGCGAGATGCTGGCCCAGGACCTGGTGCAGACGCCGGCGCAGAACGCCGCCGACGTGCAGGCGCTGCACCGGCTGTGGCGCATCGGCGACGCCGACGCGCTGGCCGCCTGGGACAGCGCGAAAGCGGAGCGGCTCGCGCGCTCGCGGCCGGTGGCCGAGGCGATGGACAACAAGATCCTCTACGAGCGCAACCGCCGCTTCGCCGCGCGTTCGATCGCGCTGGCCGGGGCGAACCGGCCCCTGTTCGTGGCGATCGGTGCCCTGCACCTTGGCGGCCCGAAAGGTGTGATCGAATTGTTAAAGCGGCAAGGTTTTCGGGTGGACGCCGGTTGATGATGGGGAAAACCCACAGTTTTACCGATTTCTTGCGTTTGCCGATTGACATGAAACATTGTCAAAACTATTCTCCATTCCACAGTCGAGTCAACTGTAAAGAACAGAGCACTACGGGGAAGCAGTACTAAAACAAGCGCGAGGCAGGCGTTGCCGGCACGTAATCGACGTGCCGGCAATGGCCACCGGCAGTACGCGAGGCCAATAGACGAAGAACGACGAGGCACGCTTCGAGCGTGGTAGCAATTGGGCGCTCCGCCGTCCGGCCGTGGTTAGTTTGACGGTTGGCGGCGGACGTGTTTTTTTGGGGTTCCGATTGAATATCGCGTAATTGCACCGGTAAATCATTCTGCCATTATTCAATGACACGATTTGAAAATCGCCTGATTTGAATGCGGATTTGATTTTTATCGATCGGTTGTTTGAAAAAAGCAAAGCGCCGCGGGCGCTTTTTTTATTGTCGGCCGCGGCTGATCGTGCGCCATTAACCGGCCGTCTGGCGGCACCGCATCGGCGCGGCGCATTGCCGATGCGGTGCCGATCCGGCGCGGCCCGCTTCGGTCGCGGCGGTTCAGGCGTGCGTCGCGCCCGGCGCGACCAGCGTGACGCCGGCCTGCCCGAGCGTGTCGCGCAGCCGCCGCGCGAACGCCAGCGCGTGCGGGCCGTCGCCGTGCAGGCAGACGGTCTGCGCATTGAGCGGCACCCACTCGCCCGTCACCGCGCGCACGCGCCGGCCGCGCACCATTTCCAGCGTGCGCGCCAGCATCGCCGCCTCGTCGTCCACCAGCGCGCCCGGTTCGCCGCGCGGCACCAGCGAGCCGTCGGCGCGATAGCCGCGATCGGCGAACACCTCCTCGACGGCCGCCAGGCCGGCGCGCCGCGCGGCCGCCACGAAGCCGCTGCCGGCCAGCCCGTACACGGCCACCGACGGATCGAAATCGTGGATCGCGGCCACCACCGCATCGGCGATGCGCGCATCGCGCGCGGCCTGGTTGTAGAGCGCGCCGTGCGGCTTGACATGGGCGATGCGGCCGCCCTCGGCTTGTGCGATCGCAGATAGGGCGCCGAGTTGATAGAGGACGCCGGCGTAGATCTCGCCCGCCGGCAGGTCCATCTCCTTGCGTCCGAAGTTCTCGGGATCGTGGAAGCTCGGATGGGCGCCGATCGAGACGTGGCGGCGCACCGCCCAGCGCACGCAGTCGCGCATCGCCTGCGCGCCGCCCGCGTGCCAGCCGCACGCGATGTTCGCCGAGGTGACGAGCCCGAGCAGCGCCTCGTCGCTGCCGCAGCCCTCGCCGAGATCGGCGTTCAGGTCGATTTGCATGATGTGTGCGGGTCCTGGGTCGTGAGGGGGCGGGCCGTCAGGCGGCCCGGGAAAGCGTCTCGTCGCGCAGCGCGATCGCCACGTCGATCTGCCGCAGGTAGGCGCGTTCGGCGGCCAGCGCCTCGCGCGCGGCCTCGGCGGTGGTCGCCACGAAGCGGACCGGCAGGTTCAGGCGCGCCTGCGCGAGCTTCCAGAGATCGGCGCGGATCACCGTGCCGATCTGCGGATAGCCGCCGGTGGTCTGCGCGTCGTGCATCAGCACGATCGGCTGGCCGCTCGGCGGCACCTGGATCGCGCCGGGCAGCACCGCGTGCGAGAGCAGTTCGTCGCGCGTCTCGCGCTCGAGCGTCGGGCCGGCCAGCCGGTAGCCCATCCGGTTGCTGTTCGGCGTGACGAGCCATTCGTCGTCCCACAAGGCCTGCCGCGAGGCGGCGGCGAACGCCTCGTACTGCGGGCCGGGCAGCACCCGCACCGGGGTCGCCCACGGCGCGTGGGCATGGGCGTGGCGCGGCCGCCGCGGCGCCTCGTCGAAGCGCATGAACGGCGCGCACCAGGCCGGCGCCTTGACGCCGAACTCGCGCGCCTCGGGCGCGACGCAGCCGCGCTGGCCGGCCGCGAGCGGGCCGATCGGCAGGCGGTCGCCGTCGCGCAGCGCGCGTCCGCCCAGGCCGCCGAAGCGCGAGCCGAGATCGGTGCTGCGCGAGCCGAGCACCGGCAGCACGTCGATGCCGCCCGCCACGCACAGGTAGCCGCGCATGCCGCGCTTGGCCACCGGCACCAGCAGCGTCTCGCCGGCCGCCACCGGCAGGCTCCACCACGCGTGCGCGGGCCGCTCGCCGAGCGTCGCGCCGAACTCGGTGCCGGTGAGCGCGATGCGGGTGGCGCGCGGGAAGCGGAACGCCGCCGGGCCGAGCGTGATCTCGATCGCGGCCGCGTCGGGCCGGTTGCCCACCAGCCGGTTGCCGACCGCGAGCGCGAGCGTGTCGAGCGCGCCGCCCTGCGCCACGCCGAGATGCCGCAAGCCGTGGCGGCCGGCGTCCTGGACCGTGGACAGCGGGCCCGCGCGCAATACTTCGACGGCGGCCTGAGCCGGGCGGGTCGTCATGAGCCGAGTACCTCCGAGATCGTGAAGCGGACCCGGTCGCCGGGCCGCAGCAGGGTGGGCGGCGTGGCGGCGGGATCGAACAGCGTCAGCGCGGTGCGGCCGATCAGCTGCCAGCCGCCGGGCGCGGCGGCCGGGTAGATGCCGGTCTGCGCGCCGCCGATGCCGACCGAGCCGGCCGGCACCTCGAGCCGCGGCGTGGTGCGGCGCGGCGTGTGCAGCGCGGCGTCGAGGCCGCCGAGATAGGCGAAGCCGGGCTGGAAGCCGAGGAAGAACACCACGTAGTTGCCGGCCGCGTGGCGCTGCGCGAGCGCCTCGGCCGTGAGGCCGGTGTGCTTGGCGACCGCCGCCAGATCGGGGCCGCCCGCGCCGCCGTACACCACCGGAATCTCGACCTCGCGGGCCGGCGCGGCGCCGGCGTCGGCGTCCTGCCAGGCCGCCTCCAGGAGCGGCATAAGCCGTTCGGCCGAGCTGTCGAACGGATCGAACACGACGGTGAGGTTGTTCATGCCGGGCACCACGTCGATCACGTGCGGCCAGCCGCGCGCGGCCTCGGCCACGGCCCAGATCCGGCGCTGGCATTCGAGCGTGGCGGGCGGTGGCGCCTCGCAGACGACGGCGGTGTCGCCGAGCGGATAGAGACGGGGAGCGGTCATGGGCGGCTCGCGGGCGGCAGCGGTTTTCGGGGATGATACATCATCGGTAAATTATCGATAAATCGCCGACAAGCATATCCCCGCAAGTCGGTGGGTTTGCGGTTCTGGCGTACACTGCGGCTCATTTCTTTCCGAACCGCTTCTCCCGACGTACCCGACATGCCGCCGCGTCCCGCCACCAAGATCGTCTCGTCCGAACATCTCGTCTCCGAGACGAGCGCCGAATTGTCCGAACTCGAATACGGGCTGATCACGGCGAGCAACGCGTTCAACCGCTGGATGGTGCGCTGCATGGCGGCCGCCGGCGCGAAGGACATGACCGCCATCGAGGTCTCGCTGCTGCACTATGTCGGGCATCGCGACCGCAAGAAGAAGCTGGCCGACATCTGCTTCGTGCTCAATATCGAGGATACGCACGTTGCCACCTACGCGCTCAGGAAGCTGGCAGCGCGCGGCTACGTGGCGGGCGAGAAGTCGGGCAAGGAGGTGCTGTTCTCGGTCACGCCCGAGGGGCGCGTGCTGTGCGAGAAGTACCGCGAGGTGCGCGAGCACTGCCTGATCGAGACGCTCAGGGACAGCGGGCTCACCAACGCGCAGATCGGCGAGGCCGCGCAGCTGCTGCGCCACGCCTCGGGGCTGTACGACACGGCCGCGCGCGCGGCCGCCTCGCTGTAGGCGCGCGGCCGGCCGCGCCGGGGCCGCCTCAGGCCGTCGAGCCCGAGCGGTAGGCGTGGCGCTCGGTGACGATCCAGTCGAGCGGCCGGTCGTGCGATTCGCGCGGCAGCGCGTCGAGCGCGAGCGCCTCGTAGGCGATGCCGATCGTGACGGGCAGCGCGTCGTTCGGCCAGGCGGCCAGCGTGCGGTCGTAATAGCCGCCGCCGTAGCCGAGCCGGAAGCCCTGCCGGTCGAAGCCGACGCACGGTATCAGCAGCAGGTCCGGCACCACCGGCTCGCCGTGCGCGGGCTCGGCAATCCGGTGATGGCCGGTGCGCATCGGCGCCTGCGGCGTCCAGGTATGAAACGACAGCGGCGTGTAGGGCTGCGCGATGACGGGCAGCGCGGCGCGCCGGCGCGCGTCGTCGGCGAGCCATTCGGCGATGGCGGCGCGCGCGTCGAACTCGCCCGGCAGCGGCCAGTAGAAGCCCACCGTGAGGAGCGGATGCTTGCCGAGCAGGTCCAGCACGCGGCGCGCGAGCGCGGCGTTCGCGGCCGCCTCGCCGCTGGCCGCCCGGCGCAGCGGCGCGAGCGTTTCGCGCAGCGCCTGCTTGGCGATGGCGGCGGGGGGGCGTGCTATGCTTTCGCTCACTTCGTGCTCCGGTTCCGTTCCCTGTTCAAATCGATGTCAACCAGCCTCGTCCGAGTATATCGCGCGGCCGCCATGACGCTGTCGGCGCTCGCGCTGGCCGTGGGCGCCGCCGCCTGCGCCGCGCAACCCGTCGACCCGGTCTCGTCGAACGACGACCAGATCTTCGTCCAGCTTCGCGAGGCCGCGCGCGCCAACAACGCCGCGCGTGCCGCGCAGCTGGCCGCGATGATTCCCGGCTACCCGGCGCCGTCCTATCTCGAATACTTCCAGATCAAGCCGCAGCTGTTCGACAGCTCGGGGCGCGCGCGCATCGATGCGCCCGACGCGCCGGTGCTGTCGTTCCTGCAGCGCTACGACGGCCAGGCGATCGCCGACCGGATGCGCAACGACTACCTGCTGGTGCTGGGCGCGCGCCACGACTGGCGCGGCTTCGACGACCAGTACAAGCGCTTCGTGCTCGACGACGACACCCAGGTCAAGTGCTACGCGCTGGAGTCGCGCGCCGCGCGCGGCGAGAAGGTGGCCGACATCGCGCGCGACCTGCTGGTCGATCCGAAATACTACGGCGACGGCTGCGTGGATCTGATCTCGGCGCTCGCCGTGAACCAGCAGTTCTCGTCCGACGACGTCTGGAGGCAGGTGCGGCTCGCGTTCGAGCAGAACTACACCACCACCGCCGGCAAGATCGCCGACGTGCTCGGCCCGCGCCCGGTGGCGTTCGAGCAGGCCGCGAGCGCGCCGCCGCTGTTCCTCGCGCGCGGCGTGGGCGCCGACGCCACCTCGCGCCAGCTCGCGCTGATCGCGATCACGCGCATGGCGCGCAACGATCCGGACCAGGCCGCGGCGATGCTCGCCACGCTCGGTACGCTGTCGAAGCCCGAGCAGGCGATCGCCTGGGGCGAGATCGGCATGCAGGCGGCGATCAAGCGCCTGCCGCTGGCGGTGCAGTATTACAAGCAGTCGGGCGGCGCGCCGCTGTCGACGCCGGGCTACGAATGGCGCGTGCGCGCGGCGCTGCTCGCGGGCGACTGGCCGATGGTGCGCTGGGCGATCGAGCAGATGCCGGCCGACCTGCGCGCGCAGCCGGCCTGGCTCTACTGGCATGGCCGCGCGCTGAAGCAGGCCGGCGACGCCGGCGGCGCGAGCCGCGATTTCGAGCAGGTGGCGGGCCGCTTCGACTTCTACGGCCAGCTCGCGGCCGAGGAGCTCGGCCAGAAGACCGTGATCCCGCCGCGCACCACCGTGACCGACGCCGAGGTGGAGGCGATGAGCCAGGTGCCGGGCTTCGCGCTGGCACGGCGCTTCTATGCGCTGAACCTGCGGCTCGAGGGCAACCGCGAGTGGAACTGGCCGCTGCGCGGCATGACCGACCGCCAGCTGCTGGCCGCGGCCGAATACGCGAAGCGCATCGACCTGCTCGACCGCACCGTCAACACCGCCGACCGCACCACCGCGCTGCACGACTTCACGCTGCGCTACCCCGCGCCGTACCGGCCGATCGTGGAGCGCTACGCGCAGACCAACGGCCTCGACATCGAATGGGCCTACGGCCTGATCCGCCAGGAGTCGCGCTTCATCACCAACGCGCGTTCCTCGGTCGGCGCGGGCGGCCTGATGCAACTGATGCCGGCCACCGCGCAGCTGGTCGCCAAGAAGCTCGGCATGGGCGGCATCTCGCGCGAGCAGATGCACGACATCGACACCAACATCCAGCTCGGCACCTGGTATCTGTCCGACATCTACCAGAAGTTCGACGACTCGGCCGTGCTCGCCACGGCCGGCTACAACGCCGGCCCGGGCCGGCCGCGCCAGTGGCGGCAGGCGCTGACGAAGCCGGTGGAGGGCGCGATCTTCGCCGAGACGATCCCGTTCAACGAGACGCGCGACTACGTGGAGAACGTGCTGTCGAACACCACTTATTACGCGGCGCTGTTCGAAGGCAAGCCCGAATCGCTGAAGGCGCGCCTCGGCTTCATCGCGCCCTGAACCACGCGCACCGGCGGCCCGCGCCGGGCCGCCCGGTGCCGCGCCCGATGCCCTTGCGCTGCGCGCGGCCCGGCCGGCGGCGCGTTTTCGACACCTGACGGGAGTTTCGCCATGGATCGTCCGACCATCGCGCTCGTCGGCGCCACCGGCTTCATCGGCGCGCGCCTCGTCGCGGCCCTGGTGCGCGCCGGCTATCCGGTGCGCGTCGCCGCGCGGCGCCGCGAGCGCGCCCGCCATCTCGCCACCATGCCGGTGGAGGTGGTCGAACTCGAGGGCCTCGACGCCGGCTCGCTCACGCGCGTGGTGGCCGGCGCCGGCGTCGCGATCAATCTGGTCGGCACGCTGCACGGCGGCCACGGCACGCCCTACGGCGAGGGCTTCCGGCAATTGCACGTGGCGCTGCCGGGCGCGCTGGCCGCAGCCTGCGCCGGCGCGGGCGTGGCGCAGCTGGTGCAGGTCAGCGCGCTCGGCGCCGATTCGCAGGGGCCGAGCATGTACCAGCGCTCGAAGGGCGACGGCGAGGCCGCGCTGCACGCGGCGGCGGCCGCCTCGGGCGGGGCGCTCGCCGTCACCGTGCTGCGGCCGTCGGTGGTGTTCGGCCCCGGCGACGCATTCCTGACCACCTTCGCCCGGCTGCAGCGGCTGCTGCCGGTGCTGCCGCTCGCGATGCCCGACGCGCAGTTCCAGCCGGTATACGTCGGCGACGTCGCGCAGGCGCTGCTGGCCGTGGCCGGCAACCGCGCGGCCTACGGGCGGACCTACGAGCTGGGCGGCCCGCGCGTCTACACGCTCGAGCAGCTGGTGCGCTACTGCGGCGCGCTGGTGGGCCGCCAGGCGCGCATCATCCGGCTGCCCGACGCGCTCGCGCGGCTGCAGGCATGCGTGTTCGAGCATCTGCCCGGCGAGCCCGTGATCACGCGCGACAATCTCGACTCGATGCGCGTGCCGAACGTGCTGAGCGGCCCGCTCGCGCCCGAACTCGGGGTGCGGCCCGCGAGCCTCGAAAGCGTCGCGCCCGGCTATCTCGCCGCCGGCGGCACGCGCTACGACGCCTGGCGCTCGCGGCGCTGACGACAGCCGCCGCGACGGCCTAGCCGCGCTGCTTGCCGGGCGGGCCGAGTCGGCTCGCCCCGCGGTGCGGGCACCCGCGCCGGGCGCACCCGTCGCGCGGCCGGCGCGGCGCGCTTCCCTTCGACTGGACGACAAGACGTGACGATGCGATTGATCATTGGTGACAAGAGCTATTCCTCGTGGTCGATGCGGCCCTGGGTGCTGATGCGGCACTTCGGGATACCGTTCGAGGAGACCCTGATCGAGCTGCGCGCGCCCGACACCGAGGCGCGCATCCTGGCACTCTCGCCGTCGGGCCGCGTGCCCTGCCTGATCGACGAGGCCGGCCATGCCGTCTGGGATTCGCTGGCGATCGCCGAGACGCTCGCCGAGCGGTTTCCCGCGCAGCCGATGTGGCCGGTCGAGCCGGTGGCGCGCGCGCGGGCGCGCAGCGTCTCGGCCGAGATGCATGCCGGGTTCGCCGCGGTGCGCGCCGAGATGCCGTTCAGCCTGCGCGCGCCGCAGCCCGGCCGCGAGCTGTCGCCGGCCGCGCTGGCCCAGGTCGCGCGCATCGAGGCGATCTGGCGCGACTGCCTCGCGCGCTCGGGCGGCCCGTTCCTGTTCGGCGCGTTCACGATTGCCGATGCGATGTACGCGCCGGTGGTGATGCGCTTCGTCTGCTACGCGCCGGTGCTCTGCGAGGTCTCGGCCGCCTATGTCGAGCGCATGCTCGCGCTGCCGGCGGTCGCGGCCTGGAACGAGGGCGCGCGCCGCGAGACGCGCATGGTCGAATACTGAGAAGGCCGGGAGGCAAGCGCATGAACATCTATGTGGTAGGCGGTGCGATCCGCGATGCCCTGCTCGGCCTGCCGGTGCAGGACCGCGACTACGTGGTGGTGGGCGCCACGCCGGAGCAGCTGGCCGCGCGCGGCTTCCGCCCGGTGGGCAAGGATTTCCCGGTGTTCCTGCACCCGCAGACGCACGAGGAGTACGCGCTCGCGCGCACCGAGCGCAAGACGGCGGCCGGCTATCACGGCTTCCAGTTCCATTACGCGCCGGACGTGACGCTCGACGAGGATCTGGCGCGCCGCGACCTGACGATCAACGCGATGGCGCGCGAGATCGATCCGGACGGCCGGATCACGGGCGAGCTGATCGACCCGTTCGGCGGGCGCGCCGATCTGGCCGCGAAGCGGTTCCGCCACGTCGGGCCGGCGTTCGTCGAGGACCCGGTGCGGATTCTGCGCGTCGCGCGCTTCGCGGCCCGTTTCGCCGATTTCACGGTGGCGCCCGAGACGCTCGCGCTGATGCGCGAGATGGTGGCGGCGGGCGAGGTGGACGCGCTGGTGCCGGAGCGGGTCTGGCAGGAGGTGTCGCGCGGGCTGATGGAGGCGAAGCCGTCGCGCATGTTCGCGGTGCTGCGCGAGTGCGGTGCGCTGGCGCGCATCCTGCCCGAGGTGGACGCGCTGTTCGGCGTGCCGCAGCGCGCCGACTACCACCCCGAGGTGGATACCGGGGTGCACGTGATGATGGTGATCGATCACGCGGCCAAGCATGCCTATTCGCTGCCGGTGCGGTTCGCCGCGCTGACCCACGATCTCGGCAAGGCCACCACGCCGGCCGAGGTGCTGCCGCGCCACATCGGCCACGAGGGCCGCAGCGTCGATCTGCTCAGGCCGCTCTGCGAGCGGCTGCGCGTGCCGAACGAGTGTCGCGACCTGGCGCTGCTGGTGGCGCGCGAGCACGGCAACCTGCACCAGGTGATGTCGATGAGTGCCGCCGCGCTGGTGCGCCTGCTCGAACGCGCCGACGCGCTGCGCAAGCCGGGGCGCTTCGCCGAGATGCTGCAGGCCTGCGAGGCGGACGCGCGAGGCCGGCTCGGGCTCGAGACGCAGCCGTATCCGCAGGCCGAGCGGCTGCGGCGCGCGCTGGTCGCCGCGCGCGCGGTCGATGCCGGGCAGATCGCGGCCGGCCATCGCGGCAATCCGGACGCGATCCGCGATGCCGTGCAGCGAGCACGCACCGACGCGGTGGCGGCGGCGCTCGCGACCGGCGAGCACGGCTGAGGCTGGGAGGGTAGGACGGCGGGACGAGACGGTGGCCGGTCGGGCGCCGTGACGAGTCGGTCGGACGGCGCCTGCCGAAGCGGCGGCGCCGGGGCGGTCGATACGAGACAGCGGCACAAGCCGCGGCGATCTACGGGAAAACCCGGGTGCGGGCGGCGCCTGCCGCCCGCCGCTCAGCGCACCGGGTTGGAGACGCGCCCGTCGGGGCCGTAGAGACCGGCGCGCGCGGGCTGCGCGCGCAGCACCTGGAGGGTGCGCTCGTTGTAGTCCATGCGGATGCGGATCAGCATGCCGTTGTTCATGTTGGCGTGGCGCGCGCGCTCGGTGGCGTCGCGCAGCAGCTTCCAGCGGCTCGCGATGCCGGGGTCGCGCTCGGCGGCCGCGTCGATGCCGGCCTTGCCGGCCGCGTAGCCGAGCGCCGCGAGCTGCGCGTCGCGCTGCTTTTCCAGCGACGCGAGCCGTTCGACCAGCTCCGTCTTGCGCGCGATGATGTCCGGCAGCGTGTCGGCCGGCGACGCCGCCGTCAGTGCCTTTTGCTCGTAGACGAGCAGCGAAGCGAAGGCCTCGACCGTCGCATGCTCGTCGTTGATCGTCGCCAGCAGGGCTTCTTTCATTGCATCTCGCTCAAAACGACGGCGCACGGACCATCCGCGCGCCCGGGGGCGTCATCCGCGTCGTGCTCAGCCGAGGCTCGCCGGTGTCCGCAGCAGCTCGCTGGCCGTCTGCAGGATGCCGTCCGCGATCTTGCCGGTGTCGATCGTCAGCGATCCATTCTTGATCGCGTCGCGGATCGACTGCACTTTCGCGGTGTCGATGTCGGCCGATCCCGAAGCCGCGAGCAAACGCAGATTCGTGGACAGGGAGGACAGATTCACGTTCGCATCGCCGCCGGCCGGCGCGCTTTCGGCCGGCGCGGCAGCCGCCGGGGCGGTGCTGCTGCTGGCCTGGGTACGCGGCGAAGCGGCGTCGGGGGACGCCGGGCGGACGTTCGTGGCGGGGGTGGTATCGATTTTCACGATGGGCTTCCTGAACGATTTGAGCAAGATAACGGCAGATCAGAGCCGAACTTTAGCGCCTGCTCATCCATAAAGGCTTGCATAAACAAATCTTTGCAAGCTTTCCGGCCGCTTTCAGGCCGCGCCCATCATAACGGAACTTCCACCGTGTTCCCATCCTTCACCACCGCCGTCACGATCTGGCCGGCCGCCAGCCGGACCCGCACCTGCTGTCCCGGCCCCGCGTTGTTCATCACGCTGCCCTCCGACGAAATCGAGAATCCCTGGCCGGCCGCCACCACCCGCACGGTCTGGCCGATGGTGACCGACGAGGCGCTGCGCAGCATGTCCTGGCGCAGCGGCAGCCCGGCCGCGACGCGCACCAGCGAGGTGCCGCCCACCGCCTGCGCCGGATCGGTGATCACGGCGAGCGGCAGCATGGTCAGGTCGCCCTCGTGCGCGACGAGGTCGGCGGCCGTCAGCACGTCGCCCGGCGCGAGCGCGTGCGCGGCGACGTAATAGTTGCCTTGGACCTCGATCTTCGACTGCAGGTAGAGCGTCCACGGCCGCGCGCCGGCGCAGCGCACGCCCACCGTGGTGCGGCCCCAGAGCCGTGCGCCGGTGGGCAGGAACGGTTCGAGCGTGGCGCAAGCCGCGAGCCCGCGCGGGAACGCGGCGGTCACCGTGACGATCGCCTTGCCGGGCAGGCCGGCCGTCTGCTGGCGCAGGAACGCGAGCGCCGCGGCGCGGATCGCTTCCGGGTCCTGCTGGCCGGCCGGCTGGCCGAGCGCGGCGGCCGGGGCCGCGCCGGCGTTGCGGGCCGCGCCGTTCTCGGCCGGCGCGGCAGCCGGAGCGGGCGCCAGGGTGGGCGCCACCACCGCGGCGACGGCGCTCGGCGAGGGCGCGCTCTGGCGCGCCGAGACGCGCATCACGGCCGGCGCCGCGTAGCGCATCGCGCCGCCCGCCGCATCCTGGCCGGCCGGCGCACGTTCCGTCGCGCCCGGTGAATAGACGGCGCGCACGGTGCCGAGCGCCGCGGGCGCCGTAGCGGCCGAGCCGCGCGAGCCGGCCGACGGATGGCGCGGCGCCGCGGCGGCCGGCGCCGGCTGGGCCGCGGCCGCGCGGCGCGCCGCGGCGATGCCGGCCGCATAACCGGCGGCGTAGCCGGCCGCCTCGTTGCCCTGGTTTTCGGTGCGCGGGGCCGCGCGATTCACGGCCGGCCGCGTCGTCGCGCTGCCGGGCATGGGGTAGAGCGGCGGCTCGGGCCGGTTGGCGGGCGTCTCGCCCATCGCGGCGGCACGCAGCGCGCTGTCGCCGCCCGCGCCCGGCACGATGCCGATGGTGCCGGCGGGCGCGGGCGGCGTGCCGCCGCTGCGGGCGCCGGCGCCGTAGGCGTTGCGCAAGTCGGCCGCGCTGTACGAAGCGAGGCTCGACGCGGGCGGGTGCGCGGCCGGGGTGCTCACGCCGTGCGCGTTGGCGTTGGCCAGCGCCGTCTCGGCCGATTCGCCGCGGCCCGGGATCACGATCATGCCGTCGCCGCCGGCCGCCTGCGCGGCGGCCAGATTCGGCAGCAGGCCGGCCAGGCCCAGCGCCAGCAGGGCCAGGCGGCAACGCCGGGAGCGCTCGCGCGCGCCGAAGCCGCGTGCCGCGCCTGCCGCTGCGTTCGCGTTCGTCTGCGCCATCGCCGCCTCCTAGAGAATTCCGTTGGTACGGGATCGCATTCTAGGCAGCCGGGTGAGGCGGCAAACGATGAATAGAGGGGGGCTTTGCCGGTTATTCGCCCGATTGCCGCTTGCCTCTCGCGCCTACGATGGCTGTCATCGAAAAGCGTCTTTTTTGGCCGCCGCACGGCGCGCGGGGAAGAGACGCCGCACCGCTCCCGATGGAGGAACGCACGATGATGGACAAACTCGACGCCGAATTCGCGTTCGGCCGCCAGGCGCTCGACGTTCGCGCATACCGGCAGGAACTGATCTCTTCGAACATCGCGAACGCCGACACGCCGGGCTATCAGGCCCGCGACGTCGACTTCGCCTCGGCGCTCGGCCGCTCGCTCAAGCACCAGGCCGGCCAGGCCGCCGCCGACAACGCCACGCAGCTGCCGCTGGCGCGGCCGGCCGGCGTGACGAGCGGCATGACGCTGGCGGCCACCGAGCCGGGCCACATGAGCGGCAACACGCGCCTGTCGGCCACGGGCGGCCCGAGCGACGACTTCGGCCGTGCCGCGTACCGGATCCCGAACCAGCCCTCGCTGGACGGCAACACGGTCGATCTGGACGCCGAGCGCGTGCAGTTCGCCGACAACACGGTGCACTACGAAGCCGGCATGACGGTGGTGACCGGCCAGATCAAGGCGATGCTCGCCGCGATCACCTCGGGTTCGTAACCCGGCACGCCGCCATTCTTTCAGCCGCAAACGAGGAATTTCCATGCCTTCGCTGATGAACATCTTCGACGTCGCCGGTTCGGCGATGTCCGCCGAATCGCAGCGCCTGAACGTGACCGCGTCGAACCTGGCGAACGCGGACAGCGTGACCGGCCCGGACGGCAAGCCTTACCGAGCCAAGCAGGTGGTGTTCGAGACCCAGCCGCTCGGCGGCGCGCGCACGCGCTCCGGGCAGGGGGTGGGCGGCGTGCAGGTCAAGCAGGTGATCGACGATCCGTCGCCGATGAAGACCAGCTACGACCCGTCGAATCCGACCGCCGACGCCAACGGCTACGTCACGCTGCCGAACGTCGACCCGGTGCAGGAAATGGTGAACATGATCTCGGCCTCGCGCTCGTACCAGGCGAACGTGGAGACGCTGAACACCGCCAAGCAACTGATGCTGAAGACGCTGACGATCGGCACCTGAGTGCCGTGTCGTGAACCGGGGCGTGCTGGTGCGGCCCGTGGTTCACCCCGCGACCGATTCCCAACCCGACCCAGCGTATCCGCGAACTCGCGAAAGGCAACCCGGAGATGAGCTCCACTACCAACTCGATCGGCAGCAACGGCACGAACACGTCCACTCTGCCGGTCGACACGATGAGCAACAACAGCGGCGTGGCGTCGACCTCGGCGTCGGACCTGCAGCAGACCTTCCTGAAGCTGCTCGTCACGCAGCTGCAGAACCAGGACCCGACGAGCCCGGTGGACAGCTCGCAGATGACGTCCCAGCTCGCGCAGATCAATACCGTGAGCGGCATCGCGCAGCTCAACTCGTCGCTGTCCTCGCTGTCCTCGCAGATCACCGCCGGCCAGCAGACCCAGGCGGCGCTGCTGATCGGCAGCAACGTACTGGCCCCCGGCAGCACGCTCAGCGTCTCGGGCGGCGCCGGCACGGGCTTCGGCGTGCAGCTGCCGTCCGCCGCCGCCGACCTGAAGATCACCGTCAAGAATTCGGCCGGCACGGTGGTCAACACGATCGACGCGGGCGCGCAGGCGGCCGGCACGATCCCGATCAACTGGACGCCGACCGACTCGTCGGGCGCGACGCTGCCAGACGGCAAGTACACCATCAGCGCCAGCTACACGGACGGCAGCGGCGCCAGCACCTCGGCGACCACGCTCACGGCCGCGCAGGTGCAGAGCGTGATCCGCCAGTCGGACGGCACCCCGGGCCTGGTGCTTTCGAACGGCACGACGGTCGGCCTGCCGAACGTCGGCGCGATCTTCCCGGGGACCGCCTCGAGCGGCACCAGCAGTTCCGGCAGTGGCTCGGGCACGGCCGACAAGAACAATTCCTCGTCTACCTAACTGATCAGGCCTCGCGCCATCGGAGACCAACATGGGTTATCAACAGGGCTTGAGCGGTTTGCAGGGCGCATCGAGCGACCTCGACGTGATCGGCAACAACATCGCGAACGCGAACACGGTCGGCTTCAAGGCCGCCTCGGCGCAGTTCTCGGACTTGTACGCGAATTCGGTGTCGGGCGCGGTCGCCAACGGCATCGGCATCGGCACGCAGCTGGCGACGGTCGCGCAGGTGTTCCAGCAGGGCGGCTTCGCCACCTCGCAGAACCCGCTGAGCATGGCCATCTCGGGCAACGGCTTCTTCCAGGTGAACTCGAACGGCGTGACCACCTACACGCGCGACGGCCAGTTCAGCCCGAACGCGAGCGGCAACATCACCAACTCGGCCGGCGGCCAGCTGATGGGCTATGGCGTGAACGCCGACGGCAGCATCAACACCTCGGCGATCGTGCCGCTGACCGCGCCGCAGGGCAACATCCCGCCGAAGGCGACTTCGTCGATCACCGGCCAGTTCAACCTGAGCACGACCGACACGGCGCAGACCAACTCGCCGTTCAACTTCAGCGACTCGTCGACCTACACGCTCAAGCAGCCGGTGCAAGCCTACGACTCGCTCGGCAACGCGAAGACGGTGAACCTGTACTTCGTGAAGTCGACCACCGTCGGCAGCTGGGAAGTGTACGCGGGCGCCGACAACACCGCCCCGACCGACCTCGGCACGGCCTCGTTCGACAGCTCGGGCAAGCTGACCGGGCTGACCGCGAAGAGCGCGACGGCTTCGGGCAACAAGTTCACCTTCAGCATAGCCAATACCACCGGCGCGGTGACGCCGCAGTCGGTCTCGCTCGACCTGACCGGCTCGACCCAGTTCGGCGCGACCAAGAGCGGCGTGTCGAACCTGGTGGCCGACGGCTTTGCGTCGGGCGCGCTGCAGAACTACTCGGTGGCCGCCGACGGCACCATCACGGGCAGCTACTCGAACGGCCAGAGCATGAAGCTCGGCCAGGTGTTCGTGGTGAACTTCAACGATCCGCAGGGCCTCACCAGCATCGGCGGCAACCAGTACATCCAGACCGCCGCCTCCGGCGTGCCGCAGATCGGCGTGCCGGGCAGCACCAACCACGGCACCATCAAGGGCAGCACGACCGAGAATTCGACGGTCGACCTGACGGGCGAGCTGGTCAACCTGATCACCGCGCAGCGCAACTACCAGGCCAACGCGCAGACCATCAAGACCCAGCAGACCGTCGACCAGACGCTGCTCAACCTGTAACGCGCGGCGCGCGAAACCGGAACCAACGACCATGGACCGACTGATCTATACGGCAATGACGGGCGCGGATCAGGCGCTCGACCAGCAGTCCGTGATCGCGAACAATCTCGCGAACACGTCGACGACCGGTTTTCGCGCGCAGCTCGCGACCTACCGCGCGGTGCCGATGAATTTCGGCGAGGCCAGCAACCCCGACACCACCCGCACCTTCGTGCTGAGCTCGACGCCCGGCGCCGACTATTCGGCCGGCCCGATCGCGCGCACCGGCAACCCGCTCGACGTGGCGGTGCAGGGCAAGGGCTGGCTCACCGTGCTCGCGCCCGACGGCAGCGAGGGCTACACGCGCGCCGGCAACCTGCACGTGGACGAGAACGGCCAGCTGGTGAACGCCTCGAACCTGCCGGTGGTGGGCACCGGCGGCCCGATCTCGGTGCCGCCGAACGGGCAGGTGACGATCGGCTCCGACGGCACCGTGTCGGTGCTCGCCGCGGGCGATCCGCCCTCGGCGATCGCGATGGTCGACCAGCTCAAGCTCGTCAATCCGGAGCCGGCCAGCATGAAGCGCGGCGACGACGGCCTGTTCCGCACCACCGACGGCAATCCCGCCGAGGTGGACCCGAGCGTCGTGCTCGCGCCCAGCTCGCTCGAGGGCAGCAACGTGAATCCGGTCAGCGCGATGGTGTCGATGCTCGACAACGCGCGCGCCTTTCAGCTGCATACCAAGCTGATCGAAACCGCCGACCAGAACGAGCAGAACGCAAACCAGATCCTCAGCTTCAGCTGAGCCGGTCATCGAATCCGCAGGAGAAACCCCAGTGAACCGATCTCTCTACATCGCCGCGACCGGCATGAATGCGCAGCAGGCGCAGATGGACGTGATCTCGAACAACCTCGCGAACGTGAGCACCAATGGCTTCAAGGGCTCGCGCGCCGTGTTCGAGGACCTGCTGTACCAGACGGTGCGCCAGCCGGGCGCGAACTCGACGCAGCAAACCGAGCTGCCCTCGGGCCTGCAGCTCGGCACCGGCGTGCAGCAGGTCGCCACCGAGCGGCTCTACACGCAGGGCAACCTGCAGCAGACCGGCAACTCGCGCGACGTCGCGATCAACGGCCAGGGCTTCTTCCAGGTGCTGATGCCGGACGGCACCACCGCCTACACGCGCGACGGCTCGTTCCAGGCCAACAACCAGGGCCAGCTCGTCACCTCGGCGGGCTACCAGGTGCTGCCGGCCATCACCGTGCCGCAGAACGCGCAGTCGCTGACGATCGGCGCCGACGGCGTGGTGACGGTCACCCAGCCGGGCTCGACCAACGCGGTGCAGATCGGCTCGATGCAGCTGGCCACCTTCATCAACCCGGAAGGGCTCAACGCGCTCGGCCAGAACCTGTTCGCGGAAACCACCTCGTCGGGCGCGCCGAACGTGACGACGCCGGGCCTGAACGGCGCGGGCTCGCTGAATCAGGGCTACGTCGAGTCGTCGAACGTGAACGTGGTGCAGGAACTGGTCAACATGATCCAGACCCAGCGCGCCTACGAGATCAACAGCAAGGCCGTGACCACGTCCGACCAGATGCTGCAGACCGTCACGCAGATGAAGAGCTAACGGACCGATCGGCACAACGTCATGAAGCAGGTTCGCCTTTCCCGATTCGCGGTGCTGGCTGCCGCGGCCGCCCTCGCCGGCTGCGCGCAGATACCGCGTCAGCCGATCACGCAACAGCCGATGACGGCCGTGCCGCCGGTGCCGCCGTCGATGCAGGCGCCCGGCTCGATCTACAACCCCGGCTACGCGGGCCGGCCGCTCTTCGAGGATCAGCGGCCGCGCAACATCGGCGACATCCTGACGATCATGATCGCGGAGAACGTCAACGCCACCAAGTCGTCGGGCGCGAACGCGAATCGCGGCTCCGCGACCGACTTCAAGGTGCCGACCGCCGGCTTCCTCGGCGGCCTGTTCGGCAAGGCGAAACTGAGCGCGAGCGGCGACAACAAGTTCACCGCCACCGGCGGCGCGAGCGCGGCCAACACGTTTACCGGCACCATCACGGTGACCGTCACCAACGTGCTGCCCAACGGCAACCTGGTGGTGAGCGGCGAGAAGCAGATGCTGATCAACCAGGGCAACGAGTTCGTGCGCTTCTCGGGGGTGGTCAATCCGAACACCATCTCGGGCGCGAATTCGGTGTATTCGACCCAGGTGGCCGACGCGCGCATCGAATACTCGTCGAAGGGCTACATCAACGAAACCGAGACGATGGGCTGGCTGCAGCGTTTCTTCCTCAACGTCGCGCCGTGGTGAGCCGCATGATCGACTTCCTTTCCTCCCGCCGTCTGCCGCGCCTGCTGCGCGGCCTGCGCGCCGCGCTGGCCGTCGGCCTGGCGTTCGCGCTCGGCTGCGCGCTGCCGGCCGCGAGCGCGCGCGCCGAACGCCTCAAGGATCTCGCGCAGATCCAGGGCGTGCGCGACAACCCGCTGATCGGCTATGGCCTGGTGGTGGGCCTCGACGGCACCGGCGACCAGACCACCCAGACGCCGTTTACGACCCAGACGCTGGCGAACATGCTGGCGAACCTCGGCATCTCGATCAACAACGGCACCTCGACGGGCGGCACTGCCTCGCTGTCGAACCTGCAGCTGAAGAACGTCGCGGCCGTGATGGTGACCGCCACGCTGCCGCCCTTCGCGCGCCCCGGCGAGGCGATCGACGTGACCGTCTCGTCGCTCGGCAACGCCAAGAGCCTGCGCGGCGGCACGCTGCTGCTCACGCCGTTGAAGGGCGCCGACGGCCAGGTCTACGCGCTCGCGCAGGGCAACATGGCGGTGGGCGGCGCCGGCGCGAGCGCCAACGGCAGCCGCGTGCAGGTCAACCAGCTCGCGGCCGGGCGCATCACCGGCGGCGCGATCGTCGAGCGCTCGGTGCCGAACGCGCTCGCGCAGATGAACGGCGTGCTGCTGCTGCAGCTCAACGACATGGATTACGGCACCGCCGAGCGCATCGTCACCGCCGTGAACTCGAACCTCGGGCCGGGCATCGCCACCGCGCTGGACGGCCGCACCATCCAGCTGACCGCGCCGTCCGATCCGGCCCAGCAGGTCGCGTTCATGGCGCGGCTGCAGAATCTCGACGTCAATCCGGAGCGCGCCGCGGCCAAGGTGATCCTCAATGCGCGCACCGGTTCGATCGTGATGAACCAGATGGTGACGCTGCAGAACTGCGCGGTCGCGCACGGCAACCTGTCCGTCGTCGTCAACACGCAGCCCGTGGTTTCGCAGCCCGGCGCGTTCTCGAACGGGCAGACCGTGGTTGCGCAGCAGTCGCAAATCCAGCTCAAGCAAGACAACGGCGCGCTGCGCTACGTCAACGCCGGCGCGAACCTCGCCGATGTCGTCAAGGCGCTGAATTCTCTCGGCGCCACACCGGCCGACCTGATGTCGATCCTGCAGGCGATGAAAGCCGCTGGAGCGCTGCGGGCCGACCTGGAGATCATCTGATGGCCAATCTTCCGAATGCCGACCTCGCCGCCGGCACCGACCTTACCCAGCGCTTCGCGCTCGACGTGCAGGGCTTCGACCAGCTGCGCCGGCAGGCCGACGCCTCGCCCGGCGCCGGCATGAAGCAGGTCGCCACGCAGTTCGACGCGATGTTCTCGCAGATGATGCTCAAGAGCATGCGCGATGCGACGCCGCAGGACGGCGTGTTCGACTCGAACACCTCGAAGCTCTACACCTCGATGCTCGACCAGCAGCTCTCGCAGCAGATGGCCTCGCGCGGCATCGGCGTGGCCGACGCGCTGATGAAGCAGCTGATGCGCAACATGAATCCGGCGGCCGGCGCGGCCGCCGCCGGCGGCCCGGCGGGGGCGCTGGGCGCACTCGGCGGCACCGCCGGCAACGAGGGCGGCCTCGCCGCGGCCGGCGCGCTGGCCCAGGCGCTCGCCAACGCGCGCGGCAACAACCGGCTCAGCGGCGTTGCCGGCTACACGGCCTCGAGCGCGCTGACGCCGCCCGTCAAGGGCAACGGCACCTCGCCCGACCAGGACGGCTTCGTCGACAAGCTGGCGGGCGCGGCGCAGGCGGCCAGCGCGGCCACCGGCATCCCGGCGCGCTTCATCGTCGGCCAGGCGGCGCTCGAATCGGGCTGGGGCAAGCGCGAGATCCGCGGCCGCGACGGCAGCACCAGCTACAACGTGTTCGGCATCAAGGCGACCAAGAACTGGACCGGGCGCACCGTGTCGGCCGTCACGACCGAGTACGTCGGCGGCCAGCCGCGCCGCGTGGTGGCGCAGTTCCGCGCCTACGATTCCTACCAGCACGCGATGACCGACTACGCCACCATGCTCAAGAACAACCCGCGCTACGCGAACGTGGTGACCGGCTCGACCACCCCGGAAAGCTTCGCCAACGGCATGCAGCGCGCCGGTTACGCGACCGACCCGCACTACGCGAAGAAACTGATCTCGATCCTGCGCCAGATCGTCTGAGGCCGGCGGCGCGGCGGCGCGCGATCGGTCGACGGGGCGGGCGGTGTCGTTTTTTACCCATTTTCAGGTATCCGGCATTTCGAAATGATGTTTATCTGGAGATATTCGGATCATTTCGATCTACACTCTGCGCTTGACGCAACGGCGCGCCCTTGGGCGCGGCGACGGGGCGTCGAGAGACCAGCGGCCGCGTCCCACAGGCAGGCCATCAGAGCCCGGAGCAACCGGGCGGCAAGCAGACCTAACCGGCAAGCCATGAATAACGAAGCACTGATCGAAGCGTCTGGGGATGACGGTTCGCTCCCTGATTACGGCCGTCGCAACCCGCTCGAAATCGGCGTGCAGTTGCGCAATCTCGTCAACCGGGGCGATTTCCTGACGGTGCGTTATTCGGGCGGACAGCTCGTGACGCGCGTGCTCGAGGTCGACGTGGGCGCCGGCACCTTCGTGTTCGACTGGGGCGCCGTGGAAGGGCAGAACGCCAGCCTGCTGGCCGCGCCCTACGGGGTCTTCGAGGGGATGCCCGACGGGGTGCGCGTCGAGTTCACGATCGAGACGCCGGTGGCCACCGATTTCGAGGGCCGGCCCGCGTTCCGCGCCAAGTTCCCCGACGTGCTCTATTTCGTGCAGCGCCGCGAGTATTTCCGCGTCGATGCGCCGGTGCTCGAGCCCTATCTCGCGCGCGGCACGCTGCCCGAGGGCGAGAGCTTCACGTTCGAGATCGACAATCTCTCGCTGGGCGGCATCGGGCTGCGCACCGGCGACGAACGCGCCGCGGCGCTCGAACCGGGCCTCACGCTGGAAGAGGTCGAACTGAACCTGACCGGCCACGGCAAGCTCGCGCTCGACCTGGAACTGGTCTCGCAGCGCAGCCTCGAGACGCCGAGCGGCGCGCGCCGCTACTACCTCGGGTTCCGCTTCGTGTCGCTGCCCGGCGCCGCCGAAAACACCTTGCAACGTCTCATCACGCAGCTCGAAGTCAAGCGTCGCCAGCTCGCGCGCGCGTAGTCGCGCAAGCGTCTGGTGCGCCGGTCGGCCGCCGCGATTTTTGCCGCGCGCGGCCTCAATTTCCACCGGACGCCGCCGTTATACCGGGTGTCCCTTTCCCGGAGGCCGTTCGCGGCCGGCATCCCATGAGCAACCTTCTGAACCTCGGACTCAGCGGCCTGAACGCTGCGCAGTGGGGCATCAACACGACCGGCCAGAACATCAGCAATCAGGCCACGCCCGGTTACTCGGTCGAGCGCGTGGTGTATGCCGAATCCGATGGCCAATACACCCCGAACGGCTTCCTGCCGTCCGGCGTCACCACCGTCACGGTGCAGCGCCAGTACAGCCAGTACCTGTCCGACCAGCTCAACACGGCGCAGGCCGCCAGCAGCTCGCTGAGCACCTATTCGCAGATGGTCGCGACGCTGAACAACTACATCGGCAGCCCGACGGGCGGCATCGCCTCGGCGATCTCGAGCTACTTCAGCGGCCTGCAGAACGTGAGCGCCAGCGCGTCGAGCGCGGCCTCGCGCGCGACCGCGATCAGCAACGCCGCGACGCTCGCCAACCAGCTGACCTCGGCCGGCTCGGAATTCGACGCGCTGCGCCAGAGCGTCAACACGCAGCTGCAGAGCTCGGTCACGCAAGTCAACTCGCTGACCACGCAGATCGCCCAGCTGAACCAGCAGATCACGGTGGCGAGCCAGGGCGGCCAGCCGCCGAACCAGCTGCTCGACCAGCGCGACCATGCGCTGGCGACGCTGCAGACCGTCGTCGGCGTGCAGGTGGTGCAGAGCAACGGCAACTACAACGTGCAGATGGCCAACGGCCAGCCGCTGGTGGTGGGCAACACCAGCTACACGATGTCGGCGGTGCCCTCGCCGTCGGACCCGAGCGAGCTGACCCTCGGCCTGCAGAACACCGCGGCCGGCTCGGGCGCGGCCGGCCAGATGCAGGTGCTGACCGGCAGCAACATCACCGGCGGCACGATCGGCGGCCTGATTCAGTTCCGCAGCCAGACGCTCGATCCGGCCGAGGCGAAGCTCGGCGCGATCGCGGTCAGCTTCGCCTCGCAGGTGAACGCGCAGAACGCGCTCGGCATCGACGCGAACGGCAACGTGGGCGGCGACCTGTTCAGCGTGGCCACCCCGCAGACCATCGCCAACACCAACAACACCGGCGACGCCACCATCACGGCGAGCTTCGCCAACGGCCAGCAGCCGCCGACGAGCGACTACACGCTGTCCTACGACGGCACCAGCTACACGCTGAAGGACCGCTACTCGGGCGGCGTGATCGGCACGGCCACCTCGCTGCCGGCCACCCTGGGCGGCCTCAAGCTGTCGGTCGACGACGCCACCAAGCTGAAGGCGGGCGATTCGTTCACGCTCGAGCCCACCCGCAGCGCGCTCAACGGCTTCGCCTCGGTCGGCACGCCCTCGACGATCGCGGCCGCCTCGCCGGTGCTGGCCACGGTCGGCACCAGCAACGCCGGCTCGGCCGCCATCACGCCGGGCACGGTCACGGCCGGCTACCAGATGCCGTCGACCACCACGACGCTGACCTACAACGCCGCCTCGAAGTCGCTGACGGGCTTCCCGGCCGGCACCACGGTGACCGTCAACACCACGCCGCCGAGCTCGTACCCGATCACGGGCAGCACCACCCAGGTGCCCTACGACTCGACCGCGGGCGCCTCGCTGACGATCACCAGCACGGTCCAGCCGCCGCCCTCGGGCGTGATGAACAACGTGTCGATGCAGATCACCGGCAGCCCCGTCGACGGCGACACCTTCACGATCGCCCGGGGCGGCGCGAGCAACGACGGCCGCAACGCGCAGGCCCTGTCGAACCTCGTCCGTTCGAAGGTCTTCGACGGCGGCACCTCGACGCTGACCACCGCCTACGGCTCCTACGTGAACGGCGTCGGCAACACCGCCGCGCAGCTCAGCGCGGCGAGCACCGCCCAGACCGCCCTCGTCAGCCAGATCACGCAGCAGCAGCAGTCGGTGTCGGGCGTGAACCAGGACGAGGAAGCAGTAAACCTGATGCAGTACCAGCAGATGTACCAGGCGAACGCGAAGGTGATCCAGACCGCCTCGACGCTGTTCAGCACGCTGCTCGGCATCTTCAACTGACGACGGAATCGATCATCATGCGCATCTCGACCTCGCAGTTCTATACCCAGAACATCGAGCTGATGAACAATCAGCAGTCGCAGCTCTCGGAGCTCTATCAGCAGGTCGCGAGCGGCAACACGCTGCTCACGGCCGCCGACGATCCGCTCGGCGCGGCCCAGGCGGTGCAGCTCTCGGCCTCCTCGGCCACGCTCGCGCAGTACTCGTCGAACCAGTCGTCGGCGCTGTCCTCGCTGCAGCTCGAGGACAAGACGCTGAGCAGCGTGACGAACGTGCTGAACGCGGTGATCCCGTCGCTGTCGGGCGCCATCAACGGCACGCTGTCGGACAGCGACCGCTCGGCGCTCGCCGCCCAGCTGCAAGGCCAGCGCGACACGCTGCTGCAGCTCGCCAACACCACCGACGGCACCGGCAACTACCTGTTCGCGGGCCTGCAGAGCGGCAACCAGCCGTTCACGAACTCGCCCTCGGGCGGCGTGATGTTCTCGGGCGACACCGGCCAGCGCACGGTGCAGCTCTCCGATTCGGTCAGCGTGGCGATCGGCGACAGCGGCGCGCGCGTGTTCACCTCGGTGCCCGCGCTCGGCAGCCTCTCGGTGCCGGCCAGCAACCCGAGCAACACCGGCACCGGCACGATCGGCGTGATCACCGGCGGCACCCCCGGCGACCCGACCAACAACCACGCGTTCACGGTCACGTTCGGCGGCACCACCGGCGCGCCCACCTACACGGTCACCGACAATGCGACCACGCCGCCCACGGTCGGCACCGCGCAGACCTACACGGCGGGCAGCGCGATCAGCATCGGCAGCCAGAGCATGATCATCTCGGGCAACCCGGCGCCGGGCGACAGCTTCACGCTGACGCCGGCCACCCAGGCGGGCGGCGACATGATCGGCGCGCTCGATGCCGCGATCGCGGCGCTCAAGCAGCCGGTGGGCAGCGGCGCGGCGGCCGGCGCCACGCTCAACAACGCGCTGAGCACCGCGCTGACCAAGATGCAGAACGCGGTGGCCAACGTCACCACGGTGCAGGCCTCGGTGGGCGGCCGCGAGCAGGAGGTGAAGTCGATGCAGACCATCACCAGCACCAACTCGCTGCAGATCACCAACAGCCTGACCGACCTGACGCAGGCCAACATGCCGGCCGCGATCACGCAGCTGCTGCAGGTGCAGAATTCGCTGACCGCGGCGCAGCAGGCATTCTCGAAGGTGCAGGGCCTGTCGCTGTTCCAGTATCTGAACTGATCCGGCACCGCCGGGCGTGAACGCGGCGCGGGGCGGACGTCCCGCCCCGCGCCGCCTCGCTCGTCTGCGGCGCCGCTCGCCGCTCCCCTCGCCGCCCGCGCCGGCCCCGCGCCTTGCTGCGCCCCGGCCCGCTGCCGGCCGCCGCGCCCCGCTTCCGGCCGGATCGCCGGATCGCCGCGCCGTTTGTCCGCTTCCCCGCACGCGCTTTTGCCGCCCGCCGTCCGGTCCGGCCGAGCCGCGCCGGCGCATGCGGGCCGCTGCGGCTTGTCAGCCGCCTCGGGGCTTCGTACACTCGCGCCTGATTCGCAGCCGGCGCGCCGGCATCGGCCGCCGCTGCGTCATTCGTCCCGCCACCCACCACGACAACCCGGAGAGCCCGCGATGGCCGATTCCCACTTCCCGCGCTGGCGCCTTGCCGCGCGCGGCGCCACCCGCGTGGTCGCCCCCGACGAACGGCTGCCGTGGCCGCAGATGGTGGCGATGGGCGTGCAGCACGTGGTGGCGATGTTCGGCTCCACCGTGCTCGCGCCGCTGCTGATGGGCTTCGATCCCAACCTCTGCATCTTCATGTCGGGCATCGGCACGCTGCTGTTCTTCGTGCTGGTGGGCGGGCGCGTGCCGAGCTATCTCGGCTCGAGCTTCGCGTTCATCGGCCTGGTGGTGGCCGTGACGGGCTACGGCGGCAGCGGCGCGAACCCGAACATTCCGGTGGCGCTCGGCGGCATCATCGCCTGCGGGGTGGTGTACGCCGTGATCGGCGCGATCGTGTCGGCGGTCGGCACGCGCTGGATCGAGACGCTGATGCCGCCGGTGGTGACCGGCGCGATCGTCGCCGTGATCGGCCTGAACCTCGCGCCGATCGCCGTGAAGGGCGTGAGCGGCAGCACCTTCGACAGCGTGATGGCGCTGGTGACGGTGCTCTGCGTGGGCGCGGTGGCGGTGTTCGCGCGCGGCACCGTGCAGCGCCTGCTGATCCTGGTGGGGCTGCTGATCGCCTATGCGATCTACGCGGTGCTCACCAACGGGCTCGGGCTCGGCCGGCCGATCGACTTCTCGATCGTGGCCAACGCGCACTGGTTCGGCATCCCGGGCTTCACGGCGCCGGTGTTCGAGCCGCACGCGATGCTGCTGCTCGCGCCGGTGGCGGTGATCCTGGTGGCCGAGAATCTCGGCCACATCAAGGCGGTGAGCGCGATGACGGGCCACAACCTCGATCGCTACGTGGGCCGCGCGTTCATCGGCGACGCGCTCGCCACCATCGTCTCGGGCAGCGCCGGCGGCACCGGCGTGACCACCTATGCCGAGAACATCGGCGTGATGGCCGTCACGCGCATCTACTCGACGCTGGTGTTCGGCGTGGCCGCGCTGATCGCCGTCGGGCTCGGCTTCTCGCCGAAGTTCGGCGCGCTGATCCGCACGATTCCGGGGCCGGTGCTGGGCGGCGTGTCGATCGTGGTGTTCGGGCTGATCGCGGTGACGGGCGCGCGGATCTGGGTGGTCAACCGCGTCGATTTCTCCGACAACCGCAACCTGATCGTGGCCGCCGTCACGCTCGTGCTCGGCGCCGGCGACTTCTCGCTGAAGCTCGGCGGCTTCGCGCTCGGCGGGATCGGCACCGCCACGTTCGGCGCGATCCTGCTCTATGCGCTGCTGCGCCGGGAGAAGGAGCCGGGCCCGGTGGTCTGAGCCGGCGCGGCCGGCGGCCGCTCAGGCGCGCCGCGCCTGCGCGTCGAGCCAGGCGCAGAACTGCACGACGGGCGGCGCGGCCTCGCGCGCGGCGATCCACCAGTAGCGGCGCGAGGCGATGCGCGGGCCGTCGAGCGGCAGCACGAGCCGGCCGCCCGCGAGTTCGTCGTCGATCAGCGGCAGCGGGCCGAGCGCCACGCCGAGCCCGTCCACGGCCGCCTGCAGCGCCAGGTAGAAATGATCGAACGACTGCTTCTTGCGGGCCCGCAGCGGCGTGCCGGCCGCCGCGAACCAGTCGCGCCACGCGGTGGGCCGCGTGTCGGAGTGCAGCAGCACGTGGCGCGACAGGTCGTCGGCCTGCGCGATCGGCATGCGCTTGAGGAGCGCCGGGCTGCACACCGGCAGCAGCGTCTCGTCGAGGAAGTGGCCGGTGGCGCGGTTCGGCCAGTGGCCCGGGCCGCTGCGGATCGCCACGTCGAACTGGCCGTCGAGCTGGTCGAGCGGCGCGCTCGAGGTGGACAGCTTCAGCTCGACGTTGGGCATGTCGCGCTGGAACCGCGACAGCCGCGGCAGCAGCCATTTCATCGCGATGGTCGACTGCGCGTTGATGCGCAGCACGTGCTCGGGCGCGGTGTCGCGCATGCGCGCGGTGGCGGTGGCGATCTGCTCGAACGCGGCGGACACCGAGGCCAGATAGCGGCGCCCGTCCTCGGTCAGCCGCACGCGCTTGCCGTGGCGCTGGAACACCGGCCGGCCGAGCCAGGCCTCGAGCGCCGCCACCTGGCGGCTGATCGCACCGTGGGTCACATGCAGCTCGTCGCCGGCGGCGCTGAAGCTTTCATGGCGAGCGGCGGCCTCGAAGGCACGCAGCGCCGGGAACGGGGGCAGGAGGCGGGTCATGCATGTGAGTTTAGCTCACAAGGCGCGCGCCGAAAAATCGTTTTGCCGGCGTCCCCGACCGGCGTAGTCTCGGCGCATCGGCCACTTCACCAAGGATTTCCATGTCATCTCCCCTCACGCATGCCGAGGCGCGCCGCGCGGTCGGCATCGGCGAGCTGTTTGTCGGCTTTCTCGGGCTCGGGCTCGTGTCGTTCGGCGGCGCGCTGCCGTTCGCGCGCCGCGCCCTGGTGGAGGAGCGCCGCTGGCTCACGCCCGAGGAGTTCACCGATCTGCTCGGCCTCTGCCAGTTCCTGCCGGGCGGCAACGTGATCAACCTGTCGGTGGCCGTGGGAATGCGCTTTCGCGGCGTGCCGGGCGCGCTCGCCGGGCTGCTCGGGCTGATCGCGGGGCCGACGCTGGTGGTGGTCGGGCTCGGCGTGATCTACGCGAGGACGCAGGGCGACCCGCGCGTGCAGCACCTGTTCGGCGGGCTCGCCGCGGCCGCGGCCGGCCTCCTGATCGCGATGGCGGTGAAGGTCGCGCGGCCGCTGCGGCAGGCGCCGGCCGCGGCCGGCGTGGCGCTGCTCGCGTTCGCGGCGATCGCCGTGGCGCGGCTGCCGCTGCTCGCCACCATGCTGGTGCTCACGCCGCTGAGCATCTGGCTCGCCTCGCGCGCACGCACGCTGCCCGCCGGAGGCCGGCGATGAACGGCACGCTCGTCGCGCTGGCCGCGATCTTCTCGCAACTGTCGCTGCTCGCGTTCGGCGGCGGCAACACGATCCTGCCCGAGATGCAGCGGCAGGTGGTGGAGATCCACCACTGGATGCCCGCCACCGAGTTCACGGCGCTGTTCGCGCTGGCGCAGGCCGCGCCCGGGCCGAACATGATGGTCGTGCCGCTGGTGGGCTGGCACGTGGCCGGCTGGGCCGGGCTGCTGGTGGCGTCGCTCGCGAAATTCGGGCCGTCCTCGGCGGTCACGATGCTGGTGCTGCACGGCTGGGAGCGCTTTCGCGACCGGCCGTGGCGCCGCTACGTGCAGCAGGGCATGATGCCCGTCACCGCGGGCCTGGTGGCCGCGAGCGCGCTGCTGATCTCGCAGGCCTCGAACCGTTCGGCGCTGCAGTGGGGCATCACCGCCGCATGCGCGGCGCTGGCCTGGCGCACGCGCCTGCATCCGCTCTGGCTGCTGGCCGGCGGCGCGCTGGCCGGGCTGGCCGGCGCCTGGCTGTAGCGGCGCGCGCCGCACCGCAGCAACGCGGCGCGGCGCGCCCGCCGCAATCCGCAGCATTCCCTATCGTTGCGTGTTGGCGACAATCGCGTGCGCTTCGGCGCGATTGTTTTTTGTTCCTTACAGACGCGACCTTATGATGCGCCCACGCCGTCCGCGCCAGAGGCGCGCGACGCGCATCCGGACGCCGTCGCGGCCGGACACAACAGATACCGTCAACGAAAAGAAAAGGGATCGCTCATGAAGCAGACCAGAATCGCGGGAGTGGTGGGGGGCATGATGCTCGCGTTCGCCGGCACCCAGGCGCACGCACAAAGCTCGGTGACGCTGTGGGGCGTGGCCGACGTCAGCCTGCGCTACCTGACGAACTCGAACGCGAACAACGACAACCGCCTGTACATGACCAACGGCGCGATCACCAACAGCCGCTTCGCGCTGAAGGGCGTCGAGGACCTGGGCGGCGGCATGAAGGCGATCTTCAACCTCGAAAGCGGCGTGAACCTGCAGGACGGCTCGATGGCGGGCGGCTCGCGGCTGTTCAACCGCGCGGCCTACGTGGGCCTGTCGAGCCAGTACGGCACCGTCACGCTGGGCCGCCAGAAGACGCTGCTGTTCGATCTGCTGGCCGATACCTTCGATCCGCTCACGGTCGGCAACTACTTCGAGAACGCATGGCTGCCGGTGGCGCTCGGCGCGGGCCTGTATGCCGACAACGCGGTCAAGTACAACGGCAAGTTCGGCGGCCTGTCGCTCGGCGCGATGTACTCGTTCGGCACCGATTCCACCTCGACCGGCGCGAACGGCTTCTCGGGCCAGGTGCCGGGCCACGTCGGCGCGGGCAATATGTACGGCTTCACGGTCGCCTACGCGTTCGGCCCGCTCAACGTCGAGGCCGGCATGCAGCAGAACAGCGACAACTCGAGCCGCAAGCAGACCATCTACCACGCCGGCGCGGTCTACGCGTTCAGCACGGTCAAGCTCTACGCCGGCTACCTGCGCTCGAAGGACGACACCGGTTTCGTCGATGCGACGCTCGCGCAGCAGGCGGTCGTGCCGGGCATCAGCTCGCTGAAGGGCACCGGCCGGATCGACGACGGCCCCTACGCCGGCGTGAGCTGGCAGGCGAGCCCGACGGTGACGCTGACGGGCGCGTTCTACTACGACCACTCGCGCAACGCCACCGTCTCGTCGGGCGTGCTCGGCTCGGGCAACCGCTACGCGATCGTGGGCCTGGCCGAATACGCGCTGTCCAAGCGCACCGAGATCTACGGCACGGTGGACTTCAACAAGGCGAACGGCGCGGCCCAGGTCGAGCTGCCGGGCCGCAACAACCAGACCGGCGTCTCGATCGGCCTGCGCAACATCTTCTGACGCGCGCCGGGCTCGCCCCGGCTCATCCCGGCTCGCACCGCGCCATGCCGTCCGCCGGCTGGCCGGCGCGCCGCCTGCCCCGCCCCGGTCCCGCGCGGTTCGCCGCGCCGGCCGGGGCGGCGCCGTTTACGGCGCTGCAACCGGCCCCGCGCTTTGGCCCGCGCAGCGGCCTCCAAAGCCGGCCTCCAAAGCCGGCCGCCGGCCCGCCGGCCGCCGGGCCGGCGCCGCGCATCACGCGCGCCGGCAAAACTTGCTATGGTTCGTCATCGACAATCCGGCGGAGCGCAGCGATGGAATACGACTATGATCTTTTCGTGATCGGCGCGGGCTCGGGCGGCGTTCGGCTCGCCCGGATTTCGGCCTCGCTCGGCGCGCGCGTGGGCATCGCCGAGGCGGAGCGCATCGGCGGCACCTGCGTGCTGCGCGGCTGCATCCCGAAGAAGCTGCTGGTCTACGCCTCGCACTACCGCGGCGAGGTCGAGGACGCGGCCGGCTTCGGCTGGCGCTTCGGCCCCGGCGAGTTCTCCTGGCCGACGCTGATCGCCGCGAAGGACCGCGAGATCGGCCGGCTCTCCGGCCTCTACGTGAAGCTGCTGACCGACGCCGGCGTGACGCTTCACGAGGGCCGCGCGACGATCGTCGACGCCCACACGGTCGAGATCGACGCTCAGCGCGTCAGCGCCAGGCACATCGGCGTGGCCACCGGCTCATGGCCGACGCTGCCCGAGATTCCCGGCATCGAGCACGCGATCACCTCGCGCGAGGCGCTCGATCTGCCCGAGCTGCCCGGGCGCGTGGCGGTGGTGGGCGGCGGCTACATCGCGGTGGAGTTCGCCGGCATCTTCAACGGGCTCGGCTCGCAGGTGGATCTGTTCTATCGCGGCGAGGAGATCCTGCGCCACTTCGACGATGACCTGCGCCGCGTGCTGCACGAGGAAATGGTCAAGCGCGGCGTGGCGATCCACACCCACGCCAAGGTGCGCGCGATCGAGCGCGGCACGGACGGTGCGCTCACGCTCGACGTCAACGGCACGCCGCACGGCCCCTACGACGCCGTGCTCTACGCCACCGGCCGCCATCCGAACACCGCCGGGCTCGGCCTCGAGAACGTCGGCGTCGAGTGCGAGGCGGGCGGCGCGATCCGCGTGGACGCGTATTCGGCCACCAACGTGCCCTCGATCCATGCGATCGGCGACGTCACCTCGCGCCCGCAGCTCACCCCGGTGGCCACCCGCGACGGCGCGCTGCTGGCCGCGAACCTGTTCGGCGGGCGGCGCACCGAGGCCGACCACCGTGCGATCCCGTCGGCCGTGTTCAGCCAGCCCGAACTCGCCACGGTGGGCCTGGCCGAGCACGAGGCGCGCGCGCAGTACGGCGCGGTGGACATCTACCAGACCTCGTTTCGCGCGCTCAAGCACACGCTGAGCGGACGCGACGAGAAGATCTTCATGAAGCTGGTGGTGGTGCGCGACTCGCAGCGCGTGGTGGGTGCGCACATGATCGGGCCGGACGCGGCCGAGACGATCCAGGGCATCGCGATCGCGGTGCGAATGGGCGCGACCAAGGCGCAGTTCGACGAGACGATCGGCATCCATCCGAGCGCGGCCGAGGAATTCGTCACGCTGCGCACCAAGGCGCCGGACCCGGCCTGAGGCGCGGCCAAGCCGCGGCCGCGCCGATCACGGCGGGCCGCGCGCGTCGCGGCCCGGTTCCCCGGCGCACGGCGGCCGCGCCGTCACTGCACGCGCGGCGCCCCCGGCGCGCCGGTATCGGCCGCGGCCGTGTGGCGGGCCAGGCAGTCGCGCCGATACTTGCGCATCAGCTTCTGCTCGGCGGTGTCGTAGTCGTCGGGATAGCTGCTGTCGTCGCCGGCCGAGGGCTGGTAGCCCACTGATTCGAGCTCCGACAGCTCGTTGACGATCTGCCGGTGCGTGACGGGCGCCGAGCTCTTCACGAACGGATAGTCGCCGCACTGCTGCGGCGTCAGCGGGGCCGCGTTCGCGGCAAGGCCGGCGGCCATCAGGCCAGCGCACAGCACGGCATGCTTCAGGGTCTTCGCGGGTTTCATGGGTCGCTCCTTTCCGGGTTGCGCCGGCCTCGGGCCGGCAAGGTGGTTCGATCCGGCACGCCGGTCGCGCCGGGATCACGCAACGCAGGCTAGTGGAGCGCGCCTGTCGAAACGGTGGAGCGTGCATGAAACTTCCTTCATCCGCGCCGGCTGAGCGGGCCTTGCGCGTGGGGCCGTGCTGAAAATTCCTTCACCTCGCCGCCAGCGTTTCTTCAGCTGCACTGGCGTATCGTGCTGCGCATGGATCGGGCGCGGCTCGGCCGGCATCGGACCACGACACGCAGGAGACGGCATGAGGAGACGAACGTGAAGCGGCGCATGATCGGATCGGCGGCACTGGCCGCCGTCGCGCTGCTGGCCAGCACGCTGGCCGGCGCGAAGGTGCAGGGCGGCGGCGGGCCGGTCGCCGACGTGGTGCTCGATCACGCGCGGGCCGAGCGCCAATATCGGGCGATCGACGAGGCACGCCGGCGCGCGCTCGCCGAGGTGCGACGCAACGTCGCGCTGAAGCCGGCCGTCCACGAGGCCGGCGCGGCCCATCGGCCGACCTGACGCGCACCGGCGCGGCCACGCGCCGGCGCGCGCCGCGCTGACGAAGCGGGCGCGGCAGGGCGCCGTGCGTTCTGGATGAAGAATGTTTAATGAAACCGATGCGCCTGCGCCACGCACGCGCGTGTAGCCTGCGCGAATGGCTGTCCGCCCGCAGGACGGCCGCTCACCGCCCAGGCCGATATGGCAACATTGCCCTCTTTCCAACACGCATCGCCGGTGCCGCCTCCGCTCGCGGCCGGCGGGACGACAATGTTTCGTGTCCTTACTATCGAAGACGATGAAATCACCGCGAATGAAATCGTTGGAGAACTGAAAGACCGTGGCTTCGCCGTGGAATGGGTGGCCAACGGCCGCGACGGCATGGCGCGCGCGCTCAGCGACGAATACGACGTGATCACGCTCGACCGGATGCTGCCGGGCGTGGACGGCCTGACCATCGTCACCACCATGCGCAGCATCGGCGTGCGCACGCCGGTGCTGATGCTCAGCGCGCTCGGCGACGTGGACGAACGCGTGCGCGGGCTGCGCGCCGGCGGCGACGACTACCTGACCAAGCCGTTCGATCCCGAGGAGATGACGGCGCGCCTCGAGGTGCTGCTGCGGCGCAGCCAGGCCTCGCCCGCGCAGTCGGAAACCACGCTCGAGGTCGGCCCGCTCGCGCTCGACCTGATCGCGCGCAAGGCCACCCGCGACGGCGCGGAGATCGCGCTGCTGCCCACCGAATACCGCGTGCTCGAATACATGATGCGCAACGCCGGCCAGACCATCACGCGCACCATGCTGTTCGAGGCGGTGTGGGGCTATCACTTCGATCCCGGCACCAATCTGATCGACGTCCACATGGGGCGCCTGCGCAGGAAGATCGATCCGCCCGACGCGCCGCCGATGATCCGCACCGTGCGCGGCGCCGGCTACATCCTTTCGTGAGCGGCCGATCGTGACTGAACCGGCAAGCCGCGCGTGCGCCGGGCCGCGCTGGTATTCGAGCACGTTCCGGCTGTTCGTCCTCTACTCGGTGATGTTCTCGCTGTCGGTGATGGTGCTGCTCGGCGTGATCGCCACGCAGATCACGCACGACATGAAGCGGGAGACGGACGTGGTGATCGACTGGCAGATGATCTACTTCGATTCGATGGCCGACGCCGACCTGCCCGGCGCGATCCACCGGCGCCTCGAACACGAGCGCATGCACACCAACTACTACGGCCTGTTCGCGCCGGACGGCCGGCACCTGGCGGGCGACGTGCTCGAATTCCCGGCGGGCCTCGCCACCGACCGCAGCGGCCAGACCCTCTCGCACACGCTGAAGATCGCCGGCGACGAGGTGGCGCCGGTGGTGCGCGCGATGGCGAAGGTGCGTCCCAACGGCGACCGGCTGGTGCTGGCGCGCGACCTCACGCACATCCTGCGGATTCGCGAGGCGATCATCAACGTGCTGATCGTGGGCGGCGTGCTCTGCTTCGGCGGCGGGCTCGGCGGCGGGCTCGCGCTGAGCGTGCGGCAGATGCGGCGCATCAAGGCGATCCGCCAGGTCACGCAGCGCATCGCGCACGGCGACCTGGCCCAGCGCCTGCCGGTGGGCGGGCGCGACGAGATCGACATGCTCTCGCACCTCGTCAACCACATGCTGGCCGAGGTCGAGCGGCTGATGCACGAGGTGAAGGGCGTCTGCGACGGCATCGCCCACGACCTGCGCACGCCGCTGGCGCATGTCCACACGCTGCTCGCGCACGCGGCCGAGCGCGCCGGCACCTATGACGACGCGGCGCTCGCGAGCCTCGTCTCGCGCGCCCGCAACGAGACCGACGCGCTGCTCGGGCGCTTCCGCGCGATGCTGCGGATCGCCGAGATCGGCTCGCTGCAGCGCCGCGGCGGCTTCGCCGAGGTCGATCTCGAGGCGCTCGTGACCGACGTGGGCGAGCTGTTCGAGCCGCTCGCCGAGAGCCGCGAGATCCGCTTCCAGGTGCGCACCGAGAAGGTGAGCGCCGTGCATGGCGATCGCGCGCTGCTGTTCGAGGCGCTGACCAATCTGCTCGACAACGCGATCAAGTATTCGCCGGCGGGCGGCAGCGTGCGGCTCGAGCTGTGGCAGCGCCTGCCGGGGCCGTGCATCGAGGTGATCGACGACGGCCCCGGCATCGCGCCCGACGAACGCGAGGCGGTGCTGCAGCACCGCTACCGCAGCCGCCGCACGGTCCACCTGGCGGGCTCCGGGCTCGGCCTGAGCATCGTCTCGACGGTGCTCAACGTCCACGACTTCACGCTGCGCATCGGCGGCGCCGCGCCCGGCACGCGCGTGACGATCGAGTGCTGGCCGAGGACGCTGGTATGAGCGCGGCCGCCGATACCGGCACGCACCGGGCGCAGGGCCGCTGACCATGCGCATCCTGCTCGTCGGCTCGCGCCATCCCGAGGCGTCGTGGCTGCACAAGGCGCTGCAGGAGAGCGGCCACAGCCTGCAGCGCGCCGACGACCTGCGCGACGGGCTGTTCCTCGCCTCGCAGGAGCGCTTCGACGCGATCGTCGCGACCGCGCTCGACGCGGGCAGCGACGCGGCGCTGGTGGCCGCGCTGCCGCGCTTCGCGGCCGACGGCGGGGGCGCGGCGCTGGTGGTGCTGCTCGGCCAGGCGCGGGCCAGCGAGCGCATCCGCGCGCTGCGCGCCGGGGCCGACGCCTGTTTCGGCGCGCCGTACTCGTTCATCGAGCTGCACGAGCGCCTGCAGGCGCTGCAGCGGCTCGGCACCGGGCGCGAGCCGGACCGGCCGCTCGCCGCGCCGGCGGGCCTCGAGGCGCTCTCGCGGGAGCTGCAGGACGGCAAGCTGCGGCTGGCCGTGACGCGCCGCGAGTTCCTGCTGCTCGAATGCCTGATGCGCAGCCCGAACGCGCCGGTGCCGCGCGATCAGCTGATCCGCTACGTGTGGCAGGACAAGGAGGATGTCGATCCGTCGAGCGTCAACCTGGTGGTGTCGCGGCTGCGCCGCAAGCTCGCGCGGCACCAGCCCGACGTGCGGATCGACACGGTGAGCCGCTACGGCTATCAGGTGACGCTGGCGCCGCCCTGAGCGCGGCCGGCCAAGGCGCGCCGGGGCGGCAGACGGCGGCAGACGGCGGGCGGCAAGCCACGCGCGCGCCGGCGCGGATGCGCACGGCGCCCGCGGGCATTCACGAGCCGAAGAACGGCACGCAGAAGTCGGGCGGCCCGACGCAGTCGCCGGGGCCGTTGGGCCGGGCGGCCGCGCACCCGGACAGCAGGGTGCCGGCCGCGAGCGCGACGAGCGCGAGGCGGGCGGTGCGGGAAAGCAGGGGGCGGAGCTTCATGGCGGTCGGACGGTAGGGGTGGTGGGCGCTCACGCGGCACGCGGCGCGCGTGCCGCGGGGCGGCCTGCTTCAGTGTGCATAGAGCGTCGAGTTCAGGTACTTGAGTTGGCCGTCCTGCTCGGCCTGCACCAGTTCCTGGTAGACCTCGGCGCGCGTTTTCTGGTGGACGGGCTGGCCGTAGGGCGCCACCCACCCGTCCTGCTGCAGGTTCGTCGTGCCGCCGGAGGTGGCGGCCGCCGGCGCGCCCTGCGTGCCGGCCGGCATGGCCGCCTGAGCGAGAGCCGGGAGGGTCGCCGCCGCGAGCGTCGCGGCAGCAGCAAGCTTCATGAGCTTCATCTTCGTGGTCCTCATCATGGTTGACTGGTGTCACCCGTCACACGCGCCCTGCGGCTGGCATGACAGGCTGAGGACAAGCATAGAGGCGGGGCGATGGCGGATCGGCATACGCAGCGTGAAAAGAAATTTACCCGCGCGCTGCGGCCGGCTCGATCGGCATGAAGCACGCGTATCGACCGGATGAAAAAGCCTTCATTTTTCGGGGCGTTTTCATAACGGCGCTGTCATGGCCGCTGCCTACATTGTGGCCATCGCGTCGCGGACGATCCGGCCGCGATCGGGCTGGCCCACACGCGGGCTGCGATGCGAGAAGACCGACCCACTCTAGCGAAACCATCATGAAGAAATATCTGGCAATCCCGGCGCTCGCCTGCGCGCTCTCGGGCGCCGCCCACGCGCAGAGCCGCGTGACGCTGTACGGCACGATCGACGCGGGCCTGGACTACCTCAGCAACCAGAAATCGTCGGCCGGCTCCGGCGCCGCCTATGGCGTGCAGAGCGGCAACGTCAGCACCACGCGCTGGGGCCTGCGCGGCAACGAGCAACTGGGCGGCGGCCTGGCCGCCGTGTTCGATCTCGAGAACGGCTTCAACCTGGCCAACGGCAGGCTCGGCAACGGCGGCGACGAATTCGGCCGCCAGGCCTGGGTCGGCCTGGCGAGCCGCCGATGGGGCACGCTCACGCTCGGCCGCCAGTACGATTTCCTGGTGGACTTCGTCGCGCCGCTGTCGGCCACCGGCTCGGGCTTCGGCGGCAACATCGCCGACCATCCGTTCGACAACGACAACCTCGCGAACGACACGCGAATGAACAACGCGGTGAAATTCCGCAGCGCCAGCTACGGGGGCGTCACCTTCGGCGGCGCCTATGCCTTCAGCAATCTGGGCGGCGGCGTGTCGGACAACAATGCCTACAGCCTCGGCGCGCAGTACCTGAACGGCCCGCTCGATCTGGCGGCGGCCTATTTGCAGTCGAACCAGCCCGGCGGCGTGAATGCGCCGGCCAACACGGGCGGCGCGCTGAGCAGCGCGGACGGCGATTCGATGCTGGTGGGCGGCCGCTGGCGCACCTTCGGCGCCGGCGCGCACTACGCGTTCAGCAACGCGAGCCTGGGCTTCGTCTACACGCGCACGATCCTCGACGATCCGCGAGCGCTCTCGCAGGGCGGCGCCTACGGCAGCGTGAACGGCCAGCTGCTGACCTTCAGCAACTACGAGCTGAACGCGCGCTACTGCCTGACGCCGGCGTTCTCGCTGGGCGGCTCGTATACGTTCACGCAGGGCCGCTTCGACACGGCGGGTCGCAGCATCGCCCCGAAGTGGAACCAGTTCATGCTGCAGGCCGACTACGCGCTGTCGCGCCGTACCGACCTCTATCTGGAGGGCACCTACCAGCGCGTGAGCGGCGCCGACGGCGTGTCGGTGCTCGGCAACGCGGGCATCTTCAACCTCGCGGCCTCGGGCAACGATCGCCAGGCGCTCGTCGCGGCCGGCATCCGCCACCGGTTCTGAGCGGCGCCGGCCGCGCGGGAGGGGCGCGGCCGGCAGGATGGCGGCGCGGCCGGTGAGCGACCGGCCGCGCCGCGGTAGTGCGGTTCCCGCCGCCGCCGGGCCGTGGGCGGCATCACGGTGCGGCGCTCCGGCGGTGATCTTCGGCCCCGTGACGGCGCGCGTCACGGGGTCTTTTTGATAGCGCGCGCGAGCGGCGCGAAGCCGGCGGGCCGCGCGCACTTTCGGGCCGCGCGTGGTCGTGCGAATCACGCGGGCCGCGCGCGAGGCGGGCCCGGGCGTCTTGCGGGCCGCGCCGTTGTCATGCCGGCGCGGTTGTACGTGAATATAGTCCCATGTATATTGGCCGGGCATTCGGGCTGGGACACACCCGGTGGAGACCAAATTCGGCAGCCATGCTGCGCGGGGATGCTGATGGCCAGACGCTGGCATCTGCCGTTTCGACTGCACGTCTCGGTGTTGATCGCCGTGGTGGTGTTGTTGATGGGCGGCCTGATCAGCGCGGTCGACTACGATCATTCACGCCGGATTCTTGAGGACGACTCAGCGAACCGCGTGCGCGAAATGAGTCGCGAGACCGCGAACGAACTACAAAAGATGTTCACGCCGGCGTCGGTCGCGGTGAAAACGCTGGTTTACAGCGGAATCGTTCAGGCGCACACGTTTGCCCAGCGCCGGGCGGTGCTCGGCGTCCTGCATGCGATCCTGAGCGCCTCGCCGGGCATGGAGGACATCTACGTCGGCTACCGGAACGGCGACTTCTTCATGCTGCGCGCGATCCGCAGCGAGTTCCAGCGCGAGAGCCTGCAGGCGCCCGCCGACGCGCGCTACGCGCTGCAGGTGATCGAGCGCTCGGTGTCGCCGCCCGTCGGGCGCTTCGTCTATTTCGACGACGCGCTGCGCGTGATCGGGCAGGTCGCGCGCCCCGACTATCCGGCCAGCTACGATCCGCGCGAGCGCGCCTGGTACCGGCAGGCGCTGCGCCAGAAGCGGCTGATCCGCACCGCGCCCTACGTGTTTTCCTCGGTGCGCGAGATCGGCACCACGCTCGCGATGGCCGCGCCCGACGGCGGCGCGGTGGTGGGCTGCGACGTCAACCTCGACACCCTGCAGCGCATGCTGGCGGCGCAGGACGGCCTGCCGGGCCTCGCCTTCGCGCTGATCGGCGCCAACGGGCAGCTGGTCGCCTCGACGCTGCGCTTCGATCCGGTGCTGAAGGCGACCGAGGAGCTGTACCGGCTGGCCGGCATGGACGAGATGCGCCGGGTGCCGATCCTCGCGCAGCTGGCCGCCGGCGTGCGCGCGGCCGGCGGCGCGGCGTGGCGCTCGGCGACCGTGGCCGACGCGCAGGGCCAAAGCTGGCACCTGACGGTCAACCGGCTCGACGTCGACGACATCGAGCCGCTCTACCTGAGTTCCGCGATCCGCCGCGAGGACCTGATGCGAAGCGCGGACCACCGGCTGAGGGTCGAGGCGCTCGTCACGCTCGCCATCCTGGTGCTGTCGATTCCGCTCACCTGGCTGCTGGCCGGCGTGATCGCGCGGCCGCTCACCCAGCTGGCCGCGCAGGCGGCCACCATGCGCCGCTTCGAGCTGGCGCCGGGCGGCGAGGCGCTCAATTCGCATATCAGCGAGATCGACCGGCTCGGGCAGCGCATGGAGGAAATGAAGCGCACCATCCGGCGCTTCCTCGACACGATCCGGGCGGTGGCCGCGGAGCCCGACTTCGAGCGGCTGGTGCCGCTGCTGCTCACCGAGATGCTGGCCGAGGCCCACGCCGACGCGGGCGTGCTGTACCTTGCCAACGAGGACGGCACGCTGCTGCAGCCGGCGGCGGCGCGCGACACGCGGCGCGCCTCGGTGGACGAGGTGCTGCGGCCGCTGGAGGTGGCGCAGGCGCCGGCCCTGATCCGCACCGCGCTGGCCGGCAACCGCGCCTGCGCCGGGCGGCTGTCGAACCCCGAGATCGTGCAGGCCGGCCTATCGCACTTCCGGCTCGGCGCCGGCGACGCGGCCGTGGTGCCGCTGGTGAACCGCGAGGGCGTGCTGATCGGCGCGTTCGTGCTGCTGCATTCGGCGCCGCTCGAGCAGATGCAGCTGTCGTTCATCGCCGAGCTGACCGGCCTGTTCGTCAGCGCGATCGAGACGCGCGAGCTGATCCGGACGCAGCGCGCGCTGTTCGAGGCGTTCATCCAGCTGATCGCGAAGGCGATCGACGCGAAGAGCCCGCACACGGGCGGCCACTGCAACCGCGTGCCCGAGCTGGCGAAGATGCTGGCGCGCGCCGCGTGCAGCGCCGGCGACGGCCCGTGGCGCGATTTCGACCTCGACGCCCGGCAGTGGGAGGCGCTGCACGTGGCGGCCTGGCTGCACGATTGCGGCAAGATCACCACGCCCGAATACGTGATCGACAAGGCCACCAAGCTGGAGACGCTCTACGACCGCATCCACGAGGTGCGGATGCGCTTCGAGGTGCTCAAGTGCGAGGCCGAGATCCACTGCCTGGAGGCGATCGCGGCCGGCATGGCGCGCGACCGGGCCGAGGCGGCGCGCGACGCGCTGCTGGGCGAGCTGGACGCGGAGTTCGCGTTCGTGGCCGCCTGCAACGAGGGCGGCGAATCGATGGACCCGGCTCGCGTGGAGCGGCTCGGCCGGATCGGCGCGCGCACCTGGCGGCGCACGCTCGACGACCGTCTGGGCGTGTCCCAGGACGAGCGCAGGCGTCAGGCGCGCATGCCGCGCGCGCCGCTGCCGGTGCGCGAGCGGCTGCTCGCCGACAAGGCCGAGCACCGCATCGAGCGCGAGACGGCGGCGCCGTTCGACATGGCCGACAACCGCTGGGGCTTTCGGATGCGGGTGCCGGAGCTGCTGTTCAATCGCGGCGAGCTGCACAACCTCGCCATCGCGCGCGGCACGCTGTCCGACGAGGAGCGCTTCAAGATCAACGAGCACATCCTGCAGACCATCATGATGCTCTCGCAGCTGCCGTTTCCGCGCCACCTGCGCAACGTTCCCGAGATCGCCGGCGGCCATCACGAGAAGATCGACGGCACCGGCTATCCGAAAGGGCTGCGCGGCGATCAGATGAGCCCGCTCGCGCGCATGATGGCGATCGCCGACATCTTCGAGGCGCTGACGGCGGGCGACCGCCCCTACAAGCGCGGCAAGACGCTGTCCGAGGCGATCTCGATCATGGCCGCGATGCAGCAGGCGCAGCACATCGACGCCGGGCTGTTCGCGCTGTTCCTGCGCTCGGGCGTCTACCTCGACTACGCGCGGCGCTTCATGTCGCCCGAGCAGATCGACGAGGTCGACCTCGCCCGCTATCTCGGCCCGGCGGCGACGGCGGGCGCCTGAGGCCGGCGCCCGGCGCGGCGCCGCGCAAGGCGGCCGGCATCGCGCCGGCACCGCGGACCGGTATCGCGGACCGGTATCGCGGACCGGCCGCGCGACGCGCTCAGCCCGCATGGCCCGCCGCGCCGGCCGGCAGCGCCGCCGAGACCGGCACGGCCACGGCCGGAGCCGGGGCCGGAGCCGGAGCCGGAGCCGGAGCCGCGCCGTCGTGCCCGGCATCCGCCGCGCGCCAGCCGCCGCCCAGCGCCGCGATCAGCGCGACGGCCGCCAGCTGGCGCCGCGTGTCGAGTTCGATCATCGCGATCCTGGTGTCGAGCTCGGTGGCCTGCGCGGTCACCACGTCGAGATAGCTGACCACGCCGTCGCGATAGCGCGAGCTGGACAGCCGCAGCGTGCGCTCGGCCGCGTCGAGCGCTTCCTGCTCGCGGCGGGCCTCGTCGCCGAGGTGGTGCGTGAGCGCCAGCGCGTCCTCCACCTGCTGGCAGGCGCGCAGCACCACCGAGCGATACCGCGCGCCGTTCTCGGCGAGCCTGGCGCGCGCCTCGTCGCTGATCGCCTGGCGGCGCCCGCCGTCGAACAGCGTCAGCATCAGGCTCGGCCCGATCGACCAGATCTCGTTCGGCGCGCTGAGCCAGCGGCCGAGCCCCGAGCTTTGGTAGCCGCCGGCCAGCCCGAGCGTGAGGTCGGGGAAGAACGCGGCCCGCGCCACGCCGATCCGCGCGTTGGCGGCCGCCACGCGCCGCTCGGCGGCGGCCACGTCGGGGCGGCGCTGCAGCAGCGCGGCCGGGATGCCGGCCGGGATCGACGGCAGGCGCGCCGCGCCGGGGCTCGCCGGCAGCGAGAACGACGAGGCCGGCACGCCCGTGAGGGTGGCCACCGCGTGCTCGTAGAGCGCGCGGCGCGCCTTCACGTCCTCGGCCGCGGCGCGCGCCGCGTCGAGCCGGGTCTGCGCGCGCGAGACGTCGAGGTCGGAGGCGATGCCGCCGGCATGGCGGCTCAGCGTCAGCTGCAGCGCGCGCCGGTAGGTGTCGATCGTGTCGGCCAGCATGCGCTGCTGCTGGTCGAGCCCGCGCAGCCTGAAGTAGGCGCGCGCGAGGCTGGCCTGCAGGCTCAGCCGCACCGAGGCCAGATCGTCGGCGCTGGCCTCCGCGTCGGCGCGGCCGGCCGCCACCTCGTTGCGCAGCTTGCCCCAGAGATCGAGGTCGTAGTCGAAGCCGGCCTCGAGCGTGTTGGCGCCGTAGACGTCGGGCTGGGTCGCGCCGCGCAGCGGGCGGGTGGCCGAGGCGCGGTTGCTGGATACCTGGGTGTCGAGCCCGAGCGTCGGGAACAGCCCCGCGCGCGCCTGATCGAGCAGCGCGTCGGCCTCGTCGTGGCGAGCCACGGCGGCGGCCACGTCGGGGTTGGCGCGTGCCACCTGCGCTTCCAGCCGGTCGAGCACGGGGTCGCGAAACGCGCGCCACCAGCCGTCGCGCGCGATGCGGTCGGCGGGCCGCGCGCGCTGCCAGCCGCCCGCTTCCTTGAACGCGGCGGGCAGCGCGGTGGCGGGCACGCGATAGGTGGGCGCGAACGAGCACGCGCAGAGAAGCGTGACGCTCGCGAGCGTCGCGCAGAGCCGGCGCTTAGCCATGCGATTGCTCCGTCTGCGATGCCGCGGGCCTGGCCGAGGCGAGCGTGGCGGCGGGCGCGGCGAGCCGGACCGGATCGCCCGAGGCGAGCGAGTCGGGCGGGTTGTCGATCACGCGATCGTCGGGGCCAAGCCCGCTGGCGATGCGCACCCTGGTGCCGAGATCGGTGGCGATCGTCACGTGCCGCAGTTCGGCGCGATCGTCGTGGCCGACCACCGCCACCTGCAGGCCGTCGCGGCGGAAGATCAGCGAGCTGGCCGGGATCGTCATCAGGTGCGGGTCGTCGGGCAGCGTGAAGTGGACCTCGGTGTATTCGCCGGGGATCAGCCGGCCGTCGCGGTTGTCCACCATCAACTGCACGAGCAGCGTGCCGGTGGTGCCGGCGATCGAATCGTCGGTGTCCACCAGCTTCGCCGCGAAGGTCTCGCCGGGGCGCCCCGGCACGGTCAGCGTCGCGCTCATGCCGGGCCGGATCGAGCCGGCCTCGTTCTGCGGCACGCTCACGTAGACGCGCAGCTGGTGGATGTCGGACACCGCAAAGAGCTCCGGGCCGGTGCCCTGGCCCGCCGAGATCAGCTGGCCGATATCGGTCTGGCGCGCCGTGACCACCCCGTCGAACGGCGCGACGATGCGCTTGAACGCCTCGAGCGCCTCCAGGCGCCGCACGTTGGCCTGGTTCGCGGCGACCATCGCCTGCTTGGCGGCGAGGTCGCTGGTCTTCTCGTCGGTCTCCTGCTGCGAGACCGAATCCTGCTGCAGCATCCGGGTCCAGCGCGCGGCGGTGGTGGCGGCCAGCTTCTCGTCGGCGAGCGAGCTGCGCAGGTCGGCGCGGGCCTGCTGCAGCTGCGCGTCGAGCTCGGGCGTGTCGATCAGGCCGAGCAGCTGGCCGGCCTTCACGTGCGTGCCGATGTCGGCGTACCAGGCATGCAGGTAGCCCGACACCTGCGCATGGATCGGCGCGTTCTCGAACGCCGACAGGTGGCCCGGCAGCACCAGCGTGGTGCCGGCGCCGCCGCGCGAGGGCAGGTAGGCGGCCACCGTGGGCACCGCCTGGGCGGCGGACCAGGCCGCCATCTCCTGCTTGGCATGGATCCGGCCGACGATGCCGGTGGTGACGATGCCGACGGCGACCAAGGCGGCCAAGGCGGCGACGAGCTTGAGGTTGGGCAGCCGTTTCGGCGACTTGATTTCGATCTCAGTGGACATGGTTGGCTCCGGACGCGGAAGAGGAAGAGGCGCGGGATGCGTCGTGCCGGGGCGCATCGCGCCGATGCACCAGGCTGAACACGACGGGAACGAAGAACAGCGTCGCCAGCGTGGCGCAGGCGAGGCCGCCGATCACGGCGCGGCCCAGCGGTGCGTTCTGCTCGCCGCCGTCGCCGAGGCCGAGCGCCATCGGCGCCATGCCGATGATCATCGCGAGCGCGGTCATCAGCACCGGACGGAAGCGCGTGAAGCCGGCCTCCAGCGCCGCCGCGAGCGCGTTGCCGGTGGCCGCGAGCCGCTCGCGCGCGAAGCTGACCACCAGGATCGAGTTCGCGGTGGCCACCCCCATGCAGAGGATCGCGCCCGTCAGCGCGGGCACCGACAGCGGCGTGTGGGTGACGAACAGCATCCAGACGATGCCGGCCAGCGCGGCGGGCAGCGCCGAGACGATCACGAACGCGTCGGCCCACGAGTGGAAGTTCACCACGATCAGCAGGTAGATCAGCGCGATCGCGCCGGCGAGACCGAGCAGCAGGCCGGTGAACGCATCGTTCATGGTCTGCACCTGGCCGCGCAGCGTGACGGTGGAGCCCTTGGGCAGGTCGTGCGCGGTGTCCTTCACGATCGTGTCGATGTCGCTCGCCACCGCGCCGAGGTCGCGGCCCTGGGTGGTGGCGTAGATGTCGAACAGCGGATCGATGTTGTAGTGCGAGACCACCGCGTCGCCGACGCCGCGGGTGATCGTGGCGAGGCCGCCGAGCAGCTGCGACTGGCCGTTCGCGCCGGTCACGGGCAGGTTCCGCAGCGCCGAGAGCGAGGTCATCCGGTATTGCGGGGTCTGCGCGACGATCGGGTAGGACACGCCGTTCTTCGGGTTGAGCCAGTAGGTCGGATCGACCTGGCTGGTGCCGGCCAGGCTCGCCACCACCGAGTTCGTCACGTCCTGCTCGGTGATGCCGAGCTGGTCGGCGCGGGTGCGGTCGACGGCCACCGTGAACTGCGGATAGGTGCTGGCCTGCTGGATGCGCGCGTCGGCCACGCCCGGGATCAGCCGGATCCTGCGATACAGCTCGCGCGCGTAGCGCAGGTTGGCGGCCCGGTTGGGGCCGGCCACCTGCAGGTCGACGGGCGCGGGCGCGCCGAAGTTCAGGATCTGGCTGACGATGTCGGCCGGCAGGAACGCGAAGGTGGTGCCGGCAAACGCGCGCGGCAGCAGCTCGCGCAGCTTGCGCACGTAGCCGGCGGTGGGGGCGTGGCCGCCGGTCAGCGAGATCAGGATGTCGCCGTCCTGCGGCCCGAGCGTGCCGCTGTTGTTGTAGCTCAGGTTGATGCCGCTCTTGGGCAGGCCGATGTTGTCGATCATCTCGCCCAGTTGCGCGGGCGGGATCACGCCGCGGATCGCCTGCTCGATGTGGTCGAACTCGGCGGCGGTCTCCTCGACGCGCGTGCCCACCGGCGCGCGCACGTGCAGCGAGATCTCGCCCGAGTCGATGGTCGGGAAGAAGTTGCGGCCGAGCCACGGCGCGAGCAGGAAGGAGGCGGCCACCACGCCGAGGAAGCCGGCCACGAACGGCGTGCGGCGCGTGAGCGCGAGCCCGAGCAGGACCCGGTACGAGGCGCGCACGCGCTCGAAGCGGTGCTCGAAGGCGCGCTGGAAGCGCACCAGCGGGTTGCGCGCGGCCGGCGCCGGGCGGCGCCCGTCGTGCGGGTCCATGATCGCGGCCATCTCGCCCGAGGCGTGGCCGCCCGAGGCGTGCGGCTTGAGCAGGTACTGCGCGAGCATCGGCACGAAGGTACGCGACAGCACGAACGACGACACCATCGCGAAGATCACCGCCTTGGCCATCGGCACGAACAGGAAGCGCGAGATGCCGTCGAGCATCAGCATCGGCACGAACACGATGCAGATGCACAGCAGCGCGACCAGCGCCGGCATCACGATCTGCCGCGCGCCGTCGAGGATCGCGCTGCGCGTGTCCTTGCCCTGCTCCAGGTGCCAGTTGACGTTCTCGATGGTCACGGTGGCGTCGTCCACCAGGATCCCCACCGCCAGCGCGAGGCCGCCCAGCGTCATCACGTTCAGCGTCTCGCCGGTGGCGGCCAGCAGCGCGATGGCCGAGAGCACCGCGAGCGGGATCGAGGCGGCGATGATCAGCGTGGAGCGCCAGCTGCCGAGAAACAGCAGGATCATCAGCGAGGTGAGCGCCGCCGCGATGACGCCCTCGCGCGCCACGCCGCTCACGGCGCCCTTCACGAAGGCGGACTGGTCGCCCATCATGACGAGCTTCAGGCCCGGCGGCAGGGTCTGCTCGATCAGCGGCAGCCTGGCCTTCACGCCGGCGATGATGTCGAGCGTGGAGGCCGAGCCGTTCTTCAGGATGCTCATCAGCACCGCGCGATGGCCGTCCACGCGCACGATGTTCGACTGCGGCGGGAAGCCGTCGCGCACGTGCGCGACGTCGCGGATCGCGATGGTGGTGCCGCCCACCGACTTGATCGGCAGCGCGTTGAGCGTGCCGAGCGCGCGCGGGCTGTTGTTGAGCTTGATGTTGTATTCGAAGCGGCCGATCTTCTCGGTGCCGGCCGGGATGATCTGGTTCTGCTGCGCGAGCGCGTGCGCCACGTCCTGCGCCGAGAGGCCCTTCGCCTGCAGCGCCTGCGGGTCGAGGTCGATCTGCACCTCGCGGGCCTTGCCGCCGTAAGGCGTGGGGATCGCCACGCCCGGCACCGACAGCAGCTGCGGGCGGATGAAGTTCTCGGCGTAGTCCTCGAGCTTCTGCTCGTCGAGCGTGTTGCTGGTCAGCGCGATCTGCAGCACCGGCACGGTCGAGGCGTTGTAGTTGAGGATCTGCGGCGGGGTGGTGCCGGGCGGCATCTGCTTGAGCACGGTCTGCGAGATCGAGGTGACCTGCGCCGTGGCGGTGCGGATGTCGACGCTGGGCTGGAAGAAGATCTTGACGATGCCGAAGCTGCGGTACGACTGCGATTCGATGTGCTGAATGTCGTTGACGGTGGTGCCGAGCGCGCGTTCGTAATAGGTGATGATGCGCCCGGACATCTCGTCCGGCTGCAGGCCGGCGTAGTTCCAGACCACGCTGATCACCGGGATGCGGATGTCCGGGAAGATGTCGGTGGGCGTGCGAAATGCCGCGAGCGGGCCAGCCAGCAGGATCACGAGCGCCAGCACGATGAACGTGTAGGGCCGGACAAGGGCGAGCCGGACGATTTTCAGCATGGGATGCTGCTCCGTAGAAAGCGTCGTTCGGTAATTGGCGCGGGCGCGGACCCTGCGGGACAACGCGGGCCGGCGCCGACGACAGCATTCTGGGGAGCGCGCCCTAACAGCCGGTCGCTAAAAACATGAAACAAGTTTCATGGCGGCAGGCGCCGCGCGCCAGCGCGCGCGACCCGCGCCGGCAGGCGGCCGCGTTCGCGCGGCGCTCGTCCAGGCAGCCTGGGCAACGGGTGCGCGAGCCGGCAGTCGCGGCCCCGGCGCGTCAGCCGAGCAGGTAGCCCGCGCCGCGGATGGTGCGGATCAGCGGGGCTTCGCCGGGGCGGTTGATCTTGCGGCGCAGGCGGCCGACGTGGACGTCGATCAGGTTGGTGCCGGGATCGAACCGGCAGCCCCATACCCCCTCGAAGATCATGGTGCGCGTGAGCACGCGGCCCGCGTGGCGCATCATGAATTCGAGCACGCGGAACTCGGTGGGCAGCAGTTGCAGCTCGCGCGCGCCGAGCGAGGCGCGGCGCCGGACGAGGTCGAGCTCGATGCCGCCAGCGCGCAGCACCGTGTCGGCATGGGCGCTGCGCGGGCGGCGGCGCATCAGCACCTCGAGCCGCGCCACCATCTCGGCCAGCGAGAACGGCTTGACCAGATAGTCGTCGCCGCCGGCGCGCAGGCCCGCGATGCGCTGGTCCACTTCCGACATCGCGCTCATCACCAGCACCGGCGTGTCGAGCCCGACGCCGCGCATGGTGGCGAGGATCGCGAGCCCGTCGAGGTCCGGCAGCATGCGGTCGAGCGTGACCGCGTCGTAGTCGCCCGCCATCACCTTGGCGATGCCGTCGCGGCCGGTGCGCGCGAGGTCCACCGTATGGCCCTCGGCCTGCAGCTGGCGCGTGATGCTGTCGGCGATCAGGACATCGTCCTCGATCGTCAGGATCTTCGACATGGGCCGCGGGTCAGGCGACGGCGCGCAGCGGCGCGGCGCGGTCGGCGCCGCGATAGCGGCCCACCGCGAAATCGACGAAGCTGCGCACCTTCATGGAGAGGTAGTGGCGCCCCGGGTAGAGGATCGAGATGCCGCGCGGCCCGCCGTTGACCGGGTAGCCCTCGAGCAGCGCGACCAGCTCGCCGCGCACGAGGTCGCCCGCCACCAGCGGCTCGGGCAGCAGCGCCACGCCCAGGTGGGCGAGCGCGGCCAGGCGCACCATCGCGCTGCCGCTGGCGGCGAGCGCGTGGCCGGTGACGATGCGGCAGAGTGCGTCGCCGTCGGTGAATTCCCAGTTGCGCGCGGCGCCGTCCGAGACCGTCAGCAGGCTGTGCTCGTTGAGCGCGGCGGGCACGGCCGGGCGCCCGTGGCGCGCCAGATAGGCGGGCGAGGCCACCACCACCTCGCGCACCGTGGTGAGCGGCCGCGACACCAGCGTGGCGCTGGCCAGCCGGCGATCGTCCGCGAAGCAGACGTCGTAGCCGCCCTCCACCATGTCGACGTGCGTGTCGAAGGTGGTCACGTCGAAGCCCACGCGCGGATGCTGGGCGCGGTAGGCGGCCAGCAGCTCGCCGAGGCCCGCCGCGGCGAAGCACATCGACGCGGCGATGCGCAGCGTGCCGCGCGGCTCGCGCGAGGCGCGCACCAGGTTCGACTCGATCTCTTCGAGCTTCTCGATGATCACGCGGCAGCCCTCCAGATACTCGCGGCCCGCCTCGGTCAGCGACAGGCTGCGCGTGGTGCGGTTCAGCAGGCGCATGTTGAGGTGCGCCTCGAGCATGCCCACGCTGCGCGTGACGGCGGCGGCCGACATGCCGAGCTGCCGGGCCGCGAGGTTGAAGCTTGCGAGATCGACGACGCGCGTGAAGACGCGCATGGCCTGGAGCTGGTTCATGGAAGTATGGGCAACGATGGCGAGGCGTTCAGGAGCGGCCGTCGCGAATCACGCCGCGGCGCCGTCGAGGTGCCGCTTGGCTCGGCGGCGGGCACGGCCGGCGGCTCAGTTCGGCAATCCGCTCGGCTCGCGCAGCGCCTCGAGATGGTGGCCGAGCGATTCGTGTAGCCGTTCGAGGCTGCGCGGCGGCAGCGCGAAGCCGCTCCAGCCCAGCCCGGTGTGGCGCAGGAACAGCACCGCGCCGCCGTACAGCGCGTGCTGCTCGGTGTACCAGCACGGGTCCATCTCCACCACGTACTGCTCGGAGCGCGACGGCGTTTCGGGCACCGGCGGCTGCATCGAGGCGCGCAGCAGGCTCAGGTACTGGATCACCGCATCGACGTCGGCCGGGTCGAGCAGCACCGATGCGCGCTCGATCGAGATCATCACGGCGCTCCTCCCGGATTCGTTGATCATTTCGATGCTCATCGGGCGGGTCATCTGCGGCTCCTGTCGAGGTCACGATGCGTCGATTATCGGGCCGCGTCCTGGCGCCGATTCTGAAACAACCATATCGGCGGATGAAACTTTGTTTAAGGAGCGCCGGCCCCGCCGGTGGCCGGTTCCGGCCCGGCGGGCCGCAAAACTTGGCGCGCAATCCTTGCCTCGCCATCGGGCACCGTCGATACTTACGGGTTGCGTGCATATCCTTCCGACCACGAAATCACTCGGTTTATCGCCATGACCACGATTCTTGAAAGTCTTCCGACCGGCCAGAAGGTCGGCATCGCGTTCTCCGGCGGGCTCGACACGAGCGCCGCGCTGCACTGGATGCGGATCAAGGGCGCCGTGCCGTATGCCTACACGGCCAACCTGGGCCAGCCCGACGAATCCGACTACGACTCGATCCCGCAGCGCGCGCGCGAATACGGCGCCGAGAACGCGCGCCTGATCGACTGCCGCGCGCAGCTCGTCGCCGAAGGCATCGCCGCGCTGCAATCGGGCGCGTTCCACATCTCGACGGCCGGCGTCACTTATTTCAATACGACCCCGATTGGCCGTGCCGTGACCGGCACGATGCTGGTGGCGGCGATGAAGGAAGACGGCGTCAACATCTGGGGCGATGGCAGCACCTACAAGGGCAACGACATCGAGCGCTTCTACCGGTACGGCCTGCTCGTCAATCCGGACCTGAAGATCTACAAGCCGTGGCTCGACCAGCAGTTCATCGACGAGCTGGGCGGCCGCGCGGAAATGTCCGAATTCATGAGCAAGGCCGGCTTCGGCTACAAGATGTCGGCCGAGAAGGCCTATTCGACCGATTCGAACCTGCTCGGCGCCACCCACGAGGCGAAGGATCTCGAAAGCCTCGAGAGCGGCATCAAGATCGTCAACCCGATCATGGGCGTGGCATTCTGGCGCGATGACGTGAAGATCGCCGCCGAAACCGTCACGGTGCGCTTCGAGGAAGGCCGTCCGGTGGCGCTCAACGGCGTGGAGTTCAGCGACCAGGTCGAGCTGCTGCTCGAGGCGAACCGGATCGGCGGGCGCCACGGCCTGGGCATGAGCGACCAGATCGAGAACCGCATCATCGAGGCCAAGAGCCGCGGCATCTACGAGGCCCCGGGCCTCGCGCTGCTCTACATCGCCTACGAGCGGCTCGTCACCGGCATCCACAACGAGGACACCATCGAGCAGTACCGCGAGAGCGGCCGCCGGCTCGGCCGCCTGCTGTACCAAGGCCGCTGGTTCGATCCGCAGGCGATCATGCTGCGCGAGACGGCGCAGCGCTGGGTGGCGCGCGCCGTCACGGGCGAGGTCCAGATCGAGCTGCGCCGCGGCAACGACTATTCGATCCTGAGCACGAAGTCGCCGAACCTGACCTACGCGCCCGAGCGCCTGTCGATGGAGAAGGTCGCCTCGACGTTCTCGCCGCGCGACCGGATCGGCCAGCTGACGATGCGCAATCTCGACATCACCGATACGCGCGACAAGCTGCGCGTGTACTCGCAGGTCGGGCTGCTGACGCCGGGCGAGGCCTCGGCACTGCCGCAGATCCGTCAGGACAAGGACGGCGAGTAAGCCGCCGGCGGCGCGGGCCGCCGGCCGGCCGCGTCTCGCCTCGCCTCGCGCGGTTCTCCGCCGGGGCGGCCGGGGGCGCGCCGTGCCGCGCCCGCCATTGCCCCTGTCCCAGCCGTCGCATTCGACGGTTCGAATTCAACCGCCAGGCAAGCGAGGCGCCACGATGTTCACGATGATTCCCGAGCTGTCCTTCGGCCGCCGCACGGCGCTCTGGTGGTCCTGCTTCTGGCGCACGTTCCTCGCCACGCTGCCGGTCTGGCTGGCCGCCGTGACGCTGGTGGTGCTCGCCTTGCTGGCCGGCCGGCGCGGCACGCCGAACGTCGTCTCGGAGGCGGCCGCCTCGCTGTACGGGATGATCTTCTACGGCGGCCTGCTGGTGGTGCTGGTGAGCGTGCTGTGCCTGCCGATCGTCGGCTACATGACGCGCCGCGGTTTCGCCGCGCACGGGCTCACGGTGCCGGCGTCGTTCTCGTTCGGGCAGGCCGTGATGCTCGGGCTGACCACCTGGGGCTGGACCATCGTGGTCTCGCTCGCCACCAACCTGCTGTCCACCGCGCTCAAGTTCGCGGTGGCGCAGGGCGCCGATCTCGCGTCCGCCGGCCTGACGCTGGTGCTGCAACTGCTCGTGCTGGCGCTCGGCCTGATCGGCACGCTGTACGTGGTCATGCCGCGGCAGGCGTGGCGGCTGCGGCACCAGGCGGGCGGCTGAGCCGCGCCGTCGCGCCTGCGGTTGCCGGCGTTGCGCTGGCGCGCCGCTTCCTGCCGCCGTCCGCGGCGCGGGCCGAACGGGTTAACCCGCGCTGTCGCGCCGCGGCGCGGCTACGTACCATCGGATCACCTGCAACCCGCATGCCGAGCGGGCCGGCGGCGGCGAGCCCTGCCGGGCGCCGGCCCGCTCGGCGCCGCCATCGGGAGTCCGCCATGTCCGATTTACCGCCGCGCGTGATCGCCACCGACGAGGCGCGCCAGCTCATCGACGCGCTGAGCCGCCGCCACGGCGCGCTGATGTTCCATCAGTCGGGCGGCTGCTGCGACGGCAGCGCGCCGATGTGCCTCGCGCAGGGCGAGCTGATCCTCGGCGAGGCCGACATCTGCCTCGGCACCATCGGCGGCGTGTCGTTCCACATGCACGAGGCGCAGTACGCGGCCTGGCGGCACCTGCAGCTGATCGTCGACGCGGTGCCCGGCAAGGCCGGCATGTTCTCGCTGGAGGGGCCGACCGGCTGGCGCTTCGTCACGCGCTCGCGGCCGTTCACCGCCGACGAGCTGCGGCGGCTGGCACCGGCCTCGGACTGAGCGCGGGAGGCACGGCCGCGCCGTGCCCGCTTCGGAACGGCCCGCGGCTTTTCAGCTGCTGGTCTTGCGGCTCGAGCGCGGCGATGCGGTCGCGATAGGCGGCCGCGAGACAGGTGCGCGAGGCGCCGCATGCCGCGCGGCGCTGCCGCCAGGCCTGCTGCGCGTCCTGCATGTCGCCGCGCGTGCCCATCGCCACCAGCCCCGTCAGCATTTCGAAGCGCACCGCCATCTCCACGTCCTGTTCGCGGAGCGCGCGCGATGCGCAGATCGGCGTGCCGTGCCTGCCGTTCGTGATGACGCTGATGAAGAAGGCGCGCGCCACGGTGAACGGCGGCAACCGGGTCTGAACGGGCGCGAGCGGGAGCCATGGCCCGTGCAACCGGCGTCATGCATGGCGCGCACCGGATTCGTGCCGCGGTTGGTTCGGGTGGGCACCGTCGCCTTCGTGTTGCCACCATGTCGGGCGCACCGGGTTTCTATAGTGTCAATGTTCAATTTCATTCCGTGAGCCTTGCCATGTCCCCAAGAGTCACCAGCGGCGCGTCGTCTGCCGACACCGGTCCGTCATCGCCGACGCCCTCGTCGCACGGCACGCAGCAGCCCGCAGTCGGCGCGCCGACCCCGCAAGCGACCAACGCGCTGACGGGCGCGCTGACGACCCGCTCGCGCGGCACATCGAATGCGTCGGATGCGTCGGATGCGCCGTCGCGTTCGTCGGTGCGCACCATGCCGCTACCGGGCAGTACCGGCGCGCCGCACGGCCCGATCGCGCTGAACGCGCGCACGCAAGGGCTGCATCTGCGCAGCGTGTCCGACAGCCATCTGCCGAGATCGCTCGCCGAAGTGGGGGATCCGCCCGCGGATCTGCCGCCCACCGAGACGCTGCTCGCGCGCAGCATCAAGGAGGCGATCGATTCGCCGGCCGCGGGCGGCTCCGCTGCGTCGAGCCCGATCGCCGAGATCAGCACGGCATCGCTGAGCGCGCCGGCCAACACGCCGATGACGCTCGAGGAAACCCGGGCCGCGATCGCCGGCGACCTGGAAAAAGTCTCGCAACTGCTGGAGCTGTTTGCCGAAATGGCGCCGCATCTCGCCAGCGAAGCGCCGGGCGCGTCGGACCGCGCCAGCGTGGCGTCGAGTTCGCCGTCGAGCTTCGCGCTCGGCCGCCTGTTCCATTCGAGCAGCGTGCCGAACTCGGGGGCAAACACGCCGTCGAGCCTCGGCCTGCGCGGCCTGTACGGCCAGTCCGCCGGCAACAGCTCGGCCTCGTCCGAGGACGGCAGCGCCGCCGGCGGCGCGCCCAGCACGCCGTCGAGCCTCGGCCTGCGCGGCCTGTACGGCCAGTCCGCCGGCAGCAGCTCGGCCTCGTCCGAGGACGGCAGCGCCGCCGGCGGCGCGCCCAGCACGCCGTCGAGCCTCGGCCTGCGCGGCCTGTATGCGCAGCCGAGCCCGTCCGCCAGCCCGGCCTCGTCCGAAGACGGCCACGCGAGCGAGAGCAGCAGGCCCGGCTCCGATTCGAGCAGCGACTACCACCTCGACGCGCTGTTCGACGCCGCGCATCAAGTGGCATTGGAGCGCGCTAGCACGTCGTCGGAAAGCGAGGCGGTGGGCATGGACGACGATGCCATCGCGATGCATCCGCCCGGCACCGGCGGCACGGCGGCGGGCGCCACGACGGGCGCCGCGGCCGCGCAGAAGAGCGCGCTGATGAACTGGCTCGGCAACGTCGGCCAGGTCGGTGGCCACGAAGCGGTCGCGGTCGGCCTGACCACGGCGATCCGCGAGGTGGTGGCGGGCCTCGTCCAGCATCTGCAGAACGCGCACCAGGGCGAGGGTTCGCTGAAGGCGCAGGAAGCCGCCGCCGGTGCCATCATCGCGCTGGTCGGCCTCGGCAACATCGCCGCCATGCTGATGCGCCGCTCGCGCCACACCAACACGCCCACCGCCAACGCCGGCAACGTGCTGCAGCTGGTCGGCCTGATTTCCACCGCGATCGGCGCCGGCCGCACCGGCAACCTGAAGGACCTGCTGCCGCAACTGACGCGGACCGTCGTCTACGCGGGCCTGCGGGATGCCGCCAATACCGTCAAGCCGTACTCGGAGAACCCGCAGGCCGGCAATGCGCTGCTCGCCCAGCTGGTCAATTTCGCGCCGTACAGCGCCAATCAGTTCCTCGTGAACTGGGCGCAAACGGCCGGCGGCACCTCGGGCGCGGGCTTCGCCAACAAGCTCGACGAGATCTCGAAGATGACCAACCAGACCGAGGCCGCGCAGGCCAAGGGCAAGCTCGGCCGCGAGGTGGTGCTCAACGGCGGCGCCTACGTGGGCGCCAACATGCTCGGCGAGGTGTTCGACAAGCTCACCGGCAGCGTGATCGAGCAGGCGCTCGGCGAAGGCTGGGCGTCCGTGCCGCAGATGGCGATCGGCCATGATCCGATCCGCATGCCGGGCGGCTCCGACTGGGGCGATGCGTTCGAGAAGACCATCTCGCGGATGTCGCTGTTCGATCAGGCGATCTCGGGCTCGGCCTGGATCGGCACCGGCGTCACCACGCCGAAGTTCGGCGAGTTCGGCGGCACCATGATCAACAACGCCGTGGACGGCGCGCTCGTGAGCCTGCTGTGCCTGCCGTTCGTGATGACGCTGATGAAGAAGAAGGCCGGCGGCACCGGCAACGACGCGGCCTGAGCCCCGGCGCGCGGCGCAGGCCAACGGCCCGGCCGCCTGGCCGGGCCTGCCGCGGGCGGGCTACAGCGCGTGCCGGTAGACGAGGAAGCCGGACTTCTCGGCGACCCGATCGTAGAGCCGCATCGCCGTCTGGTTGGTTTCGTGCGTCTGCCAGTAGACGCGCTCGGCGCCGTCGCGCTTCGCCTGCGCGTAGACGGCCTCGATCAGCGCGCGGCCCACGCCCTTGCCGCGCGTCGCTTCCAGCGTGAACAGATCCTGCAGGTAGCAGATCGGGCCGGCCAGGGTGGTGTGGCGATGGTAGAGAAAGTGCACGAGCCCGACGAGCCGGCCCGCCGATTCGGCCACCATCGCGTGCATCGGCTCGTAGCCGTCGAAGAAGCGGCGCCAGGTGAGATCGGTGATCTCGCGCGGCAGCGCCGTGGCGCCCGCGCGCCCGTAGAACGCGTTGTAGCCGTCCCAGAGCGGCAGCCACGCATCGAAATCCTCCGGCGCGGCGTAACGGACCAACCATGATTGATTCACGACGAGGTACTCCTGTGGCAGTGGTTTCGTGCCGAGTATAGGAGCGCCAAGCCGCGCTGATGAGTGCCAGGCGGCGCCGGATCGATGGAGCCACGCGCGGCGAGGTGCGGCTGGTTCCGGGGCACGGCATCGCGTGCCGCCGCGGGCCGCTCGGCGGGACCGGCACGAGCGGCCGGCATGAAGGGCCGGCATGAGCGCCTCCCGCATCGGCTGCGCGGGGCGTTGCGACGCGACGGGGCTCCCGCCCCGCCGCCCTCACTCCACCGTCACCGACTTCGCCAGATTCCGCGGCTTGTCCACGTCCGTGCCTCGCGCGCAAGCGGTGTGATACGCCAGCAGCTGCAGCGGCACCACGTGCAGGATCGGCGACAGCGCGCCGTAGTGCTCCGGCATCCGGATCACATGCAGCCCCTCGTCGTTGACGATGTGCGTGTCGGCGTCGGCGAACACGTACAGCTCGCCGCCGCGCGCGCGCACTTCCTGCATGTTCGACTTCAGCTTCTCCAGCAGCGTGTCGTTCGGCGCCACCGTCACCACCGGCATCGCCTCCGTCACCAGCGCGAGCGGCCCGTGCTTCAGCTCGCCGGCCGGATAGGCTTCCGCGTGGATATACGAAATCTCCTTGAGCTTCAGTGCGCCTTCCAGCGCGATCGGGTAGTGCAGCCCGCGGCCGAGGAACAGCGCGTTCTCCTTGCGCGAGAACTCCTCCGACCAGGCGATGATCTGCGGCTCCAGCGCCAGCACGCTGTTCAGCGCGGCCGGCAGGTGGCGCAGCTGACGGATGTAGTCGGCCTCGCGGGCCGCGTCCACGTGCCCGCGCACCTTGCCGAGCGTGGCCGCGAGCAGGAACAGCGCCACCAGCTGGGTGGTGAACGCCTTGGTCGAGGCCACGCCGATCTCGGTGCCGGCGCGCGTCAGGAACTGCAGCCCGGTCTGGCGCACCATCGCGCTGGTCGCCACGTTGCAGACGGCCAGCGTGCGCTGGTGGCCCAGCGACTGCGCGTGCTTGAGCGCGGCGAGCGTGTCGGCGGTCTCGCCCGACTGCGAGATCACCACCACCAGCGCGCGCGGGTTCGGCACCGAGTCGCGGTAGCGGTACTCGCTGGCGATCTCCACCTGGGTGGGGATCTTCGCGATCGATTCGAGCCAGTACTTGGCGGTCATGCCCGAGTAGTAGCTGGTGCCGCAGGCGAGGATCAGCAGGCTGTCGATGTCGGCGAAGGTCTCGGCCGCGCCCGCGCCGAACAGTGCGGCCTCGAACGCTTCGATGGGCGGGATGGTGTCGGCGATCGCGCGCGGCTGCTCGAAGATTTCCTTCTGCATGAAGTGGCGGTACGGGCCGAGTTCGACGGCGCCGCCGTAGGCGCTTACGGTGCGCACCTCGCGCTCCACGTGCGCGCCGCTGCGGTCGACGATCTTCACGCTGTCGAGCGACAGCTCGCAGACGTCGCCTTCCTCGAGGAACGTGAAGCGGTCGGTGCTGCCGGCCAGCGCCAGCGCGTCGGAGGCCAGGAAGTTCTCGCCGTCGCCGAAGCCGACCACCAGCGGCGAGCCCTGCCGCGCGCCCACCACGGTGTTGGGCTGGTCCTTGTGGATCACGGCGATCGCATAGGCGCCGTGCAGCTGCGCGACGGCCTCGCGCACGGCGGCGAACAGGTCGCCGCGATAGAGGCTGTGCACGAGATGCGCGATCACCTCGGTGTCGGTCTGCGACACGAACTCGTAGCCCTTCGCGCGCAGCGTCTCGCGCAGCGTCTCGTAGTTCTCGATGATGCCGTTGTGAACCAGCGCGACCGTGTCGCGCGAGAAGATCGGATGCGCGTTGTGCGTGACGGGCGCGCCGTGCGTGGCCCAGCGCGTATGCGAGATGCCGGTCATGCCCTCGAGGCCGGTCTCGCGCACCTGCGCGTCGAGGTCGGCCACGCGCGAGACGCTGCGCGCGCGCCTGGGCTCGCCGCCCTCGAGCACGGCCACTCCGCACGAGTCGTACCCGCGGTATTCCAGCCGGCGCAGACCTTCGATCAGCACCGGAACGATGTTACGTTGCGCAACTGCGCCGACAATGCCGCACATGGCGATCGATCCTCCGAAATGAGGAAGGCGCCACCCAGGTGCGCCTTCCGAAACTGTGTTGAGCCGCCGGAACCGTTCAGCTCTTCTTCTTGGTGGGCCGCACGTAGCCGGCCTTCTCGGTCTGCTGCTTGTCGTTGAGCACGAGCTGGCCGCTCGCCACGTCCTTCCACACCGTGGTGCCGGCCGCGATCGTCGCGCCCGCGCCCACGCGCACCGGCGCGACGAGCTGCGTGTCGGAGCCGACGAACACGTCGTCCTCGATCACGGTGCGGAACTTGTTCGCGCCGTCGTAGTTGCAGGTGATGGTGCCGGCGCCGATGTTGACGCGCGCGCCGATGTCGGCGTCGCCGAGGTAGGTGAGGTGGTTGGCCTTCGCGCCGTGCCCGAGCACGGCGTTCTTCACCTCGACGAAGTTGCCCACGTGCGCCTCGTCGGCCAGCGCCGCGCCGGGCCGCAGCCGCGCATACGGCCCGACCACGGCCTGCGCGCCGACCTGCGCGCCCTCCAGGTGCGAGAACGCCTCGATGCGCGTGCCGGCGCCGATCCGGGTATGGCGGATCACGCAGTTCGCGCCGACCGTCACGCCGTCGGCCAGCTCCACGGCGCCCTCGAACACGCAGTTCACGTCGATCGACACGTCGCGCCCGCACACCAGCGAGCCGCGGATGTCGAGGCGGGCCGGATCGGCGAGCGTCACGCCGTCGGCCAGCAGCGCCTCGGCCAGGTTGCGCTGGTGGATGCGCTCGAGTTCGGCGAGCTGCGCCTTGCTGTTGACGCCGAGCGTTTCCCATTCCTCGTCGGGCTGGGTCGTCACCACCTCGAAGCCGGCCTCGATGGCCTGCTCGACCACGTCGGTCAGGTAGTACTCGCCCTGGGCGTTGTCGTTGCCGAGCGCGCCGAGCCACATCGCGAGCTGGGCGGTGGGCGTGACGATGATGCCGGTGTTGATCTCGGCGATGCGCAGCTGCTCGGGCGAGGCGTCCTTCTGCTCGACGATGCGCGTGACGCTGCCGGCGGTGTCGCGCACGATGCGCCCATAGCCGGTCGGATCGTCGAGCGTGACGGTGAGGATGCCGTAGCGCGCGTCGGTGGCCGCCTCGACGAGCCGCCGCAGCGTGCCGGCGCGCGTGAGCGGCACGTCGCCGTACAGCACCAGGGTGGGCTGGGCCGGGTCGAGCAAGGGCAGTGCCTGCCGCACCGCGTGGCCGGTGCCCAGCTGCTGCGACTGCAGCGCGAACTGCACGTCGGGCGCGGCCACGGCGGCCTGCACGGCCTCCGCGCCATGGCCGACCACCACCACCAGGCGCGACGGCGCGAGCGTGCGGGCGGTATCGAGAACGTGGGAGAGGAGCGGCTTGCCAGCCAGGGGATGGAGCACCTTCGGCAGCGCGGATCGCATGCGCTTGCCGGTGCCTGCCGCCAAAATCACGATATTCATGGCGCCAGCGTCGGGAGAGTTCGAAGTGCCGAATTCTAGCACGCAGGGGGCGCGCCGATCGCGCCGGGCGGCGCCGCGCCGTGCCGCGAAACGCCCATCCGGCGGGCGTTTCGCGGCAATCGAGCGGGATTGTTACAGATCGTCGAACGATACGATCGAGATCGGCCTGGCGCCGCCCGCGTCCGGCGCGCCGGTGCCGCACGGCTCCTCGTCGAACGCGATGTCGCCGGCCGGGTCGGCCTGGCCGGTGGCGCGCAGCCCGGCGAACGGGAACAGCCCGGTGTCCATCAGGTGCGAGGGCACGACGTTGGCGAGCGCGCTGAACATGTTGTCGACGCGGCCCGGGAAGCGCTTGTCCCAGTCGCGCACCAGCGCCTTCATCTCGGCGCGCTTCAGGTTCGGCTGGCTGCCGCAGAGGTTGCACGGGATGATCGGGAATTCGCGCAGCTCGGCGTACTTCTCGAGATCGACTTCCTTCACGTAGGCGAGCGGGCGGATCACGATGTTCCTGCCGTCGTCGGACTGCAGCTTGGGCGGCATGCCCTTGAGCTTGCCGCCGTAGAACAGGTTCAGCAGCAGCGTCTGCAGGATGTCGTCGCGATGGTGGCCGAGCGCGATCTTGGTGGCGCCGAGCTCGCCCGCCACGCGGTAGAGGATGCCGCGGCGCAGCCGCGAGCACAGCGAGCAGGTGGTCTTGCCCTCGGGCACCAGCCGCTTGACGATGCTGTAGGTGTCCTGGTTCTCGATGTGGAACGGCACGCCGATCCGCGTCAGGTACTCGGGCAGGACGTGCTCGGGAAAGCCCGGCTGCTTCTGGTCGAGGTTGACGGCGACGATCTCGAAGTCGATCGGCGCGCGCTCGCGCAGGCGCAGCAGGATGTCGAGCATCGCGTAGCTGTCCTTGCCGCCCGACAGGCAGACCATCACCTTGTCGCCGTCCTCGATCATGTTGTAGTCGCCGATCGCCTGGCCGACCTGGCGCGCGAGCCGCTTGAACAGCTTGTTGTTCTCGTAGGCCTCCTTCTGCTCGCGGCGCGTGAGCGCGCGGCGGCCGAGATCGGCGACGTTGGCCTCGACGGCCTGCGCGGCCTCGGCGTGTGCGGGGGTATGGGGGGCGTTCATGCGCGCTCCTCGTCCTTGATGCGGAAGACTTCGACGCCCACTGCGTCGCAATCGGGGTAGGCGTCCGGTTTCTCGGTGGAGACGCGCACCGCGCGCACGGCGGGGTGCGCGAGCAGGCGCGCGGCGATCGAGTCGACCAGCGTTTCCTGCAGGTGGATATGGCCGCTCGCCACGCAATGCGCGACGGCCTGTTTCATCAGATCGTAGTCGATCACCTCGCGCAGCTTGTCGGCCAGCGGGGTGGTCAGCGCCAGCGGCACGAACACGTCGATGTTGACGACCACGCGCTGTTCGCCGCGCTTCTCGTGCTCGAACGCGCCGATACGCATGGAGACCTCGTGGTCGCGCAGATAGAGTCTGCGGCAGTCGGCGAGCCTGGGGTGCAGGAGGGCGGAAAACATGGTGGTTCCAATCAGGTTGCGGGTTGGCGTGCTGGCACGCGAGTCAGGGGCGGCCGGCGAGGGCCGCTTCGGCCCGGCCGTCGCCGGCAGGCGGCGCGAGGTGCTCGCCGCCGTCCACGGCGAGCGTGGCGCCCGTCACGCCCGGCGCCTCGGCCAGATAGCAGGCCGCCTCGGCCAGCTCGTCGGCGTGCGGCGCGCGCCCGCGCACCAGCCCCGCCACGCGCACCTTCGGCGCCAGCGCCAGTGCCTGCGCGGCGGTGGCGCGATGCAGCGCGGCCTGTGCCAGCGCCTGCGAGAGCCGCTGCGGTGCCGGATGGTACAGCGCGTCGTCGAGCACGTGGATCAGCACCGCCCGCAGCCGCTCGTCCTCGCGCGCGGCCTCCGGGGTGGCGGCCGCGAGCGCGCGGCCGAGCACCACCGGCGCCGCGACGAGCCGCGCGAACGCGGCGGTCAGCGAGGCGTGGCCGGCGTTGAGCGCGTCGTCGGCCGGGGCCGGATCGCCGTGGCAGACGATGCAGCCGGGCCGGCCGAGCGCGTCGCAGCAGGCCGGCACCAGCGCGGCGGCGCCCGCTTCGCTGGCGAGGTCGGCCACCAGCACCGCCGCGCGGCGGCCGAGCGCGGCGATCTCGGCGGCCAGCGCCTCGGCCCCGGGCCGGGCCGCCTCGGCGTCCACCGCGAGCGCCACGTCCCAGCCGCGCCGCGCGAACGCGCGCGCCAGCGCGGCACCGATTCCGGCCGGCCCGGCCGGGCCAGCCGGAATCGGTGCCGCGCCCGTGATCAGCACCACGCGCGCGTCGGGCAGCGCGGCGGCGGACGTTACGGCGGATGCGGTCATTTACAATGCCGGGATGAACCCGAAAGCTCACGAACCCGCTAGTTTACCCGTTCCCGGCCCGGACGCGCTCGCCCAGTCCGAAACGCTGGCCGCGTCGCTGCGTGCCGAGATCGCGGCGGCGGGCGGATGGCTGCCGTTCTCGCGCTTCATGGAGCGCGCGCTGTACGCGCCGGGCCTGGGCTACTACAGCGGCGGCGCGCGCAAGTTCGGCCGGCGCGGCGACGACGGCAGCGATTTCGTGACGGCGCCGGAGCTCTCGCCGCTGTTCGCCCACACGCTCGCGCGGCCGGTGGCCGAGGCGCTCGGCGCGAGCGGCACGCGGCGCGTGATGGAGTTCGGCGCCGGCACCGGGCGGCTCGCGGCGGGGCTGCTGGCCGCGCTCGAGGCGCTCGGCGCCGCGCCCGAGCACTACCAGATCGTCGAGCTGTCGGGCGAGCTGCGCGAGCGCCAGCGCGCCACGCTCGCGGCCGCGTTGCCGGCCGCGCTGGCGGCGCGCGTGCAGTGGCTCGACGCGCTGCCCGAGCGCTTTGAGGGCGTGGTGATCGGCAACGAGGTGCTCGACGCGATGCCGGTGCGGCTGGTGCTGCGCGCCGCCGGGGCCGGCGCCGGCTGGCGCGAGCGCGGCGTGGCCGTCGATGCCGCGTCGCGCGCGTTCGTGTTCGAGGACCGGCCGCTCGCGGCGCACGCGCCGGAGCTGATCGACACGCTCGCCGCGCTCGACCTGCCGGCCGGCTACCTGACCGAGACGCACGAGGCCGCGCGCGCCTTCACGCGCACCGTCTGCACGATGCTCGCGCGCGGCGCGGCGTTCTTCATCGACTACGGCTTCCCGGCCGCCGAGTACTACCATCCGCAGCGCGCCGAGGGCACGTTGATGTGCCATTACCGGCACCGCGCGCATGGCGATCCGTTCGTCTGGCCGGGGCTGCAGGACATCACCGCGCACGTCGAGTTCTCGGGGATCCATGCGGCCGGCGTGGCGGCCGGCGCCGAGCTGCTCGGCTATACCTCGCAGGGCCGCTTCCTGCTGAATGCCGGCATCACCGAGGTGCTGGCCGCGATCGATCCGTCCGACCCCGCGCGCTTCCTGCCGGCCGCGAACGCGGTGCAGAAGCTGATTTCCGAAGCGGAGATGGGCGAGCTGTTCAAGGTGATTGCGTTCGGCCGCGGCATCGATGGCCTTGCCGCCTTCGCGCGCGGCGAACGCTCGCACGCGCTCTGAGGCGGAGGAGATCCGATGTTTCGCTGGCTGCTGGTGTCCTTCATCGCGGTGATGGTGCTGGCGCGCACCTGGCCGTGGCTGTCGAAGCTCGGCGTGGGCCGGCTGCCCGGCGACGTGACGCTGCGGATCGGCTCGCGCGCCCATCCGTTTCCATTCATGTCCACGCTGGTGGTGATGGCGATCGTGTCGGTGCTCGCGCGGCTCTGGTGAGGAGGGCGGGCGCGGCCCGCCGCGCGGGCGGCGGACCGGCTCGGCAATGCGGGCGGCGGACTCAGTGCGAGAGTTCGCCGAGGATGCGCCGCACCAGGGCCTCGGCGTCGTCGAGCGCTTCGTGCTCGTCGGCGCGGACATATTGCGTCTCGTACTGGGTGTTGTCCGGCGTGTCGCCGTCCGAGCGGGAAAGAATGACATAGCCGCGGAAGCGGCCCCCGTTGGCCGCGCGCGTATAGGCTGTCGCCGTATAGCCGCGGGCCGTCATGCGGATTCCGTCCATGAGGATCTCCCGTAGAGGGGAGCTTGCATCCTAGCATCGCGCGCGGGGCGCCGCCGGATTATCTGCGGGCGGCGCGGTGGGGCCGCCCGCGCCGCCCGCGCCGCGTGCATCACCGCGTGCCGAGCAGCGCGTCGACCTCGTCGAGCGTCGGCGCATGCGCGCCCGTGTGCCGGCAGGCGGCCGCGCCGGCCGCGAGCGCGAACGCCAGATGCTCGCCCCAGCCGCGCCGCGGCGCCGTCATCAGGCTCACCAGCAGGCCGCCGATCGAGGCGTCGCCGGCACCGACGGTGTCGGCCACCTCCACGCGCGGCGGCTGCGCCTCGAGCGTCTGGCCGTCGGCATAGAGCGTGGCCGGCTGTGCGCCGCGCGTGACCAGCAACGCGGCCGCCGGGTTCAGCGCGCGCAGCGTGGCGATCGCCTCGGCCTCGTCACCGTCGAACAGGTGGCGCAGGTCCTCGTCGGACACCTTCACGAGATCGGCCAGCTTCACCATCTTCTCGAGCGTGGGCCGGTACGCGGCCGTCATCAGGTTGCGGTAATTCGGGTCGAAGCTGATCTTCACGCCCTTGGCACGCAGCGTGCCCGCCAGCGCGATCAGCGTGCTGGCGAGCGGCTCGCGCACGAGGCTGATGCAGCCGAAATGCGCCCATTCGAGCGGCGCTTCCCAGCCTGCCGGCAGCGCGGCCGGATCGAACGCCAGATCGGCGCTGTTCTCGCCGATGAAGAAGTAGGCGGGCGGCCGGGTCTGGTGGACCACCGCCAGCAGCGGCGGCCGGTCGACGCGCTGCAGAAAGCGCAGGTCGAGACCGGCCGCCTCGCTCTCGCGCCACAGCACGTCGGAGAAGCAGTCGCGGCCGAGCGCGCCCACCGCGGCGCTCGGCACGCCGAGCCGCGCCACCGCGCGCGCCACGTTCCAGCCGGCGCCGCCCGGCACCGAGGTCCATTGCGCGGCGTCGTGGCGAACCATGTCGGTCAGGATGTCGCCGGCCGAGACGAACCGCGGAAAGGGCGTGTCAGGCGAAGTGCCGCTCATCATGCGTTCTCCTTGCGATGCGCGAGGGCGTTGCCGCTCGCGCCGGGCAGCGCGTTGAGCACCTCGTAGCAGGCGCCCATGGTGTGATAGTCGGTCTTGCCGGCCGGGCTCTTCTCGTCGCTGTACTTGCGGTTGTCGCAGGTGAGGATGCGATACCAGGCGCCGTAGCGGTGGTCGACGAAATGCTGCCAGCTGTAGCGCCAGATCTCGTCGTAGCAGTCCCAGAAGCGCTCGCTGCCGGTGCGCGCGCCGAGCAGCGCGGCGGCGGCGAAGGTCTCGGCCTGCACCCAGAAATACTTGTCGTGGTCGCACACGGTGTAGTCGGGGCCGAAGCCGTAGACCAGCCCGCCGTGCTCGCTGTCCCAGGCATGCGCGAACGCCGCGTCGAACAGCTCGATCGCGCGCGGCAGCAGCCAGTCGAGCGGGCGATGCCGCTCGAGGATCAGCAGCAGCTTGGCCCACTCGGTCTGATGGCCCGGCTGGAAGCCCCAGGGGCGGAAGATATTGGTGCTGTCTTCCTTGTTGTAGTCCCAGTCGATCGACCAGTCGGCGTGATAGTGCTCCCACACCAGGTTCTGCGAGAGCGCGGCCTGGCGCTGCGTGATGTTCGCGGCGACCCGTTCGGCGCGGTCGAGGTAGCGCGTCTCGCCGGTGGCCTCGTAGGCGGCCAGCAGCGCTTCGGTGGCATGCATGTTGGCGTTCTGGCCGCGGTAGCCGGACACCTGCCAGTCGGCCGTGGCCTCGTCCTTGTAGAGCCCGCCCGCGGCGTCCCAGAAATGCTGCTCCATCAGCGCGAAGGTGTGGCCCACCAGCTCGCGGCCTTCCTCGATGCCGGCCATCACCGCGTGCGCGGCGGCCAGCAGCACGAACGCCAGCCCGTAGCAGTGGCGCGTGGCGTCGCGCGTGGCGGCCTTGCGGCCGTCGCGCCACTCGAGTTCCCAATCGTAGCCGGCGTGTGCCGGGTCCCAGTGCGCCTCGCGCAGGAAGCGCAGGCCGTGGCGCGCGTAGTCCTGGTGCTGGCGGTCGCCGAACTGCCGGTACGCCATCGCGTAGTTGAAGACGAAGCGGCAGCTGCTGACGAGGTGGCGCGTGGTGTGGTCGTAGATCGAGCCGTCGTCGCGGAAGAAATGGAAGAAGCCGCCGGTCGGATCGAATACCGTCGGCGCGTAGAAGCGCAGCGTGTGCTGCACGTGCGACATCAGGAAGGCCGCGTCGCGGAAGTCCGCGACGTGCGGCACCGGCGTGTCCGGCGCGGTCGGCGAAGCTGGGTTCGTCATGAGGCGATTACCGGGGTGAGGGGGCGCGGCGCATGCGCCGCGGCGGAACTGCTCGCGCGCTCGATCAGCCGCACGGGCAGGCGAATTTCGGTTTCCTCGGGCGCGTCGGCGAGCAGCAGCTCCACGCCGCGGCGGCCGAGCGCTTCCTTGTCGACCGCCAGCGTGGTGAGCGGCGGGGCCGCGTGCGCGGCGCCGGGGATGTCGTCGAAGCCGACGAGGGCGATGTCCTCGGGCACGCGCAGCCCGCGTGCGAGGCACACCCGCATCGCGGCCAGCGCGGCCGCGTCGTTGAACGCGAACACGGCGTCGGGGCGCGGGCCGCCGCCGTCGAGGATGCGCTCCATCGCGCGCGCGGCGCCCGTGTCGGGGTCGAGCCCGGCGTCGATCGTCACTTCCAGCGACGGATCGAACAGCAGCCCCGCCTCGAAGAACGCGCGGCGGAACCCGAGCGCGCGCTGCGAGATGCTGTGGTGCGCGGGCGAGCCGCCGATGAAGGCGATGCGCCGGCGGCCGGCGGCGAACAGGTGCCGCATCGCCAGCGAGGCGCCGGCGCCGTTGTCGATGTTCACCGAGCGCAGGCCCGGCGCCCACATGTCGATCAGCACGAGCGGGCGGCCGGTGGCGGCGAGCGCGTCGATCGTCTCGGGCTCCATGAAGCCGGCCACCGCGATCGCGTCGGGCGCGTGCGGGCGCATCTGGCGCAGCACGTCGTCGGTCGGCCCGACTGTCAGCAGCGCCGGCACGATGCCGCGCTCGCGGCAGGCCTCCTCCACGCCGTGCAGCACGTGCGAGAAGAACGGCGTGGCGGCGAAATTATTGTGCTGGCGGTGCAGCAGGAACGTGAGCCGGCGAATCCGCGGGCGCAGTTGCGCGGGATCGTAGCCGAGCTCGGCGGCCACCGCGACCACGCGCTCGCGGGTGGCCTCGGACAGGCCCGGCTGGTTCTTCAGCGCGCGCGAAACGGTGCCGATCGAAACGTTCGCCGCCCGCGCGACATCGCGAATGGTGGTGCCCATGCTGGCCGATCCGGTGTTTAGGATGTCGGCGATTGTATAGTAAAAAATCGCGATGAAATGATGCGCGGGCTGCCTGGAAAGTTGGTAATTACCCGGATTTTTGGCGTTTTTCAGCCGGCGGGCGGAATGCGCCTGTAGCGTGCGTTTGCTAAACAGGCGCGAAACGAGCGGAACGGCGAGCGCCGGCGGTCCGGCGGGCCGGGGCCGGCCGTGCCCGGGCGCGGCCGGACCAGGCCCGAAAGGGGGGCGGGGTGCCGGCGCGCGCCTGCCGGCTCGCTGCGTGGCGGCGGCGCCGCGCGGCTCGCCCGCCGCTCAGGGTTGGCGTGCCGCGCCGCCGCCGTCGGGCAGGTGCGGCTGCTCGCCGTGGGCGCGCAGCCAGGCGCGGCCTTCCTCCACGTCGATCAGGTACAGGTGACCCGGCCGCTGCTTCGCGCGCCGCTTGGCGAGCGCGGCCACCGAGGCGATCTCGTCGCTGCGGTAGCGGCGCGTGCCGGGCACGCTCACGCAGCCGATCGCCATCGTCACGAAGCCGAAGAACGCCGGATTGCCGCGCCGGTCCTCGCCGCGGATGCCGCCCGCGAGCCGGTCCGCATGCGCGTAGAAGCGCTGGGCGCCCTCGTCGAAGCGGCCGATCGCGCGCTGCGCGCGCGCTTCCCAGTCTTCGCTCTGGAACAGCACGAGAAAATCGTCGCCGCCGACGTGGCCGAGGAAGTCGCGGGTCGGGTCGCACGCGTCGGCCAGCACCGAGGCGGCGAACTTCAGCACCTCGTCGCCCTGCCAGTAGCCGTACTGGTCGTTGAACGGCTTGAACTGGTTCAGATCGACGTAGCAGGCATGGAACGCCGCGTCCTTGCCCACCAGCCGCGCGATGTGCGAACTGATCGGGATGTTGCCGGGCAGGAACGTGAGCGGATTGGCGTAGCGCGCGGCCTCGACCCGCACCTCGGTGACGGCGCGCACCAGGCTCTCGCCGGTGCCGAGCCCCGTGTAGCGGCCGTGGTCGGTGATGATGAAGCCCTCGGTCAGATAGCGCTGGTCGTGGCTCGCGAGCAGCGAGGTCAGCTGTTCCGCGGTGGTGGCGTTGTCGACGATCAGCGGCGCGTTGTTGGCCAACTGCAGGCACGGCCGCTTGCCGAACACCTCGCGATGGTAGGGCCGCGCGTAGCGGTCCATGAAGCCGCGCCGGTTGATCAGCGCGATCGGCCGCTCGCCCTCCACCACCGCCACCGCATGCAGGTCGGGGCGCCGCTGGAACAGTTCGAGCACCTGATTGTTGGTGGCGTGGCTCGGCAGCGCCGGCGCCGGCACGCGCATCTTCTCGGCCATCGTCGCGTTCGGCCGGGTCAGCGTGCTGGTGCGCGGCAGGCCCGGAAACACCGCGATGTGCTGCGCGAGCAGCGCGTCGTGGGCCGCGGCCGCCGCGCGCGGCGCCGGCACCGGCGCCGGCCGGCCGAGAAAGAAGCCCTGCCCGCAGTCGATGCCGAGGTCGCGCACCACGATCAGGTCCGCCGCGCATTCGATGCCTTCCGCGATCAGCCGGCCGCCGGTGGCCGCCGCGAACTGCTGCATCGCCTTGACCGCCTCGAACTTGCGCGGGTCGCTGGCGATGCCGTCGATGAAGAAGCGGTCGATCTTGACGATGTCGGGCCGCAGGCGCACCCACGAACTCATGTTGGCGTTGGCGGTGCCGTAGTCGTCGAGCGCGAACGAGACGCCCGAGCCGCGCAGTTCGGCCAGCGCCGAGGGCAGGCCGAGCAGGTCGCTGGCCGGGTGCTGCTCGGTGAGCTCGACCACGATGCGCCCGGCCGGCAGCGCGCCGAGCACGCGTGCGCGCTGCCGCGCGAGCTGCACGATCGCGTGCGCGCTGAAGTTCACGAACAGCTGGCCGTCGGCGCCCGATTTCGCGAACGCCTCGACGCAGGTGGCCGCCGCGGCGAGTTCGAGCTCGAGCGAGCAGCCTTCCCGGCCGGCCTGGGCGAACAGGGCCGCCGGCATCTCGACGGCCGAGCCGCGCGGGCCGCGCACCAGGCCTTCGTAGCCGACGATGGCGCCCCCGGCGATCTCGACGATCGGCTGGAATTGCGCGCTCAGCGCGCCCGCGGCGAGCAGGTCGGCGACGCGGGTCGTTTCGGCGACGGCGATAGCGGCGGGCGGGGGCATGACGGGCGAGCAGACGACGGGACACACTATTTAACAATCGGCGTGGGTCCGGCCGCAGTGAATTTTTTGTGACGTGAGCCGCGCACATCGGGCCCGACCGGAGGCGCACGCACCAGTCAGGCCGCTACCCGCTTCAATTCCATAGTCATTTTTTCATTAGTTATAGTTTTTCTATGGAATTGTCTAGGGATTGGCAAACCACACGGCGCCGGTTTCCCCGCGCCCTGCTTCGAGCTTCAGCGCTCGCCGGCGTTCAACTGCGGCTTCGCGCAGGCGCTGGGCTGGTCGTCGAGGGCGAGGTCGCGCGCGCCCCAGCGCTGCGCGAGCGCCGCGCACACCATCAGCTGGATCTGGTGGAACAGCATCAGCGGCAGCACGATGGCGCCCACCGTGTGGGCGGCGAAGATCACCTTCGCCATCGGGATGCCGGCCGCGAGGCTCTTCTTCGAGCCGCAGAAAATGATGGTGATGCGGTCCGCCTGGCTGAAGCCGAGCCGCTTGCTGATGAGCGCGGTCACGCCGAGCGCGACCGCCAGCAGCACCAGGCACACCAGCAGCAGGCCGCCCAGCGCGAGCGGCGGAATCTGGTGCCAGAGGCCTTGGTTGACCGCCTCGCTGAAGGCCACGTAGACCACCAGCAGGATCGAGCCCTGGTCGACGAACTTCAGCACGCCGCGGTTGCGCTCGATCCAGGCGCCGATCAGCGGCCGCATCGCCTGGCCGGCCAGGAACGGCACGAGCAGTTGCATCACGATGCTGCCCACCGTGCTCCATGCCGAGGCGCCGGTGCCCGAGTGGGTGGTGATGAGCGCGCCGACCAGCGCCGGCGTGATGAAGATGCCGAGCAGGCTGGAGGCCGACGCCGAGCAGACGGCGGCCGGCACGTTGCCCTTGGCGATCGAGGTGAACGCGATCGACGACTGCACCGTGGACGGCAGCGTGCAGAGGAACAGCACGCCCGCGTAGAGCGCGGGCGTGACGAGCGGCGTGAGCAGCGGCTTGAGCGCGAACCCGAGCAGCGGGAACAGCGCGAAGGTGCTGAGCAGCACCACCAGGTGCAGCCGCCAGTGCGTCGCGCCGGCGATCACCGCCTCGCGCGACAGCTTCGCGCCGTGCAGGAAGAACAGCAGGCCGACGGCGATGTCGGTCGCCCAGTCGAACCCTTGCGCGACCTGGCCGCGGCACGGCACGAAGCTCGCGAACACGACGGTGGTGACCAGCGCCAGGGTGAAATTGTCGGGAAGGAAGCGGGGACGGGCCATCGGAGATCTCGAGGTTGGAATAGGACGGTGAACGAGAAAAGGGCGAAGCGGCCCGGCTGCCGGACGCGCCAGGCGCGTATTGTCGCGGCTGCACATTCAATAGACAAATTCATTCGACGAATCAATTAATGAATAATTTGTATGAAGCGACGGCTGCAGGGACGTTTTCGACTGGGAATCGACCCTGCGAAATTCACGCCTAAACGCGCAAAAATTCGCTAAAAATTAGCGTAAAAAGCGTCGGAAGCCTTGGAGTAACACGGTGTTACATCGATGCCGGCGGTCTAACACTTTTCGGCTCGACATCAAAATCACCCGCTCCTAAATTACTGACGAAAGGCTGCCGCCCGAATCCGGGCCAAGGCCAACAGCACGCGGTAAGCGAATATGAGAGTGGATCGGGCAAAACGGACTATCGGGAAGTGGCTGACGGCGGCGGCGATGGCCCTCGCGGCCTCGCTCGCCTTCGCCCATCCGCCGCACGGCGGCGGGGGGCGCGGCGGCGGCGCTGGTGCCATGCACCGCGATCTCGCCCCCGGCTGGCGCAGCGAGGCCGGCGGCGTGCGCTGGGGGCTGCGCCCGAGTCGGGCGGCCGCCGCGCCGTATCGGGTCGGCGCGGCCGGCGGCCCGGCCGAGGGGGGCGACGATGGCCGCTATCCGGGGGCCAGCCCTTACCGGTCGGTCAGCGCCTCCTCGTCCTCGCTGCCGCGCCCGCCCGGGGCGGCCGACGGGGCGATCCGCTCCGGCTCGATCCGCGCCGACGTGGCCCGCTACAACGAGGAACGCGGCCGCCCGCCGGCGCCGCGCGCCCAGGAAAGCGCCGACTCGCGCGGGACCTTCTTCTCCTCGTTCTACCGCAACAACTGAGCTTTCGCGCCCGGCCGTGCCGGGCTGCCGCCGCCTCGCACCTCGCACCCTTGCCCCCTGATTGACGCGGATTCGCCACAGTCCGCGCCGTTTCCCGTGGGTTTTTCCGTTTCACGCTTTCCCGCCGCATCCCGCCTGCGCTATCTTTCGCGCCTCGCCGGCGGCGCCCGCCGCTGCCGAGCCGATTCCGGCCCGCTGCCGCGGCCCGCTCCGCGTATCGCGCGCCGCCGCTATACCCACCATAAGCGTTTTCAATTTTGATCAGTTTATCGGCCCGCGAAGATGGCCTAGCCTCGTCCATGCGCACGCCCTCGCCTCGACCCGGCGCGCATCGCTTCCATTCGATTTGATTCGGAGATCTCATGAAGTCACTCGCTCGCCGGACTGCGTCCGGTGCCTTCGCCTGCCTCGCGTGGGCGGCACTCGCGGCGCCCGCTCACGCGCAATCGAGCATCCAGCTCTACGGCCAGGTCGATGCCTGGGTGGGCGCGCAGAAATTCCCGGGCGGCGAGCGCGCCTGGGGCGTGCAGGGCGGCGGCATGTCGACCTCGTACTGGGGCCTGCGCGGCACCGAGGATCTCGGCGGCGGCTACCGCGCGATCTTCACGATCGAGGATTTCTTCCGGCCGCAGAGCGGCAGCTACGGCCGCTTCCAGGGCGACACGTTCTTCGCGCGCAATGCCTATGTCGGCCTCGAGACGCCCTACGGCACGGTGCGCGCGGGGCGCCTCACGACCCACCTGTTCCTCTCGACGATCCTGTTCAACCCGCTGATCGACTCCTACGAATTCTCGCCGATGGTCTATCACGTGTTCCTCGGGCTCGGCACCTTCCCGACCTACACGACCGACCAGGGCGTGGTGGGCGATTCGGGCTGGAACAACGCGGTGTCGTACACGACGCCCGACTTCAACGGCTTCAACGCGAGTGCGATGTACGCGCTCGGCAATCAGTCCGGCGGCAACGCCGCGAAGAAATGGAGCGGCCAGCTGCAGTATTTCCGCGGCCCGCTCGCGATGACCGCCGTGTACCAATATGTGAACTTCAACAACGCGCCGGGCGATCTCGGCTCGCTGGTGGCCGGCATGAAGAGCCAGAGCGTCACGCAGCTCGGCATCAGCTATGACCTGAAGTTCGCGAAGCTGTACGGGCAGTACATGTATACGAAAAACGACCTGCAGGGCGGCAGCTGGCACGTGAACACCGCGCAGGGCGGCGTGTCGGTGCCGCTCGGCGCGGGCAGCGCGCTGGCCTCGTATGCGTACTCGCGCGACACGGGCGGGCTCGACCAGACGCGTCAGACCTGGGCGGTCGGCTACGACTATCCGCTGTCGAAGCGCACCGACCTCTACGCCGCCTACCTGCTCGACCGCCTGTCGAACCAGTCGAGCGGCGACACGCTCGGCGCCGGCATGCGGGTGCGATTCTGAGCGTTGCCCCGAGCGCGCCGCGCGGACGGCGCGCCGCGCGATGCCCGGCGCGGAACCGGCGCCGGGCGCGTCCATAAAACGACGTTTTGCGTTTGTTGACGTTTTCGCGAGCCAGCCTTTGTTACAGTCTTTTCAATGTGCAATTTCTGGAACGCGAGCGTTTTTGATGGATACCCTCGTCAGCATGAATGTATTTCGCTATGTCGTTGAAGTCGGCAGCTTCGTCGGCGCAGCGGAACGCATGCAGATGTCGGCGGCGATGGCGAGCAAGCACGTGATGCATCTCGAGCAGCAGCTCGGCGCGCGGCTGCTGCATCGGACCACACGCCGCGTCGCACCGACCGAGGCGGGGCGCGAATACTACGAGCGGCTCGTGCAGGCATTGACCGAACTCGACGAGGCGGGCCAGGCGGTGGGCGCGGCCAGCATCGTGCCGCAGGGCCGCCTGCGCGTGACCTCGCTGTCCGCGTTCGGGCTGCGCCACGTGATGAGCGCCGTGACCGACTACGCGGCGCGCTATGCCGACGTGACCGTCGAGATCACGCTGTCCGATCGCGTGGTGGAGCTGATCGACGAAGGCTACGACGTGGCCGTGCGCGCCGCGCCGTTCGGGCTGAAATCGTCGTCGCTGGTGGCGCGGCAGATCGCGACCGCGCACATCCTGCTGGTCGCCTCGCCGGCCTACCTCGAGGAACACGGCATGCCCGCCGCGCTGGCCGATCTCGAGCGGCACAATTACCTGCGCCGCGACACCGGGCCGAGCTCGATCGATTCGGCTGCGTTCGAATCGGCCGCGGCCTCGCGCGTGACGCTGTCGGGCAACCTGATCGTCAACCACCTCGAGGCGCTGCGCCTGGCGGTGCTCAACGGCAGCGGCATCGCGATGCTCGGCACCGAAGTGGTGGGCGACGACATCGAGGCCGGCCGTCTGGTGCCGCTGCTGCTCGAGGCGATGCCGCCGCGCGAGCTGCCGATCTACGCGGTCTACGCGAGCCGCCGGCACGTGTCCGCGAAGGTGCGCTCGTTCGTCGATTTCCTGGCCGACCGCTTCTCCGGCCAATCGCTGTGCCCGTCGATCGACGAGTATCTGAGGGAGGCCGCCGCGCCGAAGGCGAGGCGGGCCGTCGCGCGCTGAGCGCGCCGGCGCCCGCGCCCGGCGCGGCCGCCGTGCCCGGCGCGCGGCCGGGCCGGCGCCGCATTCAGGCAAGCCGCGTTCGGGCAAGCCGCGGCGTCAGCCGCGAATGCCGAGCCGCGTCTTTGCGTCGGCGTATTCGCGCGCGAGCCGCTCGACCAGCTCGGCCACGCTCGGCACGTCATCCATCAGCCCCACGCCCTGCCCCGCACCCCAGATGTCCTTCCACGCCTTCGCCTTGTCGTTGGCGAAATTCATCTTCGACTTGTCGGCCTCGGGCAGCGCGTCCGGATCGAGCCCGGCGTTCACGATGCTCTCGCGAATGTAGTTGCCGTGCACGCCGGTGAACAGGTTCGTGTAGACGATGTCGGCCGCTTTCGCGTTGACGATCGCCTGCTTGTAGCCGTCCACCGCGTGCGCCTCGCGCGTGGCGATGAAGCGCGTGCCCATGTAGGCGAGGTCGGCGCCCATCGCCTGTGCGGCGAGGATCGAGCCGCCGTTGGCGATCGAGCCCGACAGCACCAGCGGGCCGTCGAACATGCGCCGCACCTCGCCCACCAGCGCGAACGGCGAGGTGGTGCCGGCATGGCCGCCCGCGCCGGCCGCCACCAGGATCAGCCCGTCCACGCCGGCTTCGAGCGCCTTCTGCGCGTGGCGCAGGCTGATCACGTCGTGCAGCACGATGCCGCCGTAGCTGTGTACCGCCTGCACGATCTCCGGGGCCGGCGCGCGCAGGCTGGTGATGAAGATCGGCACCTTGTGCTCGACGCACACGCGCACGTCGTGTTCGAGCCGCACGTTCGACTGATGGACGATCTGGTTGACCGCCATCGGCCCGATCACCGCATCGGGATGCTGCTCGCGGTGTGCGGCGAGCTCCTCCTCGATGCGCGTGAGCCATTCGTCGAGCAGTTCGGCCGGCCGCGCGTTGAGCGCGGGGAACGAGCCGACGATGCCCGCCTTGCACTGCGCGAGCACCAGTTCGGGATAGCTGACGATGAACATCGGCGAGGCGATGACGGGCAGCGACAGGCGCTGGAGGACGGCGGGCAGGGCCATGATGGGGTCTCCGGAGGCGGCGCCGCTCGCGTCGGTCGCGGGCGGCCACATGAGTGTAGCGGCGCGTCGCTTCGCGCGCGTCGCGGGCCGCGCCGGCGGCATCGCAGAGCGGCGCGCGGCGGCGGTCGTTGCATATTAATACGAACGGTCGTGCGATTGTAGGACGTCTCGGCCGGCGCTCGTGTCGAATGAGTGCTCGGCTTCTACGATTTGCGAGACGCGGCGGCTTTGCATCGCGGACCCGGCTTCTACAATGGCTGCTACAACAATCGAACAGAGAGACAGCGCCATGTCGTTTGACGAGTTCGCAGCGTTCAATGTAACGGTGCAGGATGTCGACATCTTCGGCGTCAAAGGAGGGACCGGTCCACCGCTGTTGCTGCTGCATGGGCATCCGCAGACTCACATGATCTGGCATCGTCTTGCCGCCGTGCTGGCCGAGCACTTCACCGTGATTGCCACCGACCTGCGCGGCTACGGCGCATCGGGCAAGCCGCGCGGCGATGCCGCCCACCAGACCTATTCGAAGCGCACGATGGCGGCCGACCAGCTCGCCGTGATGCGCCATTTCGGCTATGAGCGCTTTCTGGTCTGTGCCCACGATCGCGGCGCGCGCGTCGCGCACCGGATGGCGCTCGATCATCCCGATGCGGTCGAGCGCATGATGCTGCTCGACATCGCGCCCACGCTCGCGATGTACGAGAAGACCGACCGCGCGTTCGCGACCGCCTATTTCCACTGGTTCTTCCTGATCCAGCCGGCGCCGCTGCCGGAGACGCTGATCGGCGCGAACCCCGACGCCTACGTCGAGCGCGTGATGGGCAACCGCTCGGCCGGGCTCGCGCCGTTCTCGCCGGCCGCCCTCGAGGCGTACCGTCACGCGCTGAAGCAGCCGGGCGCGGTGCATGCGATGTGCGAGGACTATCGCGCCTCGGCGAGCATCGATCTCGAACACGATCGCGCCGATCTCGAGCGCGGCACCCGCCTCGGCTGTCCGCTGCGCGTGCTGTGGGGCGCCCACGGCGTGGTGGCGCGCTGCTTCTCGCCGCTCGACGAATGGCGTGCGGTGGCGCGCGACGTGAGCGGGCGCGCGCTCGACTGCGGGCATTACATTCCCGAGGAGGCGCCCGACGCGTTGCTCGCGGAGATGCTCGCGTTCTTCGAGGCGTGCGAGCTCGGCACCTGATGCGCGTGACGGGCCGCCGCCGCATCGCCGCCGCTGCTGCGAGCCTGGCCGCCGCGCGCGGCGCGACCGGCTCGCGAGCGATGCCGCGGCGGCGGCGCCGGGCGCGGATTTCGGTCTGTAGGGAAACTCCCGATGCGATGCAAAATGGGCGCTCGTATGATCGCCTTAACGTTGATCACGTCAACGGGATTCCACTCTGAGCGCCGTTCGCCACTCCCTGGTCGAACGGCTTTTTTTTGTTCGCGCGGCGCCGGCGAGCGGCGCCGGCCGAGCCTGGCCCGGCGCCTTCGCGGTCTCGCGCCGGCCCGGCTGCGCGGCCGCCCGCATGGGCCGCTCAGGCGGCGCCGGTCGGTGCCGCCGCGTCGTCGAACCAGCGCGCCTCGAGCCGCGCGAGGATCGCCAGCCGGCCCGCGTCGTCGAGCTTGCGCCACGCGGCGATCTCGTCGCGTGTGCGGCGGCAGCCGATGCACCAGCCCGCCTCGCGGTCCATCTTGCAGACGTTGGTGCAGGGCGAGGCGATGGCGGCGGCGGGTGTCTCGGCCGCCGCGCCGGCCGCCGCGATCGTATCGTTCGCCGGATCTCGTGCGCCGCCGCTCATGCCGGCTCCCGCAGGGCGACGTCGGCGACCGGCGCGCCCGTCAGCGCGACGAGTTCCCGGGGCGACAGCTCGAATACCGCATGCGGATGGCCCGCCGCGGCCCATAGGCTGTCGAGCGCGAGCAGGTCGGCGTCGATCAGCGTGACGGGCGCGACGCGATGCCCGATCGGGCAGACGCCGCCGATCGCGTAGCCGGTGTTCTCGCGCACGAACTTCGCGTCGGCGCGGCCGATCTCGCCGACCTGCGCGGCCACCTTGCGTTCGTCCACGCGGTTCGCGCCGCTCGCGATCACGAGCACGGGGGCGCCGTCCGAGACGCGCCGGAACAGGATCGACTTGGCGATCTGCGCCACCGAGCAGCCGAGGCCGGCGGCGGCCTCGGCCGAGGTGCGGCCGGTTTCGTCGAGCAGCACCACGCCGTGTGCGTGGCCGCGCTCGCGCAGCAGTTGCGCGACGCGGCGCGCGGAGTCGGGAAGCGCTTCGGGAGGTGTCGGAGTCGGGGAGGGCGTCATGAAGGCGTCAGCGTCAAGGGAATCGGGAATACGGAATGGGTTCAGGCGCGGGCGGCCTGCGCGTCGCCGCGCTTGGCGAGCAGCGCGCGGCCGGCGCGCGAGGCGTTCTCGCGGCCGATCGCGCGCGAGATGAAAGCGCCGGCCTCGGCCACCTCGATCAGGTCGATGCCGGTCTCGATGCCGAGGCCCTGCATCAGGTACAGCACGTCCTCGGTGGCGACGTTGCCGGTCGCGCCCTTCGCGTAGGGGCAGCCGCCCAGGCCTGCCACCGAGGCATGAAAGATCGTGATGCCCTCGAGCAGCGCGGCGTGGATGTTGGCGAGCGCCTGGCCGTAGGTGTCGTGGAAGTGGCCCGACAGCCGCTCGCGCGGGAACACCTGCGAGACGGCGGCCAGCAGCGTGCGCGTCTGCGCGGCGGTGCCCACGCCGATCGTGTCGGCGATGTCGATCTCGTCGCAGCCGAGCGCGGCGAAGCGCTCGACCACGTCGATCACGGCGGCCACCGGCACCTCGCCCTGGTACGGGCAGCCGAGCGCGCACGAGACGCTGCCGCGCAGCCGCACGCCGGCCTCCTTGGCGGCCTTCGCGACCGGCTCGAAGCGCGCGATGCTCTCGGCGATGCTGCAGTTGATGTTCTTCTGCGAGAACGCCTCGCTTGCCGCGCCGAAGATCACCACCTCGTCGGCGCGCGCGCCAAGCGCGTTCTCCAGGCCCTTCAGGTTCGGCGTCAGCGCCGAGTAGCGCGCGCCGGGGCGGCGCGCGATGCCGGCCATCACCGCGGCGCCGTCGGCCATCTGCGGCACCCATTTCGGCGAGACGAACGAAGCCACTTCGAGGTTCGCGAAGCCGGCATGCGAAAGCCGGTCCACGAGCGCGATCTTCACCTCGGTCGGCACGAAGCTCGGCTCGTTCTGCAGGCCGTCGCGCGGCCCGACTTCAACGATTGTCACGGCTGCGGGGAACGTCATGATCAGTCTCCATCGTTCGGTGACGCGCGCAGGGGCGCGTGGTGCTGCGGTTGTCGTGGGCAACCGGGCCGGCGCCGCGCGGCGGCTGCGTGATCCGGCATGGCTGGCTGGCGTGACGCGGTTGCGGGCGCCGCGCGAGCGCCCTCAATAACCGCGCGCGAGATCGACGATCCCGCCCACGGGCTCGCCGCGCTCGAACGCGCGGATCTTCGCGGCGATCTGCGCGATCGCGCCGCCGCGTTCGGTCTCGGCCGAGACGTGCGGCGTGAGCGTGATGCGCGGATGCTGCCAGAACGGATGATCGGCGCGCGGCGGCTCCTCGCGCAACACGTCGAGCAGTGCCGCGCCGAGGCGTCCGGTGGCGAGTGCGTCGAGCAGGTCCGCCTCGACCAGGTGCGCGCCGCGCGCGACGTTGACCAGCAGCGCGCCGGGCGCGAGCCGCGCGAACAGCCGCGCGTTCAGCACGCCCTCGGTGTCGGGCGTGCCCGGCAGCAGGTTCACGAGCACCCGCAGGCCGCTGCTGAACGCGTCGAACGCCGGATCGCCCGCGCGCGGCGTGCCGGCCGAGCAGGCGACGCCGTCCAGCGCCTTCGCGCTGCGGCTGAAGCCGCGCACCGTGAGGCCGAGCCCCGCGAGCGCGCGCGCGACTCGTGCGCCGAGCACGCCGAGGCCCAGCACGCCCACCACGAAGCGCTCGCGCGGCGCGACCGGCAGCGGCGCCCAGCGGCGGTCGCGCTGCTGCGCCGCGTAATCGTCGAAGCGCCGCAGGTGGCGCAGCACGCCGTACACGACGTACTCCGCCATCTGCGCGCCCATGCCGCTATCCTCGAGCCGCACCAGCGGCACGCCGGCCGGCAGCGTGCCGGGGCGCTCGCGCTCGAGCGCGAGCAGCGCATCGACCCCGGCGCCGAGAATGAAGATCGCCTTCAGGCCGTCGCGCGGCGCGAGCAGCGCGGCGGGCGGCTGCCAGACCAGCGCGTAGTCGGCGCGCGCGTCGTCGCCGGGCTGCCAGGCGCGCAGTACCGCGCCCGGCAGCGCGGCTGCGGTCTCGCGTTGCCAGTCGGACAGTTCACCATCGGAGTAATGAAGCAGGATCTGCATCGTGGTCGGGGGCTGGCGAGGGCGGCGCCGGCGCGTGGCCGTGTCGTGCCGAAACGGCCATTTTACGGCGTCGGGCGATCCGGCGCCGCCAGTCCGAAATTGCTAAGCACGATAAATTGGTTCTCCCCGCCCGCCGCGCGGCCGACAATCGGCTTCGACTCCACCGGCCCAGCGAAGGAGGCAACGATGTCCAACTGCAGCAAAGCGTCGGCGTGGCCGCCGCGTGTCGTGACCGTGCCCGGCCTGCATGGCAGCGAGGCTGCGCACTGGCAGACCTGGCTCGAGCGCCAGTTCGCGCATACGCTGCGCGTGCAGCAGGACGACTGGGAGGCGCCGCATCTGGCGCGCTGGTCCGGCGCGGTGCGCGACACGCTCGCGCGCGAGCGCGGCCCGTTCGTGCTGGCCGCGCACAGCTTCGGCTGCCTCGCCGCCGCGCATGCGCTGCAGCGCGGCGAACTGGGCGCCGAGGTGGTCGGCGTGCTGTTCGTCGCGCCGGCCAACCCGGTGAAATTCGCCTTTGCGGGGACGTTCGAGGCGCACCGGCTGCCGGTGCCGTCGATCCTGATCGGCAGCGAGACCGATCCGTGGATGACGCTCGCCGACGCGCGCGAGATGGCGCGCCGGTTCGGCAGCGCGTTCGTCAACCTCGGCGACGCGGGCCACGTCAACACCGCGGCCGGCTTCGGGCCATGGCCGCGCGCCAAATACCTCATCGATACGCTGGTGCATTGCGCGGCGCCGCAGCGGTTTCGCGGGGCGCCGCGCGACCCGGCCGCCTTGCCGGCGGCGCCGCGGCGCGACTTCGCGTTCGCGGTCTGAGCGAGCCGCGCCGGGCGTTGCCCGCCCGTTGCCCGCCAGGCGGCGCGGCGCGAGGCCGGCCGGTGCATCGTGACGGGCGCCCGCTGCCAGGGCGGGCCGGCCCCGTGCCGGCTCAGCCGCGCGTGCGCGCCGAATCGGCCGCGGAGCCCGGCAACAGGCTCGGCGGCGGCACCGTCGCGGCGCCGTCGGCCGAGGCGCCATTCGGCACGGGCGGGTTCAGCGCGGCGGGATTGCGGGGATCGTGGGCATCGTCGGGGCCGCCGGGATCGCCCGGGCCGGGCGGCGGCGGCACGGCGTCCGAGGCGTCGCCGTCGGTGGGCGGGTAGTGGAGGTCGGGCGGCGCGAGGGGCGGCTGGCCGGACGCCGCCTCCGGCGCGCCCGCGACCGAGGATGTCGCCGCCGCGCCGCCGTTGAAGGTGCTGGCGGTGCCGCCGCCGCTCGCCGGCACCGCCGAGGCCGCCGCTCCCGCCGCCGCGCCGGAGGCCGCCGCGGGATGCGAATCGTCGCTGCACGCGCCGAGCAGCAGCACGATCGACAGCAAGGGGAGGGTGGCCAGTCGGATCATCGAGGGTTCTCCAGTGCGGGGCGGTGTCGGCTAGGTCCGGGAGTATCGCCCGGCCCCGCGTCATGCGTATGACTGCGGCGCGGCCCGCACGGTGCCTGCGCGCCGCGTGCCGGGACGCGTCTCCCGACGTTCGCCGCCACGCGCCTCGGAGCGCCGCCACCGCCTCGTCGGCGAGGCGGCCGAGCCCGAGCCGTAGGCGCTCGCGCACGGATTCGCCGGCCGGCACGAAGGGCCGGCGCAGGCCGTCCTCGCACCCGCCGGCCGCCGCGAGCGCCTCGAGCGTGCCGAGTCCGACGTTGACGCCGGTGCGGTACGGGATCTGGTAGACCAGCACCGGCAGGTCCGCCGCCTGCGCGATCGCCTCGACATGGCGGCGGATGCCGTCCTGCGTCGCGCTCTGCGTGAGGCCGGGCGCGGCGCCGGCTTACCAGCCCACCGTGATCGTGGCGACGGTCGGATTGGTGGCCACCAGCGACGCGCTGAATCCGCTCACGTCGTCGTAGGAGAATCCGTAGCTGAGATGGTTGATGGCGTGCGCATGCCAGAACTGCGAATACGAGTTGGTCGGCTGCGAGGCGTAGAACGAGCCGGCGCTGCTCCAGAGCGCGGGATTTTCCGCCACGTGCCGGTTCAGCGCCGCGCAGAGCTGCGCCTGGATCTGCAGCTGCTTGGCGGTGGGCAGGCCCGGCGCGGCGTTGGTGGCGTCGTTGAGCGGGCCGTTGCCGAGCAGCACTTCCTGGGTGGTCGGCATGCGGTTGACGTAGTACGTGCCCTGGCCGTCGGTGAACCGGAATTGGCCGTTCACGACGCGGCCCGTGAAGGTGCCCTGCGCGTCGGTGAAGGTGAGCGTCCGGCTGCTGTAGAGATTCCAGATCGACTGGATGTAGCTGTCGAGATAGGTCGCGTTGGCGCCGCCCGGCTTGAAGCTGCCGTGCGCGGGCGCGACGATCCGGTACGGCGCCTGCACGAGGCCCTGGAACGGCGTCGGCACCTGCTGCCGGTAGGCCTGGAACAGCGCCGCGCGCGTTTCGGTTTCCCCCACCGTCTGGTCGTAGCCGCCCTGTCCCTGCAGGCGCAGCTCGAGCGGCAAGCCGAACTGGTCGACGCGCGTGGTGTTGCCGAAGAAGTTCGCGGCATTGGTGTCGAACTCGATGAAATCGAACGTCACGTCGATGTTCGGATCGGCCGGATTCTCGAGGTTGGGGCCGGTGTAGCCGGTGACCGGATTGCCCACCGCCTGCAGGTACAGCGTGCTGCCCACCGTCAGGTAGAGCCGCGCCGAGCTGATGGCCGGGATCGTGATCGACTTGCATTGCGACAGCGCGTTCGAGTAGTTCGCGTAGCCGATGCCGTTCTTGGTTTGCTGGGCGTCGTCGGCGGCGCTCATCGGCACCAGCGTGCCCGCGCAGTCGACGTGCACGTAGCGGTTGTGGTTGGCCGGGTCCATGCCCACCAGCGTCCAGTACACCCGACTGTCCGGGTAGGCGCCGTGGGTGCCGTTGACGAGATTGAGCGTGGTGCCCGAGGCCGGAAAGGCCGCCGGCGCCGCCGGCCCGGCCGATGCCGCCTGCGCGCCGGCGTGCATGACGATCAAGCTTGCCGAGGCGAGAATTCTTATCGATATGCCGGCCAGCGATGGGAATTGCCTTTGTCTCATTTCTTTTTCTCCAAGTTTATTCGACCGCGTCGGGCGCGATGGAAATGTCCCGGGCGGCCAGCCCTTGCGTTGGCGCTGTTGGACGAAAACCTGGCGGCGCGGCCGGATGCGCCGGCTCGCCGTGGGGCCCTGGCCAAGCGTCGATACGCAATGAATTCGGTAATTGGCCACCGAAATAAAACAAAAGCTGAATCCTGATAGCGACGCATTCGGTTCGAATCGATCTGAGCATGGCGGCAAAGCCGTTGTCAAACCTTTGGCGGAATCGAAATGAAAAGGCCGCCGCGATATCGATTGGCGGCAGGCATGCCGCCGCGGGCGCGGTGTGCGGGAGCGAGGCGCACGGCCCGCGCGGGGCGGCAAATGACTTTTGGTTGTGATCTCAACACGATTGAATCGTAGGGACGGCGTGCCGTGCTCGCTACAATCGCCGCTTACCAATACCTGACATCCGACGGACCACACACACAGGGGATTCGATGACTCAGACGCAACGGATCGGCCGCTGGCTGATCGCGGGCGCGGCGGCGGCGCTCGTCGCGGCGGCGCCGGCCGTGCAGGCGGACACCGCGCTGCTCAACGTGTCCTACGACGTGACGCGCGAGCTCTACAAGGACATCGACGCGGGCTTCGTGGCGGCCTGGAAGCAGCGCAGCGGCGAGACCGTCTCGGTGCGCCAGTCGCACGGCGCGTCGAGCGCGCAGGCGCTGTCGGTGCTGCAGGGCCTGCAGGCCGACGTGGTGACGATGAACCAGCCGAACGACATCGATCTGCTCGCCGAGCGCGGCCATCTGCTGCCGAAGGACTGGCGCCGGCGGCTGCCCGACAACAGCTCGCCGTATTCCACCACGATGGTGTTCCTGGTGCGCCACGGCAATCCGAAGCAGATTCACGACTGGAGCGATCTGGCCCGGCCCGGCGTGCAGGTGGTGATCGCGAACCCGAAGACCTCGGGCAACGGCCGCTACGCGTATCTGGCCGCGTGGGGCTACCAGAAGCTCAAGGGCGCGAGCGACGAGCAGGCGCTCGGCTTCGAGAAGGCGATCTTCCGCAACGTGCCGGTGCTCGACGCGGGCGGCCGCGGCGCGACCACCACCTTCACGCAGCGCGGCATCGGCGACGTGCTGGTGACCTTCGAGAACGAGGTGGCGCTGATGGACGCCGGCAGCGCGGGCGGGCAGTTCGATGCCGTCTATCCGTCCACCAGCATCCTGGCCGAGCCGCCGGTGGCGCTGGTCGACAAGGTGGTCGACAAGAAGGGCACGCGCAAGGTGGCGCAGGCCTACCTCGATTACCTGTATTCGCCGGCCGGGCAGGAGATCATCGCGAAACATCATCTGCGCCCGCGCGATGCGGGCGTGCTGAAGCAGCATGCGGCGGAGTTCAAGCCGCTGAAGACGTTCAGCGTCGAGCAGGTGTTCGGCAGTTGGGACACCGTGCAGAAGACGCATTTCGCGGACGGCGGCACGTTCGACCGGATCATCGTCGACCGGAAGTAGCCGCGCGCGGGCCATCAGGAATCGGGACCGTTTCGCCCCCCGGCGGGCGGGCGCCGCCGGTCTCGCCCCCCCCAGCACGGCGCCGCCCGCGCGGCCCGCCGCCAGGGCCCCATCGGGGCTGCCGGCAAAATCCTCCTCATCCGGCGCGCAAAACATCGGAAATCTTCTCCGATCCCCGGCTTCGCGGCGAGAACAGAAAAATTCCACTCCGTCATCGGGCGAAAAATAGCCAAAAAACAGCCGCAGCTGACAGGCGGCTCGCGATTTCGCTTCGAATCCGAACCCCGATACGCCCTGGAGACACGCCCATGACCGCCCGCCTGCCGATCGACGGCTCCCCGCCGCTGGCCGACTACCGCCTCGCCGACAACCTCACCGCCACGCGCGGCCGCGTGTTCCTGACCGGCACCCAGGCGCTGGTGCGCCTGCTGCTGATGCAGCGCGCGCTCGACGCGGCGCGCGGCGTCGATTCGGCCGGCTTCGTCAGCGGCTACCGCGGCTCGCCGCTCGGCATGGTCGATCAGCAGATGTGGAAGGCCAAGAAGCTGCTCGACGCGAGCCGCGTGCGCTTCCTGCCCGCGATCAACGAGGAGCTGGGCGGCACCGCGGTGCTCGGCACGCAGCGCGTGGAGGCGGACCCGGAGCGTACCGTCGAAGGCGTGTTCGCGATGTGGTACGGCAAGGGGCCGGGCGTCGATCGCGCGGCCGACGCGCTCAAGCACGGCAACGCCTATGGGGCGTCGCCGCACGGCGGCGTGCTGGTGGTGGCCGGCGACGACCACGGCTGCGTGTCGTCGTCGATGCCGCACCAGAGCGACTTCTCGATGATCGGCTGGCAGATGCCGATCGTGAATCCGTCGAACATCGCCGACATGCTCGAGTTCGGCCTGTACGGCTGGGCGCTGTCGCGCTTCTCGGGCGCCTGGGTCGGCTTCAAGGCGATCTCGGAGACGGTGGAGTCGGGCTCGACCGTCGACCTCGACGCGCTCGCCACCGAGTGGCCCGCGCCGGAAGGCTTCGTCGCGCCGGCGGGCGGCCTGCACAACCGCTGGCCCGATTTGCCGAGCCTGAGCATCGAGGCGCGGCTCGCGGCCAAGCTCGACGCGGTGCGCCACTTCGCGCGCGCCAACAGCATCGATCGCTGGATCGCGCGCAGCGAGCACGCCAGCATCGGCATCGTCACCTGCGGCAAGGCGCATCTGGACCTGATGGAAGCGCTGCGCCGGCTCGACCTGACGGTGGCCGATCTCGACGCGGCCGGCGTGCGCATCTACAAGGTCGGCCTGTCGTTCCCGCTCGAGACCACGCGCCTCGACACGTTCGTCGAGGGCCTGGACGAAGTGCTCGTGATCGAGGAGAAGGGGCCGGTGATCGAGCAGCAGATCAAGGATCATCTCTACAACCGCACCGCGGGCGCGCGCCCGCGCGTGTTCGGCAAGCACGACGAACACGGCGCGCCGCTGCTGTCGGCGCTCGGCGAACTGCGCCCCTCGCGCGTGCTGCCGGTGTTCGCGGCCTGGCTCGCGCGCCACCGTCCGGCGCTGGACCGGCGCGAGCGCGTGGGCGAGCTGATCGCGCCGGAGATGCTTTCCAACGCGGCCGACGCGGTCAGGCGCACGCCGTATTTCTGCTCGGGCTGCCCGCACAACACCTCGACGAAGGTGCCCGAGGGGTCGGTCGCGCAGGCCGGGATCGGCTGCCACTTCATGGCCTCGTGGATGGAGCGCGACACCACCGGCCTGATCCAGATGGGCGGCGAGGGCGTGGACTGGGCCGCGCATGCGATGTTCACCAACACGCGCCACGTGTTCCAGAACCTCGGCGACGGCACCTACTTTCATTCGGGCATTCTCGCGATCCGCCAGGCGGTGGCCGCGCGCGCGACGCTCACCTACAAGATCCTCTACAACGACGCGGTGGCGATGACGGGCGGCCAGCCGGTGGACGGCAGCCTGTCGGTGCCGCAGATCGCGCGGCAGGTGGAGGCCGAGGGCGTGTCGCGCTTCGTGGTGGTGTCCGACGAGCCGCAGAAGTACGACGGCCATCGCGACCAGTTCCCGAAGGGCACCACCTTCCATCATCGCGACGAACTCGACGCCGTGCAGCGCGAGCTGCGCGACACCGACGGCGTGACGGTGCTGATCTACGACCAGACCTGCGCGGCCGAGAAGCGGCGCCGCCGCAAGAAGGGCGAGTATCCCGATCCGCCGAAGCGCGCCTTCATCAACGAGGCCGTCTGCGAGGGCTGCGGCGACTGCGGCGTGCAGTCCAACTGCCTGTCGGTCGAGCCGGTCGAGACCGAGCTGGGCCGCAAGCGCCGCATCGACCAGTCGTCGTGCAACAAGGATTACTCGTGCGTGAACGGCTTCTGCCCGAGCTTCGTGACGGTGGAGGGCGCGGCGCTGAAGAAGGCGGCCGGCTTCGGGTTCGACGAGGCCGCGCTGGCCGCGCGCGTGGCGGCGCTGCCGGTGCCGGCCGCGCGGCTTGCGGCGGCGCCCTACGACCTGCTGGTCACGGGCGTGGGCGGCACCGGCGTGGTCACGGTGGGCGCGCTGATCAGCATGGCCGCGCATCTGGAAGGCCACAGCGCGTCGGTGCTCGATTTCATGGGCTTCGCGCAGAAGGGCGGCGCGGTGCTCTCGTACGTGCGGATCGCCGCGCGCGACGAGTGGCTCAACCAGGTGCGCATCGACACGCAGCAGGCCGACGTGCTGCTCGCCTGCGACATGGTGGTGGGCGCCAGCGCCGACGCGCTGCAGACGGTGCGCCATGCCCGCACGCGCGTGGTGGTCAATACCCACCCGATTCCGAACGCGTCGTTCGTGCGCGATCCGGACGCGAGCCTGCACGCCGACGCGCTGCTCGACAAGATGCGCCACGCGGCCGGTGCTGCGTTCGTGACCGATTGCGACGCGCAGGCGCTCGCGGCCAGGTTCCTCGGCGACACCATCGGCGCGAACATCCTGATGCTCGGCTTCGCCTGGCAGCAGGGGCTGGTGCCGGTCTCGCACGCGGCGCTGATGCGCGCGATCGAGCTGAACGGCGTGGCGGTGCCGGCCAATCGCCTCGCGTTCGCGATCGGGCGCATGGCCGCGGGCGACCCGGCCGCGCTCGAGGCGCTCTGGCGCGCGCAGCACGCGGCGCCGGCCGCGGCCGAGCCGGCGCCGCGCTCGCTCGACCAACTGGTGGAGGATCGCGCCGCGCGCCTGGCCGCCTACGGCGGGCCGCGCTACGTCGCGCGCTACCGCGCGCTGGTGGAGGCGGCGCGCGCCACCGGCGACGCGCGCGTGGCCGAGGCGGTGGCCACCACGTTCCACAAGCTGCTCGCGGTGAAGGACGAATACGAGGTCGCGCGGCTCTATAGCGACGGCACGTTTCGCGCGGCACTGGCCGCGCAGTTCGACGGCGTGGCCGGGCGCGACTACCGCGTGAGCTTCCACCTGGCGCCGCCCGCCATCGCCAGGGCGGACCCGGGCGGGCGGCCGAGGAAGCGGCGCTTCGGCGGCTGGATCTGGCCGGTGCTCGGCGTGCTGGCGCGCCTGCGCGCGCTGCGCGGCACGCCGCTCGACCCGTTCGGCCGCACCGAGGAGCGCCGCATGGAGCGCGCGCTCGCCGACGATTACGAGGCCACCATGACGCGCGCGTTCGAGGTGATGGACGCGCACAACGCCGACCTGGTGGCCGCGCTCGCGGCGCTGCCGGCCCGCGTGCGCGGCTACGGCGCCGTGAAGCTCGCGAGCGTGGCCGCGATGAAGCGCGCCGAGCAGCCGCTCGCGCTGCGCGCCGGCGTGAGCGCGGCGACCAGCGCGGCGGTGGCGCGGGCGATCGAGTCGATCAAGGGTGCCGGCGCGCTGCGCGGGATCCCGGTGGTGGTCGCGAAGTAAGGCGGGCGGGAGCGGCGCGAGGGCGGGCGGGGCGGCGTGCGCGGCTGCGCCGCCCGCCGCCGCCGCATCCCGGCCTCTCGGCGCTCAGACGAGCCCTTTCTTGCGCGTGGACAGGGCCGTCTCCGACAGATCGACCTCGCGCATCAGCTTGGCGAGCGTCACGTCGTTGATCTTCTGTTCGGTGCGCATCCGGTACAGCGCCGCGCGTTCGGCGCGCACCGCCGCGATCTTCATCTGCAGCTCCATGCGCTCGGCCTGCTTGGCCTCCGCGCGCAGCGTGGCGGCGTCCTCGCCGTCGTCGAGCGCCACCAGGCGGCGCCGGTATCGATCCATCACGCGCGCGGTGATGTCGGCGCAGCGCGCGGCGTCGGCCTCGTCGAGATCGGCGGTCAGCGTGTCGTGGGTCGCGTCGATCGCGCGGATCGCGGCCTGCGCGGCCGCCGCGCGCGCCGCGCGCTCCTCGTGCGCATGCGGATGCGGGACGGTGCGCATCCCGCGCAGCAGCAGCGGCAGCCCGACCACGGCCACCAGCAGCGAGCCGAGGATCACCCCCGAGGCGACGAAGATCGCCGTGTCGCGGCCGGCCAGCGGCGTGCCGTTGCCGAGCGCGACCGGCAGCGACAGCACGCCGGCCAGCGTGACCGCGCCGCGCACGCCACCCACCGTCATCAGCGAGATGGTGCGAAACCCCGGCAAGGCGCCGGGCATGCCGCGCCGCGCCGCGCGGCGGCTCGCGATCGAGCGCAGCAGCCAGATCCAGGTGAAGCGGATCGCGTAGAGCGCGCCCAGCATCGCGATCACGTAGCCGATCATCGCCAGCATCCGCGCGTCGCTCTCGTGGTGCGCCGACAGCAGCGCGCGGCCGATGATCTGCGGCATCTGCAGGCCCAGCATGATGAACACCATGCCGTTGAACACGAACTCGATCATCGACCAGGTGCTCTCGGCGCGCACCCGCGCGGCCACCGTGCTGCTGCGCGAGAAGCTCGTGTAGTTCATCATCATCCCGGCCGCCACCGCCGACAGAATGCCCGACAGCCCGAAGTGCTCGGCGATCAGGTAGGACGCGAACGGGATCAGCAGCGTCATCACGATGCCCGGCGCCGGGTCGCCCTCCTGCGCGGCGTTCAAGAAGCGCGTGGAGAGCGCGCTGAACAGCCAGGCCAGCAGCGCGCCCACCGCGAGCCCGCCCGAGGCGACGATCACGAAGGTGATCGAGGCGTCGCGCAGCGAGAACAGGCCGGTGAGCGCGGCCGCGATCGCGAACTTCAGCGCCACCAGGCCGGAGGCGTCGTTCATCAGCGCCTCGCCTTCCAGGATATGCATCAGCTGCGGCGCGATCCTGCCCCGGCCGGCGATGCCCGACAGCGCCACCGCGTCGGTGGGCGAGAGCACCGCGGCCAGCGCGAACGCCACCGGCAGCGGCAGCTCCGGAATCAGCCAGTGCGCGAAGTAGCCCACCGCCACCACCGTGATGAACACCAGCCCGAACGCGAGCATCAGGATCGCGCGCCGCTGGAGGTAGAGCTCGCGCTTCGGAATCCGCCAGCCGTCCGCGAACAGCAGCGGCGGAATGAACAGCAGCATGAACAGCTCGGGATCGAAGGTGACGTGCAGGTTCAGCCGCGGCCAGGCCAGCACGGCGCCGAACGCGATCTGCAGCAGCGGCAGCGGCGGGCGCCACGGCAGCAGCCGGATCACGATGCCGGACAGCGCCACGGCAAGCAGCAGGATCAGGACGGTGAAGACGATTTCCATCGAGGTGCCGGGGATTTGAAAACGGGGACCGGGCGAGTGTAGCGCGCGCGGAAGAAGCGCGGCGTGCCGCCGCGCACCGGTTTGGTGCGAGCGAGCCCCGCCAGCAGGCATGCGGCGCGGCCCGCGCGCGGCGGGCCGGGTTGGCGGTGAGCACGGAGCTTGCTTATCCCTGGCGGGACAATCGCAGCGAAATAACGCCAACACGAGGGTGCGAGGATGTGCATACCGATATTGCGTCGAGCGCCGGCCGCGGTGCCGACCGCCAGGAGGGTCGCCCAATGGTGACGACGATTCAGCAGGAGCGCCCGGTGGCGGTGACGGGATCGGCATACCGCTTCGAGCGCGAGGTGACGTCCGGTTTCGAGCGCGTCGCGACGCGCCATCGCGACCTGTCGCTGTCGAGCATGTTTCAGCCGATCTTCAGCCTGTCGCACCAGCGGGCGGTCGGCTACGAGGGGCTGCTGCGCGCGCACGATGCGCTCGACCGCGTGGTCGCGCCGGTGGACGTGTTCGGCGAGGCGGCGCGGCATGGCGACGTGATGCTGGTGGACCGGCTGGCGCAGGCGCTGCATCTCGAGAATTTCTCGCTGCTCGGCGCCGCGCGCGAGTGGCTGTTCCTGAACGTCCATCCGGGCGTGCTGACCGACCAGTTCCAGACCGCCGCGCTGCTCGCGAACCTGAAGCGGCTGGGCATCTCGCCGCGGCGCGTGGTGCTCGAGGTGCTGGAGCAGCGCGCCGACGATCTCGACCGGCTCGCCGAGGCCGTCAAGGCGTTTCGCGAGCACGGCTTCCTGATCGCGCTCGACGATTTCGGCGCCGGTCATTCGAACATCGAGCGGATCTGGCAGCTGAACCCCGACATCGTCAAGCTCGACCGCATCATGCTGTCCCACGCCCAGCACCGCAGCGGCCAGACCGCGATCCTGCACGGGCTCGTCACGCTGCTGCACGAGGCCGGCAAGCTGGTGCTGATCGAGGGCATCGAGACCGAGCACGACGCGCAGGTCGCGCTCGCCTGCGAGGCCGATTTCGTGCAGGGCTACTTCTTTGGCCGGCCGGCGCCGGGGCTGGCCGACGGCGCCACCGCGTCGGCCTGCATCGGCGAGCTGACCGAGCGCTACCGCAGCCAGACCGAGGCGCGCGAGCGGCGCGACGCGCAGCGCATCGCGCCGTACCTGCGCGCCTTCGAGCGCGCGGCGGAGCGGCTCTCGGCGGGCGAATCGCTCGACGAGGTGTGCTGGAACTTCCTCTCGCTCGACGATGCGGCGCGCTGCTTCCTGCTCGACGCGCAGGGCCGGCAGGCCGACAGCAACGTGGTGCGGCGCGCCGATCGGGCGCTGCACGAGATGCGCTTCGCGCCGCTGTCGGACGCGCAGGGCGCGAACTGGCTGCGCCGGCCGTATTTCCGCGCGGCGATCGCCGAGCCGCAGCGCGTCCACGTGACGAGGCCGTACCTGTCGATCAACGAGGCGCTGCCGTGCGTGACGCTGTCGATCGCGATCCGGATCGCGGATTCGCTGTGCGTGCTGTGCGGGGATATCGACTGGCCGGAGGCGGGCCCGGCGGGGTAGGCGGGCGCGCCGGCGGCACGCGTGAGCCGGCGCGACGGGTGTTGCTCCCGAGCCGGCGCATGAGAGTTTGGCGCCGCTCGCTGCCACACGCCATGAACAAGAATATCGGCCGGCGCGTCCGGCCATCCGCAAGCGCGCGCGGCGTCGGGGCCAACCGTCGCGTGCATCGAGGGCTGCTGCGCCGGATCGCGCCGATCTGCGGCGCGTCATGGGCCGTCCTGCATCTGCACCTGGCCGCCGCGCAGGCCGTCGATCCGCTCGCCGAGCAGGAGCAGCGCCGCCGCGCGCAGCAGCAGCAGATCGAGCGCGAGCGCGCCGCACACGCGCCGAACGTCACGCTGCAGGCGCCCGCGGCGCCGGCCGTGGACGACGGCAGGCTGCCCGCCGAGACACCTTGTTTTCGCATCGATTCACTCGCGCTCGAGGTGCCGCCGGGCCTCAGCGAAGCCGTGGAGGCGGCCGGTGCCCGCGCGCTGCTGCCGAACCCGCTGTTTCCCGGCGAACTGCGCTTTGCCGACGAGTACCTGCAGCGCTATCGCGGCCGGTGCGTCGGCACGCAGGGCCTCAACCTGATCGTGCATCGCGTGATGTCGCGGCTGATCGAGCGCGGCTACTCCACCACGCGCGTGCTGATCGGGCCGCAGGATCTGTCGAGCGGCAAGCTCAGGCTGCAATTGATTCCCGGCGTGATCAGCGCGATCCGCTTCGCCGATCCGTCGATCTATGGCACCTGGCGCAATGCGTTTCCGACCCGGCCCGGCCAATTGCTGAACCTGCGCGATCTGGAGCAGGGCCTCGAGCAGATGAAGCGCGTGCCGGACCAGGACGTCGATATGCAGATCGTGCCGGGCGCGGCGGTCGGCGAGAGCGATGTGGTGATTTTCGTCAAGCGCACGAAGCCGTGGGCGCTGACGCTGAGCGCCGACGACAGCGGCTTCAAGTCCACCGGTCAGCTGCAGGGCAGCGCGAGCCTCACGATCGACAATCCGCTCGGGCTGTCGGACCTGCTCAATCTCGGCTACACGCACGACATCAACGGCCATGCGAGCAAGTACGGCACGCACGGGGCGAGCGCGTTCTATTCGATTCCGTGGGGCAACTGGACCTTCACCGCCACCGCGAGCCAGTATGACTATCATCAGCAGATCGCGGAGGCGTCCACGGCGCTGGTGTCGAGCGGCAAGTCGAAGACCTTCGACCTGAAGGCGGAGTACCAGTTCTACCGCAACCAGGTGCAGAAGAACTCGATCGAGTTTCGCGTGGGGCGGCGCGATCGGCGGCCACGCGGCCCTGAGCGCCAAGCTGGCCGGCACGCTGAACAATGCGCAGGGCAATTGGTCTCGAACGCGGACCTTTCCGTGACGAGCGGCGCGGTGCTGACCAATACCGGCGGGGTGATCAACGCGAGCGGCAACGGCAGCGTGTAGGCCGCCTCGCTCACCAACGGCGGCGGCATCACGGCCGGCAACGCGCTGACGGTGAGCGCGGCCGGCCTGCTCGCGCTGATGGCGCCCGACATCGAGAATCGCGACGATTCGACGGTAGGCGATTCGTCGGCGACCACGGCCATCTACGGCCTCGGGCAAGTGATCCTGGCGGGCGGGCAGGACGCCAACGGCAACTTCTACAACGCCGGCGTGATTCGCAATCAGTCGGGCCTGATCCAGTCGGGCCGCGACATGCTGATCGAGGCGAACCTCGTCACGAACACGCGCCGCGCGATGGGCGTGTCCGGGCTCGTGCCGCTCGATCCGGCCTACGTCGAATCGCTCGGCATCAGTCTGGCCGGCCGTACCGGCCAGGCGAATCATCCCGACCCGAACAGCATCGGTGGCGTCTACATCGACCCGCCGCACGGCGGCAGGGACAATAGCGATTACCTCTACACCGACTACACCGGCATAGCGTCCGGCTCCGTCGTGAACTACGTGACGCCGAAGTCGCAGATCGTTTCGGGGGGCAACCTGAACGCCTACTCGGTCGGCACGCTGCAGAATGATTGGAGCCAGGTGGCGGCGGTCGGCAACATCGGCTCGCCGCAGTCGATCGATCAGAACAGCTGGCGCGGTCAGACCGCGCCGCAGATCGTGGTCACCTACAGCGGCGTCTATACCTACAGAACCTACAAGGGGCGGATGTGGGGCTATGACTTCTGCGACGGCAATGCGATCTGCAAGGCACCGGTCGACGTGCGCACCTACGCCATGCCGGCAAGCGGGGCGTATGAATCGACCTTCACCGCCGGCGGCACCCTGAGCGGCACCGGCGTGACCATCAACAACACGGCCGGCAACGCCGGGCTGCTGCCGCCGCCCGCGCTGCAGGCGGGCCAGACCGCGCAGAGCGACCGCGCGCAGTCGGTGGGCGGTACGCTCGGCGGCGGGCAGGGCGGCTCGGCCGTCGCCACCGGCGCCGTGAGCGGTGCGGTGGATTCCGCCATGGTGGTGCGTTCGATCGGCGCGAGCGCGATCCACGACACGATCGACGCCGGCGCGACGGGGCACGACCTCAGCGTGCGCGCGGTGGGCGGCGCCGTGCAAACCGGGGCGGCCACATCGCGAGCGGCGGCGTGGGCGCGGTCGGCCGGACCAATGTGGCGAACGCCACCGCGCCGGCGGTGCTCAGCCACATCGCGCTGCCGGCGGGCGGGCTGTTCAGCGTCGTCACCGCACCGCAGACGCCCTACCTGATCGAGACGAATCCCGCGTTCACGAGCGCGCAGCAGTGGCTGTCGAGCGACTACTATTTCCAGCAGACCGGAATGGATCCATCCAAGATCCAGCTGAGGCTCGGCGACGGCTTCTATGAACAGAAGCTCGTGCAGGACCAGATCATGGCCATGACCGGCAAGGCGGTCCTGACCAACTACGCCGACACGCAGGCCGAATACCAGGCGCTGATGACCTCCGGGGCCGCGCTCGCCAAAGCGCTGGACCTCGCGCCCGGCACCGGGCTGTCGCCCGAGCAGGTCGCGCAGCTGACCAGCAATGTCGTGATCATGCAGACCCAGGTCGTGGACGGCAAGTCGGTGCTGGTGCCGGTGGTCTACCTGGCGCAGGCGAGCCAGCAGGACATGCGCAACGGCCCGCTGATTGCGGCCACCAACATCGACCTGCAGAATGCCGTGGCCGTGAACAACAGCGGTACGATCAGTGCGAGCAACGATTTCTCGATCAGCAGCCAGCGCATCGACAGCTCGTTCGGCACGCTGCAAAGCGGCGGGAATATGTCGCTTGTGAGCAGCGGCGACGTCAACCTGACCTCGGCCACCGTGAACGCGGGCAGCCTGCAGCTGAAGGCGGGCGGCAATCTCGTGCTCGACTCCGCGGTGAACACGCTGAACCAGAGCGGCAACGGCGGAGCGACGCGCACCACTACCTCGCTCGGGCCGCTTGCCAGCATCAACGTGAGCGGCAACGCGTCGATCGTCACTGGCGGCAATTTCGAGCAGAACGCCGGCAGCCTGAACGTGGGTGGCGCGTTGGGCCTGAACGTGGGCGGCGACTGGACGCTCGGCGTGCAGCAGACCGGCGAGAGCCAGCTCGTCTATCGCCATGGCGGCGTGTCGGACACCCGCTTCTCGATCGACACCGGCAGCAGCGTGAAGGTAGGCGGCGCCGCGGCGATCGTGGTGGGCGGCAACCTGAGCGCCACCGGCGCGAACCTGAACCTCGGCGGCGGGGGCGCCATCGAGGTGGGCGGCAACCTGAACCTGCAGGCCGCGGTGGCGACCTCGACCATCGACAGCAGCAGCTCGGGCAGCGAGTCGCATCGCAGCTATGCGGAAGCGCGGCACGTGTCCGACGACGCCGTCATCGCCACCACGCTGACGGGCGGCGACAGTCTCACGCTGGCCGCCGGCAAGGACATCAACGTGCTCGGTAGCACCGTGTCGCTCGACCGGGGCGCCGCGCAACTGGTGGCGGGCGGCAACGTGACGATCGGTGCCGTGACCGAGACGCATGTGAACGACTCGCACGAGACCCACAGCCATAGCGGCTTGGCTAGCTCGACGAAGGTCGCGAGCTCGCGTGATACCACGACCACCCTAGCCGACGGCAGCACGATCTCGGCCGACTCGGTGTCGATCGTCGGCGGGCAGGACCTGAACGTGCGCGGCAGCACGATCGTCGGGACGCACGACGTGTCGCTCACCGCTGCGCACGATGTGAACATCACCACGACGCAGGACACCATGGACTCGTCGGGCAGCTACCAGGAGAAGCACTCCGGGCTGATGGCGGGTGGCGGGCTCTCGGTGTCGGTGGGCACCAGCAAGCTGGCCACCACCGACCAGGACGCGAGCGTCACCAACAACGCGAGCACCATTGGCTCGCTGAGCGGGAACCTGACCATCCGCGCCGGCGACACGCTGCACGTGACGGGCAGCGACCTGATTGCCGCGAAGAACCTGACGGGGATCGCATCCACCGTGACGATCGACGCGGCCACCGACACCTCGCATCAGTCGCAGACGCAGCAGACCAGCAAGAGCGGCCTGACGGTCGGCCTGTCGGGGACGGTGGGCGATGCGATCAACGGCGCGATCGGCGAGACGCAGGTGACGCGCGAATCGGCGAAGGATAGCAACGGGCGCGCGGCGGCGCTGCACGCTATCGCGGCGGCGGGCGACTTGGCCGCACCGGTCGAGAGCATGTTGGCGAAGGGGCAGGTGCCGACCATCGGCATTCAGGTCAGCTTCGGCTCGAGTCACAGCGCGAGTCAGTCGTCGGAGGATCAGAGCACGCAGCGCGGATCGAAGGCACAGGCGGGCGGCACCGCTACATTCGTGGCGACCGGCGACGGCACGGCGGGCAGCGGCAACCTGACGATCGCCGGTTCCAACGTGGGCGCGGCCGACGCGGTATTGATCGCGAAGAACCAGGTCAACCTCGTCAATACCACCGACACCTATTCGACACGCAGTGCGAACTCGTCGTCGGGCAGCAGCATCGGCGTGTCGATCACCTCCGGCGGCATCGGGGCATCGGCCTCGATGCAGCACGCGCACGGCGACGGGAATTCAGACGCGGCGATCCAGAACAACACGCACATCAATGCCACCAACTCGGCGACGCTCGTGAGCGGCGGCGACACGAACATGATCGGCGCGAACGTGAGTGCCAATCAGGTTAGCGCTTCGATCGGCGGCAACCTGAACGTGGCGAGCGTGCAGGACGTGACGACGAGTGCCGCGCACCAGGGCAGCGTGGGTGGCGGCATCGGCGTGAGCACCATCGGGGTGAGCGGCAGCTTCAGCGCGCAGCACGGCAACGCAAGCGGCAACTACGCCGCCGTGGGCGAGCAGGCCGGCATCCAGGCGGGCTCGGGCGGCTTCGACGTGACCGTGAAGGGCAATACCGACCTGAAGGGCGCAGTGATCGCCAGCACGGCCGACGCGTCGAAGAACAACCTGACCACCGGCACGTTGTCGTTCAGCGACATCCAGGATCACTCGCACTACAGCGCGTCGAGCGGCGGCATCGGCGCGGGCGTGTCGGTCGGCACCAGCGAGAAGATCAGCGGCAAGGATTCCGTCAGCGGCAAGGGCGGCGTGTCGCCGATGGTGGGGCAGAGCGCGGGCGGCGACGCATCGGCGACCACGCGCAGCGCCGTGGGCGCGGGCACGATCACCGTCACCAACGCGGCGGGGCAGGCGCAGGACGTGGCGGGCCTGAGCCGCGACACGAGCAACACCAACGGCGCGGTATCGAAGACGCCGGATGTGCAGCAACTGCTGTCGCAGCAGGCCGACACGATGAACGCGGCCCAGGCTGCGGGGCAGACGGTGGCGACGGCGATCGGCGATTATGCCCAGAGCAGGCTGAACGAAGCGCTGGCGGCGAAGGCCAAGGCGCAGGCCAGCGGCGATGCGGCCGGCGTGGCGGCGGCGCAGGCCCAGATCGACGAGTGGCAAGAGGGCGGCGATTACCGGACCGCGCTGCACGCCGGTGGCGGCGCGCTGATTGCCGGGCTCGGTGGCGGCAATGCGCTGGCTGGCGCGGCCGGGGCGGGGGCGGCGTCGGCGTTGAGCGGCAAGCTCAACGGCCTGAGCAATGCGATTGCGGCATCCAATCCGACGGGCAACGCCTCGCTGGACCAGGCGCTCGGCAACATCATCGCCAACGTCGTGGCGACGGGTGCCGGCGCGGCGGTGGGCGGATCGGCGGGAGCGGCGACGGCGTCGAACGCGGATCTGTTCAACCGGCAGTTGCATCCGCACGAGAAGCAAAAGCTCAGCGATCTGGAGAAGGGGAAAAGCACGGATGAGCAACACAAGCTGGTGGCCGCTGAGTGCGCCCTGACACAGTGTGCTGCAGGCGTGCCTGACAACGATCCGAACAAGGCGACATTGACGCAGTTACAGAACGAAGGCCAGAGCTACACGTACGAGCAAGGGCTGCTGAAGAATGCAGGTGCATTCGATGGTTACGGGCGGGCAGACAAGCTCAACGATTGGTACGACCGCGATCAGATGTCGAATCGCCTCGGCGGCGCGGTCCAAGGCGTCGAAAGTGCGGCAGTCGCTGCGGGCGCACTTGGCGCTGGCTGTGCATCGGTAGTAGCATGCGGACTCGGCTTGACGGTTGCCACGGGGGCCTTGGACTACTCCAAGGCAGGCTTTACGCAGATGGTAAGCGGCAATCAGACGTCGACCTACGGAGAGCAGGTGCTGCAAGGTCTCGGGATGAGCCCATATGCAGCAGGACTGACATATGCGGGGTTTAACTTGGGAGCAGCGGCAGGCAGTGTCGCTGCTAATAGCGCGGCAACACAAGCCGCTGCGCAGGGCGTGCTACCATCAGCAAAAGAAGTACAGGCCACAAACAGCACAAGCTTGAGCGATATCCTGTTGCCGAATGGTGAGCCTGTCGGGTACGTGTATCCCGGCGCGGGTCCTGGGATTAGGACGGTGACGTCGGAGCAGTTTGGTCAATTGCAGTCGCAATTGATGAATGGAGCGACGCCGACCACGACGCCACCGGGGTACGCTGGGACGTGGTATCAAATGCCTGATGGTTCGGTCTTTGGCGTTCGGACAAGTACCGGGAGCGGTACAACGATTGACGTGATAAAGAGCAATAATCCGAGTTTGCCCTCTGGATTCAAGGTGCATCAGCAATGAGTTTGAATCTCCAAGCTAGAGATCGTGTTTTTGGTCAGACCGTCACGGAATACATCCAGACGGTTCCTGGCGAATTGCCTATCGATGCTGTTGGGCTATGGCAAATCGTCCCTGCTGGTCGGCAAAGATTCGGGCTAAGCGGTGATGACCTTACCGAGTTTGTGAGTCGATGCGTGTTTGCTCTGGTGACACGCGGTGCGAAGCCTGTCGTTGGAGGAGGTGGGACGAAATACGATTGGATTATTCAGCCGCAGTATGGCGAAACGAATGAGGAAATCGTGGATGCAGTCGTGAAAGAATGGCTTGCGTCAGGGGCAGTGGACGGTGATCCTGGAGGGCTGTGGTTCGCGTTGCCTTCGCCATACGTTGGAATTAGCGAATAGCGAACAACCCGGCTACGAGCCAGGTTTGTGCTTTCTGGTGTCGGCGAGCGTGATGGTACGGCTGCTGAATTGCTCGATTCGTCGTCGGCCGAGCGCCGGTGGCGGCCCGCTAGAAAATCCTTCTCGCCACCTCGCGGCGAGCATCATCGTTGAGGTGCATTTGCCGGATTCCGCCGATCGCGCTGCGCAGCCAGGCATCGGTAATTACGCGATGTTCGTCGTGTGGCCGGTCGGCCGGAGCGGGCGTTGAATTGTGCAATTGTTCGTCGTGTTTCATTCTGAAATGCCCCCCTGAATAGCTACAGACATTACGTGTAGAAGTTCAGACTTGATCTGACAGTAAGGCCTTGCCAAGAGGCGGGGTTACCCGTTTTGATAGAGGTGCGAATCTTCATCAAAACAGCGCGCAAGCGCCAAGGAGTAACCTCGTGAGTAGTTTCAACCAAAATGTCATCCGCCACAAGATCGGTCTGCTGAATCTGGCCACCGAGCTCGGGAACGTGTCGAAGGCCTGCAAGGTGATGGGGCTGTCGCGCGATACGTTCTACCGCTATCAGAACGCCGTGGCCGAGGGCGGCGTCGATGCCCTGTTCGACAGCAATCGGCGCAAGCCGAATCCCAAGAATCGAGTCGATGAAGCGACGGAAATCGCCGTGCTAGCGACGGAAATCGCCGTGCTGGCCTATGCCATCGAGCAGCCCGCCCACGGGCAGGTTCGGGTCAGCAACGAATTACGCCGGCGCGGTATTTTCGTGTCTGCATCCGGCGTTCGTTCGATCTGGCTGCGTCACGAATTGTCGTCCTTCAAGCTGAGGCTCGTGGCGCTGGAGAATCAGGTCGCTGAAAAAGGCATCGTGCTGAGCGACGATCAGGTGGCCGCGCTGGAAAGAAAGCAGGACGACGATGTCGCCCATGGCGAAATCGAAACCGCTCACCCCGGCTATCTGGGCTCGCAGGACACGTTCTACGTGGGCACGATCAAGGGCGTAGGCCGGATCTACCAGCAGACCTTCGTCGACACCTACAGCAAAGTGGCGATGGCCAAGCTGTACACGACCAAGACACCGATCACGGCGGCCGATCTGCTCAATGACCGGGTGTTGCCGTTCTTCGAGGAGCACGGCATGGGTGTGATCCGCATGCTGACCGATCGAGGCACGGAGTATTGCGGCAAGCCGGAATCGCACGATTATCAGCTGTACCTGGCGCTGAACGGCATCGAGCACACCAAAACCAAGGCGCGACATCCGCAGACCAATGGCATCTGCGAGCGGTTCCACAAAACCATCCTGCAGGAGTTTTATCAGGTCGCGTTTCGCCGCAAGCTGTATCTGTCGCTGGAGGAACTACAGGCCGATCTCGATACTTGGCTGGCGTATTACAACGGCGAGCGAACCCATCAAGGTCAGATGTGCTGCGGTCGCACGCCTGTGCAAACGCTCATCGCGGGCAAGGAGGTGTGGAAGGAGAAAGTGAGCCACCTGAATCTGATCTGACAGTCACGCACCGTCGGAACGGGTAACTGTCAGATCGGGTCGCGACTTCTACACTTTATCGCAAACACCTCGTCGCACGCTTCTCGACATCGTGTGAATTGGCCGAGGTCACGCAGAATCCCTCTGCCGCATGAAACAGGCAGGTCACGCTCGTCCCCCTTGGGAATCTACTCCGCTGACGTGACAGCGCCCTCGGTTACGATGTCCCCCTCACCGCCCAACCGAACCCGGAGCCTTCGCATGTCCACCGCCCCGATCCTGCTCGAAGTCATCGCCACGACGCTCTCCGACGCGCAGGCCGCCGCGCGCGCCGGGGCGGACCGCATCGAACTCGCCACCGGCCTGTCCGAGGGCGGTCTCACGCCGAGCATCGGCCTGATCGAGGCGGTCACGGCGGCGCTGCCGATTCCCGTCAACGTGATCGTGCGCTCGCACGGCCGCGGCTTCGTCTACACGCCCGAGGAAATGGCGATCCTCGAGCGCGACACGCGCGCGGCGGTGGCGGCGGGCGCGGCCGGCATCGTGTTCGGCGCGCTGAACGGCTATGGCGACATCGACACGGCCGCGCTGGCGCGCATCGCCGACGCGGCGGGCGGCAAGCCGATCACGTTCCACCGCGCGTTCGACGTCTCGCGCGATCTGAACGCGGCCTTCGAGACGCTGCTGGCCACGCCCGCCGTCAAGACGGTGCTGACCTCGGGCGGCCATCCGTCGGCGCTCGACGGCCGCGACACGATCGCGCGCCTGGTGCGCCGCGCGCAGGGCCGCGCGTGCCAGGTGCTGGCCGGCGCCGGCCTCACCGTGGAGTCGATCGGCGATTTCGTGCGCGCCACCGGCGTGCGGGCGGTGCATCTGGGCTCGGGCGTGCGCGAGCGCGGCGAGGTGTGGGGGCCGGTGGACGGCCGGCTGGTCGCGAAAGTGCGCGCGACGATCGACGCGCTGCGCTGAATCCCGCGCCCGGCCAAAAGCAAAATCGGCGCGCCGCTCGGCACGGCACGCCGATTTCGGCACCGGCCGGTCGGCCGGCGCTCCTGCATCGAAACGCCTCAGTTCGCCACCGGCCCCGGCGCGTGCGCGCACTTCACCGCGTCGGCGGCGGCGTCCACCGGCATCTGCTGGGCCGCCTCGGCGCGCATGCCGAGCCGCGCGAGCAGGTCGCGGTCCTTCTGCGCCTGCGGGTTGCTGGTGGTCAGCAGCTGGTCGCCGTAGAACATCGAGTTTGCGCCGGCCAGGAAGCACAGCGTCTGCATCGCGTCGTCGAGCTGCTCGCGCCCGGCGGACAGCCGCACCATCGCCTTCGGCATGGTGATGCGCGCCACGGCGATGGTGCGCACGAATTCGAGCGGATCGAGCGGCGCGGTGTTCTCGAGCGGCGTGCCCTTGATCGCGACGAGGTTGTTGATCGGCACCGATTCCGGATACGGGTTCATGTTCGCGAGCTGGGTGATGAGCCCGGCGCGCTCGCGGCGCGATTCGCCCATGCCGATGATGCCGCCGCAGCAGACGTTGATGCCGGCGTCGCGCACGCGCTCGAGCGTGTCGAGCCGGTCCTGGTAGGTGCGCGTCGAGATCACCTGGCCGTAGAACTCGGGCGAGGTGTCGAGGTTGTGGTTGTAGTAGTCGAGGCCGGCCTCGGACAAGGCCTGCGCCTGGCCGTCGTCGAGCATGCCGAGCGTCATGCAGGTCTCGAGGCCCATCTCCTTCACGCCGCGGATCATCTCGGCGAGCGGCTCGATATGGCGCTCCTTCGGGCTGCGCCACGCGGCGCCCATGCAGAAGCGCGTCGCGCCGTTGGCCTTGGCCGCGCGCGCGGCGTCGAGCACGGCGTCCACGTCCATCAGCTTGCTCGCCTTCAGCTCGGTCTCGTGGTGCGAGGACTGCGAGCAGTAGCCGCAATCCTCCTCGCAGCCGCCGGTCTTGATCGACAGCAGCGTGGAGAGCTGGATCGCGTTGGCGTCGAAGTGCTCGCGATGCACCTGCTGGGCGCGGAACAGCAGGTCGTTGAACGGCAGTTCGTAGAGCTTGACGACGTCGGCGACGCGCCAGCGCGGCGCGCTCGGCATGCCGACGGGCACTGCTTCGGGTGCCGTCGTCGCGTCCGGAGTCACGGTCTGGGCTTGGATCATGGTGGGGTCCTCGATAGGAAGCGGGGAACGGGGTATCACGGCCGCGCGGCGGCGAGCGCCGCGACGAGCCGTTCGATGTCGAGCGAGCCCGCGGCCAGTTCGGGCGCGGGCGGTGTCAGGTGCGCGATCTCGCCAAGCAGCGGCGCGGCGTGCTCGCGCGCGAGCCATTGGGTGAGCGTGGCGATGTTCTCGTCGGGGTAGAGCATGGCCGGGTCGACGCGGTTGGCCACCCAGCCCGCGATGCTCAGGCCGCGCGCGGCGATCGCGTCGGCGGTGAGCAGCGCGTGGTTGATGCAGCCGAGCCGCACGCCCACCACCAGTACCACCGGCAGCTTCAGCGCGACGGCCAGGTCGGCGGTGTCGAGCGAGTCGCCGAGCGGCACGCGAAAGCCGCCCACGCCTTCCACCACCACCACGTCGGCGCCTTCGCAGGCCTTCGCGTGCGCGGCCGCGATGGTGCCGATGTCGAGCGTCACGCCTTCTTGCGCGGCCACGATGTGCGGCGCGGCCGGCGCCTTCAGCATGAACGGGGTGCGGATCGCGGGCGGCAGCGCGACGCCGGCGGCCGCGTCCAGCTGGTCGGCGTCGTCGTTGTGCAGCACGCCGTCGCGTTCCTCGGCGCCGGCCGCGACCGGCTTCATCGCGGCGGCGCGCAGGCCGTGGCGCGCGAAGCCGTGCAGCAGCGCGGCGGACACGAAGGTCTTGCCGATCTCGGTGTCGGTGCCGGTCACGAAGCACGATAGCGCGCGGGCGCCGGTGCCGGCGCGGGGTGGCGTCGGCGCGCTCATGCGGCGGCCTCCGCGGCGCCGGCGGCGGCGAGCGCCGCGTCGAGCCGCGCCAGATCGTCGAACGAATGCGCGGCGGACAGCGAGATGCGCAGCCGCGAGGTGCCGGCCGGCACGGTGGGCGGCCGGATCGCGGGCACCCACAGGCCGTGCGCGTCGAGCGCGCGCATCGCGGCCAGGGTGGCGTCGTTCTCGCCGATCACGAGCGGCTGTACGGCGGTGGCCGAATCGATCGGCTGCCAGCGCGTGCCGCGCAGGATCGCGCGCGTGCGCTCGATCAGCGCGGCCAGGTGGGCGCGCCGCGCGTCGCCCTCGGCGCCGCCGATCACGGCCAGGCTGGCCGACACGGCGTGCGCGACCGAGGGCGGCGCGGCGGTGGTGAAGATGTAGCTGCGCGCGCGCTGGATCATCCACTCGATCACGGTCTCGTGCGCGATCACGAACGCGCCGGCCACGCCGGCGGCCTTGCCGAGCGTGCCCACGTAGATCAGCTGCTCGGAGCGCAGCGCGTACTCGGCCAGCGCGCCGCGCCCCTGCGGGCCGAGCACGCCGAAGCCGTGCGCGTCGTCCACCACCAGCCAGGCGCCATGCGCCTCGGCCAGCGTGACGAGCCGTGCCAGCGGCGCGATGGTGCCGTCCATGCTGAACACGGTGTCGGAGACGATCAGCTTGACGGTGGCGTCGGAGGCGGCCAGCTGCACCGACAGCGCGTCCATGTCGCCGTGCGGATAGACGTGGATCTCGGCGCGCGAGAGCCGCGCGCCGTCGATCAGCGAGGCGTGGTTCAGCGAATCGGAGAAGATCGCCGCACCGCGCCCCACCAGGGCGCTCAGCGCGGCGAGGTTCGCCATGTAGCCGGTGCTGAAGTAGAGCGCGCGCGGCGCGCGGCTGAAGCCGCCGGCGAACTCGGCGAGCGCGTCCTCGAGCGCGGCGTGCGCGCGCGAATGGCCGCCCAGCAGGTGCGAGCCGCCGCTGCCGGAGCCGTAGCGCCGCGCGCCCTCGGCGAACGCCTCGACGAGCGCCGGATGCGCGGCGAGGCCCAGGTAGTCGTTGCTGGCGAAGCCGACGATCTCGCGGCCGTCCACCGTCATGTGCGCGCCGCACGCGGTGTCGGCGGTGCGGCGCACGCGGCGCAGGCCCTGGGCGTCGATCTCGGCCAGGCCGCGTTCGAGCGCGGCCAGCAGGTTCGGCGGCGGGCTCATGCGCGCACCTCGGCCAGCGTGGCGTCGAGCGTCTCGCGCGTGCGCGCGGCGAGCCAGTCGATCTCGTCGTCGTCGAGCACGTAGGGCGGCATCAGGTAGACGGTGGTGCCGATCGGGCGCAGCAGCAGCTCGCGCTGCAGGCCCTGCTCGAAGAAGCGCCGCGAGAAGCCGCGCGCGGCCGCGGGCTCGAGCGCCACGTCGAACGCGAAGATGGTGCCGCGCTCGCGCAGGTGGCGCACCTCGTCGCGCGCGCCGAGCGGGGCGAGCGCCTCGCGCAGCCGCGCCGACTTGCGCGCGTTGGCGGCCAGCACGTCGTCGGCGGCGAACAGGTCGAGCGTGGCGAGCGCGGCGCGGCAGGCCAGCGGGTTGCCGGTGTACGAGTGCGAGTGCAGGAAGCCGCGCGTGGTGTCGTCGTCGTAGAAGGCCGCGTAGATCGCGTCGCGCGAGAGCACCAGCGACAGCGGCAGGTAGCCGCCGCTGATGCCCTTCGACAGGCACAGGAAGTCGGGCCACACGCTGGCCTGCTCGCAGGCGAAGAAGGTGCCGGTGCGCCCGCAGCCCACGGCGATCTCGTCGGCGATCAGGTGGACCTCGTAGCGGTCGCACAGCGCGCGCAGCCCGCTCAGGTACGACGGGTCGTGCATCGCCATGCCGGCCGCGCACTGCACGAGCGGCTCGACGATCAGCGCGGCGATCGCGCCGGCGCGTTCGGCGAACAGCCGCTCGACGTCGGCCAGCGCGCGCGCGGCCACCTCGGCCGCGCCCTCGCCGGGCGCGGCCTGCCGCGCGTCGGGCGAGGCCACCACATGGGCGTGGCGGATCAGCGGATCGTAGGCGTCCTTGAACAGCGCCACGTCGGTCACGCCGAGCGCGCCGACGGTCTCGCCGTGATAGCCGTTGGCCACGCAGGCGAACTCGCGCTTGTCGGCGCGCCCGCCGTTGCGCCAGGCGTGGAAGCTCATCTTCAGCGCGATCTCGACGGCCGAGGCGCCGTCCGAGGCGAAGAACGCGTGGCCGAGCGTGTGCTGCGTGAGCGCAGCCAGGCGCTCGGCCAGCTCGATCGCGCTCTCGTGCGTGCAGCCGGCCAGCATCGCGTGCTCGAGCGTGTCGAGCTGCGTCTTCAGCGCGGCGTTGATGCGCGGGTTCGCATGGCCGAACAGGTTGACCCACCACGAGCTGATCGCGTCGAGGTAGCGCGCGCCCGAGCGGTCGTAGAGCCAGGGGCCGGCGCCGCGCGCCACGGGCACGAGCGGCAGGCGCTCGTGGTGCTTCATCTGCGTACAGGGATGCCAGACTGCGCGCAGGCTGCGCGCAACCCAGTCGTCGGGTTGTGTGCTCAAAACAGCTCCGGAACGGGACGCGGCGCGGCGGGGCCGGGCGGGCCGGACGAAAACGAAACGGTCCGCGCGGGCGGGACGCGGCGGCAACGGCAGCGGATGCCGCGCGCGGGCGCGCCTGCGTGCAAAACCAAAACGGGGCAGAGATTAGCGCGATTCGGGCCCAGGCGCAGCATTGGTTACAAACGTGCGGAGCCTTGCCCGGCCTGGAGTTCGGCGAGGTTTCGGGACGCTCGCGACGGTTCGGTCGCGATGAGCCGAATAGGCCGCAGATGACGACGCCAGACAGTCGCTCCCCGACCGACCCAAAGCGGCCGGCAGGCGGCCGAGGCGCGGCTGCCATGACGGGGTCGGATCATGATGACCCGGACGGTGATCGATGCGGGTCCGAGGCGATGACAGGGTGCGTTGGACGATGCGGAGGGCGCGCTGCAACCGGTGCCGCCGCAGGTTGCCCGATGCGGTGGTCCGGTGCGGTGGCCTGGTGCGGAAGTCGCCGGCCCGCGTCGCGCATCCGCCACGGCAGTGCGTGGCGCGGGCCAACGGGCGCGAACGAGGTGGGCGAGCAAGGCGAAGCTGGCGGTGTGCCCGGGCGGCCGGTTCGACAGGCAGGGCCGGGCCGTCAGCGGCTCGCCAGCGCGTGCGCGTCGGCGCCGTCGCCGCGCCAGACCACGTGGTTGTCCACGGCGTAGAGCCGGCAAGCGCCGGCGCCCTGCTTGCGGCAGTTCTCGAGCGCGAGCGCCATCGGGTCGTCGCCGCCCTCGGCCCAGGACCACGCGCCCTCGGCCGACACGGCGAAGGCGCGGCTCGGATGCTGGTTCAGGAAGTGGCGGTAGCCTTCGCGGCCCGCCGCGTCGAGGTAGGGCACCGCGTTGACGGCGTCGATCGACGCGTAGCCGGAGGCCGACGGCGGGTGCGGGCAGGCCACCGCGTAGAGCACCTTGGTGGGCAGGTGCAGCTCGGCCAGGAACGCGTTGACGGACGGCCACCAGACCGGCACGCCGTCGCGATCGACGATCAGCCGGTGCGCGTCGTCCTTGTAGATGCCGTAGTCGACGAACAGCGTGCTCGCGCCATGCGACACGTAGGCCTCGCGCAGTTGCTCGACGAGCGCCGGCGACCAGACCGAATCGTTGTCGCCGTACAGCCACAGCGACGGCACGCGGGTTTCCTTGCCGTAGGTGTTGAACGCGCCCACCAGCGTCTTCTGCCAGCCTTCGCAGAGATCCTGGCGCAGCCCGCCGGAGAAGTTGATGATGCCGCGCACGCCCTTGGCGGCCACCGTGCCGTAGGCGAGCGAGACGAGCCCGCCGTGCGAGGTGCCGGCCACCACGATGCGGCTCGCGTCCACGTAGGGCAGCCTGGACATGTAGGCCACCGTCGAGCCGACGTCGCGCGCCTGCGCCATGCCGTTGCGTTCGACGTCGCAGCCTTCCTGCACGTAGCTGCCGCCCGAGCCCGCGAAGCCCTCGCGGTTCGGCGCCACCACGGCGTAGCCGCGCCGCACGAATTCGCGCGCGAACGCCAGCGGCCGGCTGCGCGGCTGCTCGTGCAGGTCGCCGGGATTCTTGCCGTGATTGAAGACGACGAGCGGGAACGGCCCGGGGCCGTTCGGCTTGTAGACGGTGGCCTCGAGCGTCACGCCGGCATCGCCCTCGACGGGGATCCGGATGATCTGCTCGTTCATGTCGGCCGTGACCTGCGGCAGGCCGGGTTCGTCGTAGTCGAAACGCTCGGCGGCCAGCGAACCGGCCGCGCGCGGGGCAGCATCGGCCGTGCCCGCCGGCGGTGCCAGGGTGCCGGCCTGGGCGGCCGACAGCACGCATGCCGCGATCCAACCTGCAAACACCTTGTTCGACACCATGCCGTGACCCGGAGCCCGTTGCGCTTGAAACCGGATCCATCCTAGCCCGACACAATCGGCTTGTGCAATGCGGGAATAACCCGGCCCCGGCCGCGTCGGCTGACGACTCAGCGCTCGCTGATTTCGCCGTCGATATAGCGCCAGATTCCGTGTTCGTCGCGCGAGAAGCGGCTGGTCTCATGCAGCCGGTGCGCGCGCGAGCCTTCCTTGTAGCGGGCCACGAACTCGACCAGCGCGTGCGCGGCGTCCTGCTCGACATGGCGCCTGATGTCCAGGCCGAGCCAGCGCGGCCCGCCCGCGGCGTCGAGATCGGCGGGACAGGTGGCCGGGTCCCAGGTGGCGCGCAGGTAGCGCGTGTCGCCGAGCACGTAGGCGGTGTAGCGCGAGCGCATCAGTTCCCAGGCGCTCGCCGCGGGCCGGCCGCCGTCCAGCAGCGGCCCGCAGCAGGCCGCGTAGCGCGGCGCGCGCGCGGGGCGCCGGCCCGGCTGCGCGCCGCCGCACGGGCACAGCTCGGGGCGCGCGGCCGGCGCGGCGCAGGGGGCGGCAGGGGGAGCGGAACAACGATCGGTCATCCTGACTACCACGCGAGCTCGGTGCCGTCGTATTGGAAGAAGCGGCCGTTGGCGGCGCCCGGCCCGGCGGCGGCGCGCGCGATCACGCGGCGCATGCCGGTCACGCTGGTCTCGGCGTCGAGCCCGGCTTCGGCGCCGCCCATGTCGGTGCGCACCCAGCCCGGGTGCAGCGACAGGCAGGCCGCCGCGCGCGTTTGCAGCGACGCCACGCGGATCACGTTGTTGAGCGCGGCCTTGCTCGCGCGGTACAGCCAGCCGGTGGTGCCGGTCAGGCCGGCGGTGCTGCCCATCAGGCTCGACAGCACGGCCAGCACGCCTTGCGCGTCCTCGACCAGCGGCAGCAGGATCGGCAGCAGCTGCATCGGGGCCAGCACGTTGGTGTGCATCACCGTGTCGAAGTCGGCCGCGTCGATCAGCTCGACGCCCTGCGTGCGCGGGCCGTACACGCCCGACACCAGCACCGCGGCGTCCAGCCGCTCGCCGTCGAGCTTCCAGCCGAAGCCGGCCAGCTGGTTGGCATCGGTCACGTCGAGCGCGTGCGCGGTCGCGCCGAGCGCGCGCAGCGCCGCCAGCGAGGCCGCGTCGCGCGCGGTGGCGATCACGTTCCATCCGTCACGCCGGTACTGGCGGACAAACTCCCTGCCCAGGCCGCGCGACGCGCCGACGATCAGGACGGTTTTCATCGATGAGTCTCCGGGTCGAGGCCGATCAGTACAGTTCGACGGCCAGCGCCGTGGCCTCGCCGCCGCCGATGCAGAGGCTCGCCATGCCGCGCTTGCCGCCGCGCGCGCGCAGCGCGCCGAGCAGCGTGGCGACGATGCGCGCGCCCGAGGCGCCGATCGGATGGCCGAGCGCGCAGGCGCCGCCGTTGACGTTGACGCGTTCGTGCGCCAGCCCGTGCTCCTTCATGGCGGCCATCGCCACCACGGCGAACGCCTCGTTGATCTCGAACAGGTCGACGTCGGACGGCCGCCAGCCGGTGCGCTCGAACAGGCGCCGCAGCGCCCCCACCGGCGCCGTGGTGAAGCGCGAGGGTGCCTGCGCGAAGGTGCTGTGGGCCACCACGCGCGCGATCGGCGTGGTGCCGAGCCGCTCGGCCGTGGAGGCGCGCATCATCACCAGCGCGGCCGCGCCGTCGGAGATCGACGAGGCATTGGCGGCCGTCACGGTGCCGTTCGGCCCGAACGCCGGCTTCAGCGTGGGAATCTTCTCCGGCTTCGCGCTGAACGGCTGCTCGTCGCGCGTCACCACGGTCTCGCCCTTGCGGGAGGCGACGCTCACCGGCACCATTTCCCAGGAAAACGAACCGTCCTCGTTGGCGCGCCTGGCGCGCGCCAGCGACTCGATCGCAAAGGCGTCCTGCGCCTCGCGCGTGAAGCCGTATTCGGCCGCGCACTCGTCGGCGAAGGTGCCCATCAGCCGGCCGCGCTCGTAGGCGTCCTCGAGCCCGTCGAGGAACATGTGGTCGAGCACCTCGCCATGGCCCATGCGCATCCCGCCGCGCGCCTTCGGCAGCAGGTACGGCGCGTTGGTCATGCTCTCCATGCCGCCCGCCACGATCACCTCGGCCGAGCCGGCCAGCAGCATGTCGTGCGCGAACATCGCCGCGCGCATGCCCGAGCCGCACATCTTGTTGACGGTGGTGCAGCCGGCCGCGAGCGGCAGCTTCGCGCCGAGCGCGGCCTGCCGCGCGGGCGCCTGGCCCTGCCCGGCGGGCAGCACGCAGCCCATCACCACTTCCTCGACCTGCTCGGGCGCGAGGCCGGCGCGCTGCAGTGCCGCGGCGATCGCGGCGCTGCCGAGCTGCGGCGCGGTGAGCGGCGCGAAGCCGCCCTGGAAGCCCGCGATCGGCGTGCGTGCCGCCGCGGCGATCACGACCGGATCACGTTCAGCAGTCGTCATGTTTCGTCTCCATCAGAGTATTCGCGACCTGTTCGGCGACGTCGGCGAGCTTCGCCGCATCGGCCGCGACCATATCGTTGTCCGCCGACAGTGCACGCCCCGCCGACAATGCGTCGACGCAGCGGCGATGAACGGGTTCCAGCGCCTCGGGCGACGCGACCGTCATGCCGAGGTTGCGCATCCTGCCGTCGTGGACGCCGTACACCAGGCCGTGTACCGACAGCGCCTGGCCGCGCGCCCAGGCGTCGCCGACGATGGTGGTGCGGCACAGGTTGACCACCTGCTCGATCGCGTTCAGCTCGATCAGGCGGCGGTAGCGCGCCTCGCCGAGCGGCCATTCTTCGAGCAGCGCCGCGTGCTTGTCGCGCACGTCCTGCACGTGGTGCAGCCAGTTGTCGGCGAGCCCGACGCGGCGGTTGGTGAGCGCGGCGTTCACGCCCGAGCAGCCGTAATGGCCCACCACCATGATGTGCTTGACCTTCAGGATGTCGACGGCGAACTGCACCACCGACAGGCAGTTCAGGTCGCTGTGCACCACCACGTTGGCGATGTTGCGATGCACGAACACCTCGCCGGGCTGCAGCCCGACGATCTGGTTGGCCGGCACGCGGGAATCGGAGCAGCCGATCCACAGGTAGGCCGGGGCCTGCTGGTCCTTCAGGCGTTCGAAGAAGTGCGGATCTTCGGCGAGTTTGCGGTTGACCCAGGTCTCGTTGTTCTCGAACAGGTCGGAGAGCGGGTGGGCGTTGGTGGTCATCGCGAGGGTCCGTGACAGGGAGTAAGGGGCGTCGCCGTGCTCAGGCCGCGCGTGGGGCGGCCGGGGCCGCGCCGTGGCCGGCGAAGCGCTCGGGATAGCGCGTGCGGAACCGCAGCGACGCAGCGTAGGGGAAAAACTCGGGCAGCTCGCCGCGCCGCAGCCGGTCCTGGCTGTCCTGCCAGAGCGCCGGATCGAAGAAGTCCGGATGCCGGGCCAGGAACGCCTTGCGCACGCGCGGATCGCCGAGCAGGAACGGCCCGTAGGTTTCGGGGAAGATGTCGCGCGGGCCGACCGAATACCACGGCTCGCTCGCGAGCTCGTCGTCCTCGTGGCGCGGCGGCGGCACGCGGCGCACCTGGCAGTCGGTCAGGTATTCGATCTCGTCGTAGTCGTAGAACACCACGCGGCCGTGGCGCGTCACCCCGAAGTTCTTGTAGAGCATGTCGCCGGGGAAGATGTTCGCCTGGATCAGTTCCTTGATCGCATCGCCGTATTCCTGCACGCCGTGCTCGACCTCGGCGTCGCTGCCGTGCTGCAGGTAGAGGTTCAGCGGCGTCATGCGCCGCTCGATGTACAGGTGCCGGATCACCACGCTGTCGCCGTCGTATTCGAGCAGCGACGGCGCTTCCTTCTCCAGCTCGCGCAGCAGCGCCTCGTCGAGGCGCGCGAGCGGCAGCGCCACGCTCGAGTATTCGAGCGTGTCGGCCATCCGGCCGAGCCGGTCGTGGCGCTTGACGAGCTGGTACTTCTCCATGATCTGCTCGCGCGTGGTGTCCTTCGGCGGCGGGAAGCGGTCCTTGATCGCCTTGAACACGTAGGGGAACGACGGCAGCGTGAACACCAGCATCACGAGCCCCTTGATGCCGGGCGCGATCACGAAGCGGTCGCTCGAATGCGAGAGGTGATGCAGCAGGTCGCGGTAGAACAGGTTCTTGCCCTGCTTCTGCAGCCCCAGCGCGGTGTAGATCTCGGCCTTCGGCTTGCCGGGCATGATCGAGCCGAGGAACGCGACGTAGGCCGACGGCACGTCCATGTCCACCAGGAAATACGAATGCGCGAAGCCGAACAGCACCTGCAGCTGCTCGCGCCGCAGCAGCACCGTGTCGAGCGCGAGCTTGCCGCCGCCGACATGGCGCACCGGCACCGCGAACGGCAGCACGCGCTCGCCGTTGACGATGCGTCCGACCAGATAGGCGGCCTGATTGCGGAAGAACGGCGACGACAGCACGTGGATCTGGAAGTTGAAGGCCTCGCTGAACGGGCCGAACTCGTCGTCGATCGCCTGCATCAGGCAGGCCGTGTCGCGCCTCAGGTCCTCGAACGGCGGCGCGAGCTGGAAGTTCGTGACGATCCGCTCGAGCGTGGCCGCCAGCCCGTCCTGCGCCGGATAGTAGGCGCGGTAGGTCGGCCTGGCGGCCGGCGCCGCGTTCTCGAGGTAGTCGGTCGAGATCGCCGGGCGCACGAAGATGAAGTCGTTGTTGAAGTACGAGCGGTGCAGGATCTTGCAGCAGACCGAGTTGAAGAAGGTTTCCGCGCATTCGGGCTGCAGGTGGGTGGTCAGCAGCCCGATGTAGTGCAGCTTGATCTGCTGCCAGACCTCGTCGTCGATGCGCTCGGCGTCGTATTCGTCCTGCAGCTGCTCGACGCATTCGCGCACGCGCTCGTCGTAGGACGTGATGCGCTCGCGCGCGAGCCGCTGCAGCCCGTGCCAGTCTGCCGCCTCGAACCGGGCCTTCGCCTCGACGGCCGCGTCGCGAAACACCCGGTAATGGCGATCGAACCCGTCCAGCATCGTCCGGGCGACGTCGAAACCGATCTGCGAGGAGAGCAGCTTGGGAAAGTGGTGCATGGTCCGTCCGGGCTCGTGGCTGGGGCGAGCCGCCATTTTACCGTCACCCGCGCTGGTTGCCGCGGCCCTGGCGCCCGGCCGCGCGGGGCCGGGGCCGGCCGATCGCCGAGATTGGCCGACGAATCGCGCAATTGCCGGCAAGCGGCGCGGTTCGCGGGCGATCGCGCGGCGAACTTTTTTTGCGGCCGCGGCGGGCCGAGCAGCCCAAGCGGCAGCCGCTCGCGGCTCGTCCCGCGCGGCCCGGGGCCGGCCGCGCGCCGCACGCGCTAGAATCGGGCGACGATTCCCTCCGCCGTCCCCGCCGGCGCACGACACGAGACGACATGAACGCACTGGAACAGCAACTCGACTATCCGTTCGCCGACACGCTGCCCGAGCCGGGCGAGTACCTGGAGGTGGCGCCCGGCATACGGTGGCTGCGCATGCCGCTGCCGTTCTCGCTCGACCACATCAATCTCTGGCTGCTGCGCGACGAACTCGACGGCCAGCCGGGCTGGACCGTGGTGGACTGCGGGATCGCCTCGGACCAGATCCGCCGCCACTGGGAACACATCTTCGACACGCACCTGGACGGCCTGCCGGTGCTGCGCGTGATCGTCACGCACTGCCATCCCGACCACTTCGGGCTCGCGAACTGGATCTGCGAGGGCGGCGCGCGCGGGCGCTGGCAGGTGCGGCTCTGGATGACGCTCGGCGAATACCTGTTCGGCAACGTGATGGCCTCGGGCAACGGCTCGAACGCGGGCGGCCACGCGGCGGCCGAGCATTTCGCGCGGCACGGCCTGACCGACGAGGCCAAGCTCGGCGAGCTGCGCCGCCGCACTCGCTACTACGCGGAGCTGGTGCCGGCCGTGGCGCCGCGCTACCGCCGGCTGCGCGACGGCGACACGCTGACCATCGGCTCGCGCCGCTGGCAGGTGGTGACGGGCTTCGGGCACTCGCCCGAGCACGCCGCGCTGCACTGCGCCGACGAGCGGCTGCTGATCTCCGGGGACATGGTGCTGCCGCGTATCTCGACCAACGTCTCGGTGTTCGACCTCGAGCCGGAAGGCAATCCGCTCGCGCTCTACCTCGATTCGCTCGCGCGCTACGAGCCGATGGCGGCCGACACGCTGGTGCTGCCGTCGCACGGCAGGCCGTTTCGCGGCCTGCGCACGCGCGTCGCGCAGCTGCGCGAGCATCATGCCGCGCGCCTCGACGAGGTTCGCGCGCTCTGCGCCGAGCAGCCGGCGAGCGCCGCCGACGTGGTGCCGGTGATGTTCCGCCGCCGCGAGCTGGACGTGCATCAGCTGAGCTTCGCGCTCGGCGAGGCGATCGCGCACCTGCATCTGCTGTGGCTGGCGGGCGAGCTGGTGCGCGAGACCGGGGCCGACGGCGTGTTCCGGTTCCGGCCCGCCAAGCGGGGCGCGGGCTGAACCGCGGGCCGGCCGAGCGCCGCACACGCGTGCGGCGCTCGGCCGGCGACCGCCGGCGGCCGTTACTGCACCGACACCTCGGTGAAGTGCTGGCGGCCGAACGGGCTGACCTGATAGCCGTGCACGTTCGGCCGCGTGATGGCCGACGCGGTCGGGTAGCCGAGCGGAATCCACAGCGCCTGGTCGTGGATGATCTGCTGCGCGGCTTCATAGGCCTTGCTGCGCTTGGCCTGGTCGGCGGTTTCCTTGCCCTCGGCGATCAGCTGGTCGAGCTGCGCGTCGCAGAAGCGCGAGAAGTTGATGCCCGACTTCACGGCGTTGCAGCTGAACAGCGGCGTCAGGTAGTTGTCCGGATCGCCGTTGTCGCCGGCCCAGCCCATGAACAGCATGTCGTGCTGGCCGAGCTTGGCCCGCTTGATCAGCTCGCCCCATTCCATCACCTTCACCTCGGCCTTCACGCCGATCTTCGCGAAGTCGGCCTGCAGCAGCTCGGCGCCGGCCTTCGGGTTCGGGTTCAGCACGCTGCCCGTGGGGCGCACCCAGATGGTGGTCGAGAAGCCGTTCGGGAAGCCGGCCTCGGCCAGCAGCCGCTTGGCCTTGGCCGGATCATACGGATACGGCGACACCGACTTCGCATAGCTCCAGGTGTTGGGCGGATACGGGTTGGTGGCCGGCGTCGCGGTGTTGTCGAACACCACCTTCAGGTAGGTCGCGCGATCGAACGCGAGGTTGAGCGCCTCGCGCACCTTGGGATTGTCGAGCGGCTTGTGCTCGGTGTTGAGTGCGACGAACGCGGTCATGAAGGCCGGCGTCTCCACCACTTTCAAGGCCTTGTCGGCCTTCGCGGCGGCCACGTCCTGCGGCTTCGGCGACAGCGCGATCTGGCATTCGCCGGCCCTCACCTTCTGCGCGCGCACCGACGCGTCGGGCGTGATCGCATAGATCAGCCGGTCCACCTTCGGCTTGGTGCCCCAGTAGGTGGGGTTCGCGTCGTAGCGGATCAGCGCGTCCTTGGTGTAGCGCTTCAGCACGAACGGGCCGGTGCCGATCGGCCTGGCGTTGAGCTCGGCCTGCTTGCCGGCCTTGAGCAGCTGGTCCGCGTATTCGGCCGAATAGATCGAGGCGAAGCCCATCGTCAGGATCGGCACGAAGGTCGCGTTCGGCTCGTTCAGCTCGAACCTCACCGTCAGCGGGTCCACCTTGGTGACCGACTTGACGAGCTTGACGAGCCCCATCGACTGCGCGTGCGGGAAGCCGCTCGGGCCGGCCACCTTGTGCCACGGATTGTCGCTGTCGAGCATGCGCGAGAAGCTGAACACCACGTCGTCGGCGTCGAGCGCGCGCGTGGGCTTGAAGTAGTCGGTGCTCTGGAACGCGACGTTCGGCCGGAGATGGAACGTGACGGTGCGGCCGTCGGCGCTGACGTCCCACTTGTCGGCCAGCGCCGGCACCACCTTCTTCGTCGCCTCGTCGTATGACACCAGCGTATTGAAGATCACGTCGGCGGACGCGTTGGTGGTGACGAGCGAGTTGTACTGCACGACGTCGAAGCCGTCCGGGCTCGCTTCGGTACACACCGTCAGCGGCTTCGCGGCGGCAAGGAGAGGGGCGGCGGCGACGAGCGCGGCGGCGAGCATCGTGAAACGCATGGGATCTCCCGGGTGGACAGGGGCGGTGGTCGGGGTGCGGCGGCGGGTTCGCCACGGCACCGGCCGACTAGCATACCGTCAAAAAACGCGCGGCGTGAACGTGCGCGGCCGGGGCGGCCGCGACCTCGGCGCAACCGGCGCCGCAGCCCGGGCGCCCGCGCGCGGGCCGCGGGATCGGTGCGAGCGCGCCGCGCGGCGCCGCTCAGTCGGGCGTCGTGCCGGGCGCGCGCGGCTTGCGCGGGGCCTTCTCGAACACGCGGTCGTAGAGCCAGCGCGGCGCGACGTGCAGGATCTTCGCGACGATCCCCATTTGCCACGGGATCACGCGAAACGCGTCCTGCGACGCTATCGCGCGCACCGCGCGTTCGGCAAAGCGGTCGGCGTCCATCAGGAACGGCATGCGGTACGGGTTGTGCTCGGTCATCGGCGTGCGGATATAGCCCGGCGCGATCGTGACCACGCCGACGCCGGCCGGCCGCAGTTCGACGCGCAGCGCCTCCAGATACTTCAGCGCGGCCGATTTCGACGCGCTGTAGGCGCCCGAGCCGGGCAGCCCGCGCACCCCGGCCACGCTCGCCACGCCCACCAGCGTGCCGTGCCGCGCGGCGCGCATCGCGGCCACGAACGGCTCGAAGGTGGCGACCATGCCGAACCAGTTGACCTCCATGATCTCGCGGAACGCATCGAGGTCGCCCTCGCCGGTGATCGCGCCGCGGCTCACGCCGGCGTTGGCGATCACCACGTCGGGCCAGCCGTGCGCGGCCACGAACGCGTCGGCGGCGCGCTGCAGCGCGGCCGCGTCGCGCACGTCGGCGGGATGGATCGAGACGGAAAGCTGGGGGTGGTGCCGCGCGAAGGCGGCGAGCGGCTCGGCGCGGCGCGCGACGAGCCCGAGCGTCGCGCCCTGCCGGGCGTAGGCCTCGGCGAGCGCGAGCCCGAGGCCGCTCGAGGCGCCGGTGATGAAGACCTTTAGGGGAGCGGTCATGTCGGCGTCCGCGAGCGGCAGAGGGCGATCAGAGCTTCTTGTCCTTGACCTGCTTGACGAGGTAGTCGAGCACGGCCGGCGTGTTGTCGACGCCGTTCGTGTAGGACGGGCCGGTCTTGTACTTGCCCTGGATCACCATGGTCGGCACGCCGTCGATGTTGTAGCTCTTGAGCATCTCGCTCGCCTGCTTGACCTCGCCCTGCACGCTGAACGAGTTGTAGACGGCGAGGTACTTCTGCTTGTCCACGCCCAGCGTGGCGAGGAAGTCGGCCTGCGCCTGCGGCGTCAGCAGGTAGTTCTTTTCCTTGTGGATCGCGTTGAACACGGCCGGCGTGTCCTTCTCGGCCAGGCCCAGCGCGTGGAGCGCGTAATACATCGACGAATGCGGCAGGAAATCCTCGCGGAACGCCACCGGCACGCGCTTGAACACGATGTTGTCGCCCTGCTTCTTGACCCACGCCTCGAGCGTCGGCTCGAACTCGTAGCAGTGCGGGCAGCCGTACCAGAAGAACTCGATGACCTCGACCTTGCCGGCCGGCGCCGATACCGGCTGCGGCGCCTTCATCACCTCGTATTCCTTGCCCGCCACGGGCGCCGACGGCGACGCGTGAGCCGCGCCCGCGACGAGGCCGATGGAGAGGAACAGCATGCTGAGCAATTTTTTCATGTTGGGTTTTCGAACGGTTGCAGGGGCCGGCTGCGGCCGGCCGGTTCTCATTGCTTCGTGAAGCGGATCACTGCGGTATCGACACCGGCGTCGGACAGCCGCTGGCGCGCGGAGTTCATGTCGTCGAACTTGTTGAACGGGCCGACCCGCACGCGATAGTAGGTGACGCCGTTCAGGTCGCGCTTGGACACCTTCGACTCGAAGCCCTGGAAGCCGAGCCGCGCGCGCTGCTGTTCGGCGTCGGCCTCGGTCTTGTAGGCGCCCACCTGCAGGAAGTAGCCGCTGTTCGCGTCGGCGGCGGCGGCGGCCGAGCCGGGCTTGGCCGCCGGGTTCGCGGCGGTGGCGGCCGAGCCGGCCTTCGGCGGCTGCTGCGCGGCCTTCGGCTGCGAGGTCGCGTTGTCGGCGGTGGCCTGCGGCTTCTTGGCGGGCGGCGTGCTGTCGGCCGGCTTCGGCGCGACGGCCACGCCGTTGCTGTCGGCCGGCGGGGTCGCGCCCGGCACCTCGACGATCTGCGGCTCGGGCAGCAGCGGCGGCTGCGTCTGGTTGGCGGCCTGGCCCGGCGCGGTGTTCGGCGGGGCCGGCTGGGCGGCCTGCGGCGGCACCGGCTGGCCGGGCGTCTTGCCCTGCAGCGCGCGGTTCGGATCGAACTGCTGCGGCTGGCTCGCGCCGCTGGCATTGTCGGCGGGCGGTGCGACCTTCGAGACGAACGGCGACGGCGCGCGCGTGATGTACAGCGCGACCACCACGGCGATCGCGAGGCCGACGATCAGGCCCAGCACGATGCCGAGAAAGGTTCCTCCGGCTTGTTTCGAGGGTTTCGACGTGCGGCGCGGTTGTGCCATTGCTTGAGTCACCTGCTAAAAGAGTCGTGAAACGGGAAACAGGGAGCGGCCGCGCGCGCGGCGCGGCCGTCGGATGCCCGGCCCGGCGGCTTACATCTTGCTCGGCGACGACACGCCGAGCACCGCGAGGCCGTTCGCGAGCACCTGGCGCGTCGCGGCGAGCAGCGCGATGCGCGCGGTGCGCTGCGCCTCGTCGTCGACGAGAACGCGCTCCGCATTGTAGAACGAGTGAAACTCGCCCGCGAGTTCGCGCAGGTAGAACGCCACCGCGTGCGGTGCGAGTTCGCCGGCGGCGTGCGTCAGCATGTCCGGGTACTCGGCCAGCTTCTGCAGCAGCGCCATGGCCGCGCGGCTGTCGAGCGGCGAGAGGTCGGCGCCGGCCAGGCGCGCCTCGTCGCCGCCGTGGCGCGACTTCCACTCGTTCATCACCGAACAGATGCGGGCATGCGCGTACTGGACGTAGTAGACGGGATTCTCGTCGTTCTGCTTCAGCGCCAGATCGATATCGAACACGAATTCCGTGTCGGCCTTGCGTGAAATCAGGAAGAAGCGCACCGCATCGCGCCCGCGCGTGATGGTGGCCTCGTCGAGTTGATCGGGCGAGGCTTCCGAGCCCGGCGCGGCGCCGCCCGACCATTCGATCAGGTCGCGCACCGTCACGTAGCTGCCGGCGCGCTTGGATATCTTCACCTCCTGGCCGTCGCGCATCACGGTGACCATCTTGTGCAGCACGTAGTCGGGATAGCCCTTCGGGATGCCGATGCCCAGGCCCTGCAGGCCCGCGCGCACGCGCGCGATGGTGCCGTGGTGGTCCGAGCCCTGGATGTTGATGACCTTGGTGAAGCCGCGTTCCCACTTGGCGACGTGATAGGCGACGTCGGGCACGAAATACGTATAGGTGCCGTCGGACTTGCGCATCACGCGGTCCTTGTCGTCGCCCTCGTCGGTGGTGCGCAGCCACAGCGCGCCGTCCTGCTCGTAGGTCATGCCGGCCGCGACGAGCGCGTTCACGGTCCGCTCGACGCGGCCCTCCTCGTACAGCGACGATTCCAGGTAATACTGGTCGAACCGCACGCCGAACGCCTTCAGGTCGGTGTCCTGCTCGCGGCGCAGGTAGGCGACGGCGAAGCGGCGGATCGCCTCGAGGTCCTCCACGTCGCCCTTGCCCGTCACCGGTTGGCCGTCGCTCGCGGCCACCGTCGCGCCGGCCAGGTACTCGCGCGCGATGTCGGCGATGTATTCGCCGTTGTAGGCGGCCTCGGGCCAGGCGGCGTCGCCGGGCTTGAGGCCGCGCGCGCGGGCCTGGGTGGACAGCGCGAGGTTGCCGATCTGCACGCCGGCGTCGTTGTAGTAGAACTCGCGATGCACGGCGTAGCCCTGGCTCGCCAGCACGTTGGCGAGCACGTCGCCGAGCGCGGCCTGACGGCCGTGGCCGACGTGCAGCGGGCCGGTGGGATTGGCCGAGACGAATTCGAGCAGCACGCGGCGCCCGGCGTCGCGATCGGAGCGGCCGAACGCGTCGCGCTCGGCGAACACCGCGCCGATCACGGCCTGCTTGGCGCCGGCCGTCAGGCGCAGGTTGATGAAGCCGGGGCCGGCGATCTCGGCGGCCTCGACCAGCCCGGCCGCGGCCGGCTGCGCCGTGACGGCCGCCACGATCTGCTCGGCCAGCTGGCGCGGATTGGTGCCGAGCGGCTTGGCCAGTTGCAGCGCGACGTTGCAAGCCACGTCGCCGTGCGCGGCGGCCTTGGGGCGCTCGAGCGTGATGGCGGGCACCGCGAAGGCGGCGTCGGCCTCGCCTTTCAGGGCCTGGACGACCTGCTTCACGCTGTCGGCGAGCAGGGTTTCGAGAATGTGTTTTTGGGCAGGCAGCATGCTGTCGGAAATGGTCGTTGTCGGCGGCCCTGGCGGGCCGGCCCGGCGGCGCGCCGGGCGGCGCGCGGTTCAGGGATCGCCGAATTTTAACAGGTGCTAATATGCCGCTCAGACGCGAAGCGTCGGCGCGCGCCCGACAGGCCCGCGCCAGCCGGCCCCGATGCCGGCGCGCACAACAACAAGCTGAAAGGAAATGGCGATCATGATTACGTTCAAGAGCAAGGCGGCACAGGACCTCGACGTCCTGAAGGATTTCGCGGTGTACGTGCTGGGCATCGTCGGCAAGCAGCTCGGCGAGCGCGGCGTCATCACCCATGACGAACTGGATGGCGCGATCGCGAAGCTCGAGGCGGTCGCCGACCAGGCGCGGCGCGCGAGCGCCGAGCAGGGCGGTCACTTCCACGAGGACGAGAGCGACCACCCGCATCATGAAGTCGCGCCGAGCGTGGCGCAGCGCGTCGCGCCGTTCCTCGGCATGCTGCGCGCGGCCAAGGCGCAGAACGCCGACGTCCACTGGGGCTTCTGAGCGCGGCGCCGCAGCGCGCCGGCCGTCCGTGAAAAAGCCCGCTTCCCGGAAGCGGGCTTTTTTTGTGCCGACGGCGACTATGCTGTCGGCCGCCGCGCCGTTTGCGTGCGCCTACAGCAGCGGCGCGAGCGCGCGGCGCGCGTCGGCGTCCGACAGCGACATGCGCGCGGCGAAGTCGGCCACCTGGTCGTCGGCGATCTTGCCGACCGAGAAATAGGTGCTGTCCGGATGCGCGATATAGAAGCCCGACACGCTCGCGGCCGGCAGCATCGCCAGCGACTCGGTCACGCTCATGCCGAGCTCGTCGGCGCGCAGCGCATCGAACATCGCGCGCTTGACGAGGTGGTCGGGGCAGGCCGGATAACCGGGCGCCGGGCGGATGCCCACGTACTTCTCGGCGATCAGCGCGTCGTTGTCGAGCGTCTCGCCCGCCGCGTAGCCCCACAGCTCGCGCCGCACGCGCGCGTGCAGGGCCTCGGCGAAGGCCTCGGCGAAGCGGTCCGCCAGCGCCTTCAGCATGATCGCGCTGTAGTCGTCGTGGTCGGCCTCGAACTGCTTTTCCTTGGCGTCCACGCCTAGCCCCGCCGTGACCGCGAACATGCCGATGTAGTCGGCCACGCCGGAGTCCTTCGGGGCGATGAAATCGGCCAGCGACCGGTTCGGCCGCATCACCCCGTCCACCACCGGGCGCACGCTCTGCTGGCGCAGGTTGCACCAGCGCATCAGCACCTCGCTGCGCGTGTCGTCGGTGTAGATCTCGATGTCGTCGTCGTTCACCGTGTTGGCGGGCAGCAGCGAGACCACGCCGTTGGCGGTCAGCCAGCGGCCCTGGATCAGCCGCGAGAGCATCGACTTGCCGTCCGAGAACACGCGCCGCGCCGATTCGCCGACGATCTCGTCGTTGAGGATCGCCGGATACGGGCCGGCCAGGTCCCAGGTCTGGAAGAACGGGCCCCAGTCGATATACTGCGCGAGTTCGGCCAGATCGTAGTTCTTGAACACGCGCCGGCCGATGAACTTCGGCTTGACGGGCGTGTAGCCGGCCCAGTCGATCTTCGTCTTGTTGGCGCGCGCGGCGGCCAGCGTGACCATCGGCTGCTTCTTCTTGTTCGCGTGCTGGTCGCGGATCCGGTCGTATTCGCCCTTCAGCTCGTCGAGGTAGCGCGTCGCGCCCTCGTCCGACAGCAGGCTGGAGGCCACCGACACCGAGCGCGAGGCGTCCGGCACGTACACCACCGGGCCTTCGTAGTTCGGCGCGATCTTCACCGCCGTATGCACGCGCGAGGTGGTGGCACCGCCGATCAGCAGCGGGATCTTCTTCACGCGGAAGTAGTCGTCGCGCTGCATCTCGGCGGCCACGTAGGCCATCTCCTCCAGGCTCGGCGTGATGAGGCCGGACAGGCCGATGATGTCGGCGCCCTCGACCTTCGCCTTGGCGAGGATCTCGTTGCACGGCACCATCACGCCCATGTTGACCACTTCGAAGTTGTTGCACTGAAGGACCACCGACACGATGTTCTTGCCGATGTCGTGGACGTCGCCCTTGACGGTCGCGATCACGATCTTGCCCTTCGCGCGCACGTCGCCGCCGGCCTCGGCCAGGCGGCGCTTCTCCTCCTCGATGAAGGGGATCAGGTGGGCGACCGCCTGCTTCATCACGCGCGCCGACTTCACCACCTGCGGCAGGAACATTTTGCCCTGGCCGAACAGGTCGCCGACCACGTTCATGCCGTCCATCAGCGGGCCCTCGATCACGTTGATCGGCCGCCCGCCCGCCGCGTCGATCGCCACGCGCGCCTCCTCCGTGTCCTCCACGATGAAGGTGGTGATGCCGTGCACCAGCGCGTGCGCGAGGCGCTTCTCGACCGGCTGGTTGCGCCACTCGAGGCTCTCCTCCTTCTTCGCGGCGCCGGTCTTGAACTTGTCGGCCACTTCGAGCAGGCGGTCGGTGGCGTCCTCGCGGCGGTTCAGGATCACGTCCTCGACGCGCTCGCGCAGTTCCGCGTCGAGATCGGCGTAGACGCCGAGCTGGCCCGCGTTGACGATCCCCATGTCCATGCCGGCCTGGATCGCGTGGTAGAGGAACACGGTGTGGATCGCCTCGCGCACCGGGTCGTTGCCGCGAAACGAGAACGACACGTTCGACACGCCGCCGCTGATCTTCGCGTGCGGCAGGTTCTGCTTGATCCAGCGCGTCGCCTCGATGAAGTCGACCGCGTAGTTGTTGTGGTCCTCGATGCCGGTGGCCACCGCGAAGATGTTCGGATCGAAGATGATGTCCTCGGGCGGGAAGCCGCATTCGTCCACCAGCATCCGGTACGAGCGCGCGCAGATCTCGGTCTTGCGCTGGAAGGTGTCGGCCTGGCCGGTCTCGTCGAACGCCATCACCACCGCCGCCGCGCCGTAGCGGCGGATCAGCCGCGCATGATGGCGGAACTGCGCCTCGCCCTCCTTCAGCGAGATCGAGTTGACGATCGCCTTGCCCTGCACGCACTTGAGGCCCGCCTCGATCACCTCCCACTTCGACGAGTCGATCATGATCGGCACGCGCGCGATGTCGGGCTCGGAGGCGATCAGGTTCAGGAAGCGCACCATGGCCGCCTTCGAATCGAGCATCGCCTCGTCCATGTTGATGTCGATCACCTGCGCGCCGTTCTCGACCTGCTGGCGCGCGACCGCCAGCGCCTCGTCGAACTGGCCGTTCAGGATCATGCGGGCGAAGGCCTTCGAACCGGTCACGTTGGTGCGTTCGCCGACGTTGATGAAGAGCGTGCCCTCGGTGACGTTGAACGGCTCGAGGCCGGCAAGGCGCATGGTGTGATCGGTCATGGCGGAGTGTGTCGTTGACGTGTCGGTAGGGGCGCCCGCGGCGGCGGCCGGCCGGCGTGGTGGATCAGGCGGCTTCGCTGTAGTGCGACGGCCAGCGGCGCGGCTTCACGTCGGCCAGTGCCTTGGCGATCTCGGCGATGTGCTCGGGGGTGGTGCCGCAGCAGCCGCCGGCGAGGTTCACGAGGCCGGCCTGCGCGAATTCCCTGAGCAGCCCCGAGGTGACCTCGGGCGTTTCGTCGAAGCCGGTCTCGGCCATCGGGTTGGGCAGGCCCGCGTTCGGGTAGCACGACACGTAGGTGTCGCAGAGCTTGGCGAGCTCGGCGATGTACGGGCGCATCAGCGCCGCGCCGAGCGCGCAGTTCAGGCCGAAGGTGAGCGGGCGTGCGTGGCGCAGCGAATTCCAGAACGCCTCGACGGTCTGGCCCGAGAGGATGCGGCCCGACGCGTCGGTCACGGTGCCCGAGATCATGATCGGCAGGCGCTCGCCGGTGTCCTCGAACAGCTGGTCGAGCGCGAACAGCGCGGCCTTCGCGTTCAGCGTGTCGAAGATCGTCTCGACCAGGAACAGGTCCACGCCGCCGTCGAGCAGCGCCTTCGCCTGTTCGTAATACGAATCGCGCAGTTCGTCATAGGTGACGTTGCGCGCGCCCGGGTCGTTGACGTCGGGCGAGATGCTGGCCGTCTTCGGCGTCGGTCCGATCGCGCCGGCCACGAAGCGCGGCTTGTCCGGCGTCGAGTATTGCTGCGCCGACTCGCGCGCGAGCTTCGCCGATGCGAGGTTCATCTCGGCCACCAGGTGCTCCATCCCGTAGTCGGCCTGGGCGATGGCGGTCGCGCCGAAGGTGTTGGTCTCGACGATGTCGGCGCCCGCCGCGAAGTACTGGTCGTGGATCTCGCGGATCGTGTCGGGCTGGGTCAGCGACAGCAGCTCGTTGTTGCCCTTGATGTCGCGCGGGAAGTCGGCGAAGCGTGCGCCGCGATAGGCGGCCTCGTCGAACTTGTAGCGCTGGATCATCGTGCCCATCGCGCCGTCGAGGATCAGGATCCTGCGCTCGAGCAGCGCGGGCAGGTCGGCGCCGCGCGTGTACGACGCGGCAAGGGCAGGGCGGACGGACGGGGATGACGACATGGCTGAGCAACGGCAATGGCGGAAAGCCACATTGTAGCGGTTGCCGGACGAGCACGTCGGGTGCCCGCCAACGAAAACCCCCGCGCGGCGGGCCGGGCGGGGGCGGGAACGCGGCGTGCGCGCGGCGGGGCGGGAAGTGCGGCCGCCCGGCCGGCCAGCCGGGGCGCGCGCCGCGTGGGCGGCGGCGCGCGTGCGGCCTCAGTGCAGAACCACCGGATGCATCATCAGGCTGTCGAACTGGCCGAGGAACTCGTCGACCTCGTCGAGCGACGGCTCCTCCTCGATCAACTGCTTGACGTGTTCGCGAAAGCGTGCAGCCATTTGCCCGTCGATGAAGATCTCGCGCTGGGAGTTCTTGTCCACGATTTCATAGCCACCGGAATTCATCGCGTGATGGCCGAGCTGCGGCGCGAATTCGACGACGCAGTAGTTGGGGCTGTTGTAGATCATTTGCATGGCGGCACTCCTCTTTGCTGTGGCTGTCAGGCCGAATGCACCGAAGGTGGGGCGGCCCCGGCCGGTTTCAAGGGGTTGGCGCTGCACGCCCGCGAGGCTAGGGCGCTTCCGTTAGAGACCGTGTTGGCGGAAACGGTTCCGATTTTCCTCCACTGTACAGATCAGGTTGTCAAACATTGTCAACACTGTGACGCAAGTTTACCGGCGAACTGCCGGCCCCGACCCGGCCGGTCCAGGCTGATCGGTCATTATTACCGCTTGGCCGGGGCCGCTTGCGGCGGCGCGCCGGTGCCGGAGGCGGGCGGGGGCGGTGCGTCGGGCACGGCTGCCGAAGCCGTTGAAGCTGCCGAAGCTGCCGAAGCTGCCGAAGCTGCCGAAGCTGCCGAAGCTGCCGAAGCTTCCGAAGCCGCCGAAGCCGTCGAAGCCGTCGAAGCCGTCGAAGCCGTCGAAGCCGTCGAAGCCGTCGAAGCCGTCGAAGCGTCGGGCGCGGTACTTTCATCGTAGCCGAGCTGCGCGGTTGCTGCAGAACGCCCTTGCCAGAGCAATTCGATCTCCGAGCCGTTGGGCTCGGTCTGCACGAGCCGCACCGGCAGCCAGTCGAGCGACGGCGCGAGCCAGATGTCGATGCGGCGCGCGTCGCCGGCCCGGCGCGGCAGGCGGCGGAAGTGACGGGCCTGCAGCGGACCGGCGTCGGTGCGGATCGATTCGTCGCCGATCGTGACGATCGGCCAGGTTTCGCCGCTGTCGTTGTCGACCACCAGGAACTCGCGCGCCACGCCCGGCCGATAGGTGTCGGGCGCGCCGTGCACGAGCCCCGACAACTGCATCAGCAGGCTGAAGCGGTCCTGCGCGCCGTCGGGCAGCGCGATCGAATTCGGCGTCTTCGTGAACACGATCTGCTTCGTGTCGCGGTTGAAGATCGCGATGTCGGCGGGACGCCGGCCGCGCTGCTCGGTGTAGCGGTCGGGCGCGATCCCGAAGTCGTCGATGCGGCCGCGGCTCTCGTAGGTGTAAGGCCCGACGAACGGCACCGGAATGGCGATCGCGAGCCGGTAGCGGTGCCCGTCCGTGATCCAGTGGATCGTGGCGGTGCCGTTCAGGTTGCCGTTGAAGTACGCACCGTAGTGCAGGTCGCCCGAGGGCGGCGGCACGAACTTCACGCCCGGCGTGGGCGCGGAGGCCGGCACCGCGTGAGCGGCGGCAGGGTTGGCCGCGGCCGAGGAGTCGGCGGTGGCGGCAGCGGCGGGCGAGGTGGACGAGGTGGCGGGAGGCGTCGCCACCGGCGCCGGCTGCGTCGCGGCCAGCACCGGGCTGCGCTCGGGCGCCGGCGCCGGGGACGGCCGCTGGCTGGGCGTGGGGCGCGGCTGCGGCGGGCGCGGCGCGGGCGCGCGCTCGATCGGCTGCGGCTTGAGCAGTTCGACCTGCACCGGCGTGTCGGTCGGCGGCGGATTCGCGGGTGCGCGATAGCCGGCGAACCACAGCGCCACGAGACCGTGCAGGAGCAGCACGACCGCGAGCGTCAGCGCGATGCGCAGCAGGCGGCGCGGCGAGGCGCGTGACGATTCGGGGAGCGAGGGCGGCGGCATCGGTCAGCGGGGCATGAAGGCGATAAGGTGGCTCGTGGCGACGGCTCGGGCGAGGGGCCGGCGCGCCGCGACGGCGCGGGGCAAGCCTGGCTCGGGGGCCGGGTTGCGCTTCGGGTCCGCGCTTCGGCCGGATACGGCGCGGCGGGACGGACCAGTCGGACAGCCGCGCGCCGCGATCGTTCGCGCCGCGCGACGTGGCGCGGCGTCAGGCTTCGCGCGCCGGGTCGTAGCCGATCTGATAGGACAGCGTCGCGGCGCACTCGCGCAGCGCGAGATCGACCTTGCCGCCCCAGGCGATATCGAACACGCCCTCCTGGCCGAGCGCGACGAGGCCGAGCGAGAGCTCGCCGAGCGAATCGAACACGGGCATGCAGAACGCGTGGATGGTGGGCAGCAGCATGCCCTCGACGCGCGCGGCGCCGTGCTCGCGCACCTCGGCCAGGCATGCCTCGAGCGCCTCGCGCGTGCGCGGGCCGTGGTGATGCGGCGCGCGGCGCGCGTCGGCGAGCTCGCGTTCGAGCAGCGCGGCGGTCTTGCCGCGCGGCAGGTAGGCGGCGAACAGCAGGCCGGTGGCGGAGCCGAGCAGGGGCATCACGTCGCCGAGCTTCAGCGACGCGCGGGCCGGGTGGCTCGACTCCATCCAGTGGACGATGGTCGGCCCGTGGTTGCCCCACACGGCGATGCCGACGGTCAGGTCGAGCTGGTCGCGCAGCGTGCTCAGCGCGAGCCGCGCGAGCTTCACGCCGTCCACCCGCGCGAGCCGCGCGAGCCCCATCTGCAGCGCGAAGCCGCCGAGTTCGTAGCGGCCCGAGACGGGGTCCTGCGCGACCACGCCGAGCCGCTGGAAGCTGACCAGATAACGGTGCGCCTTGGCGGGGCTCATCTGCGCGCGATGCGCGAGGTCGCGCAGCATCATCGCGCGCGGCTCCTGGGTCAGCACGTCGAGCAGCCGGAAGCCGACCTCGATCGACTGGATGCCGGAGCGCACTTTTTCCTCGGCGCCGTCGTCGGCGGGCTCGTCGGGTTCGGTGTCGGACATGGGCGGGCAGGCGTGCGATGCGAAAGGGAGCGGCAAGCGAAAGACGGCGAACGCTGGAGCGGGCGAAGCGGCCCGGCGGCGAGGCGCGGGCTTCGCCGCGCGGATTCACCATCGTAGAATAGTTTCCCTCCCTCGTCACTACACGGTATCCAGCTCCATGAAACTTGCTTCGCTGAAGGACGGCACCCGCGACGGCCAACTGATCGTCGTGTCGCGCGACCTGCAGACGGCGGCGATCGCCGACACGGTTGCGCCGACGCTGCAGCGCGCGCTCGATGACTGGACATTCCATGCGCCGCAGCTTCGCGAGCTCTACGACGCGCTCAACCACGGCCGCGCGCGTCGCGCGTTCGCGTTCGAGGCGGCCGACTGCATGGCGCCGCTGCCGCGCGCGTTCCAGTGGGCCGATGCCTCGGCGTACCTGAACCACGTCGAGCTGGTGCGCCGGGCGCGCGGCGCCGAACTGCCGCCCGAGCTGGCCACCGATCCGCTGATGTACCAGGGCGGCAGCGACGATTTCCTCGGGCCGCGCGATGACATCGTCTGCGCCTCCGAGGCATGGGGGATCGATTTCGAGGCCGAGGTGGCGGTGGTGACCGGCGACGTGCCGATGGGCACCGCGCCCGACGACGCGCTGAAGGCGGTGCGGCTCGTGATGCTGGCCAACGACGTGTCGCTGCGCAACCTGATTCCGGCCGAGCTGGCGAAGGGCTTCGGCTTCTTCCAGAGCAAGCCGGCCACGGCGTTCTCGCCACTGGCCGTCACCACCGACGAGCTCGGCGAGAGCTGGCGCGGCGGGCGCCTCGCGCGGCCGATGCTGGTGCATTGGAACGGCAAGCGGGTCGGCCAGCCCGACGCCGGCACCGACATGACGTTCCATTTCGGACAGCTGATCGCGCATGCGGCCAAGACGCGCAACCTGCGCGCCGGCACGATCGTCGGCTCGGGCACGGTGTCGAACCGCGACGCCACGCGCGGCTACTGCTGCATCGCCGAGAAGCGCTGCCTCGAAACCATCGAGCACGGCGCGCCCGCCACCGAATTCATGCGCTACGGCGACCGCGTGAGGATCGAGATGCTCGACGCGGCCGGCAAGTCTATCTTCGGCGCGATCGAGCAAGCCGTCGCGCCGCTCGAGGCGGCGTCCTGAACACGCGCGGCGCCGCTGCCGAGGCACCCGCACGACACCATCATGACCCTGACAGGGAGCGAGACATGAGCCAACCCGATGCCTACGCCGGCTACCAGGCGCTGCGGCTGCGGCGCCTGCCGCACGGCATCCTCGAGATCGTGATGAGCGGCGAGGGCGCCAACCGCAGCGGCCTCGCCACCGCCGACGCGCGCATGCACCGCGAGCTCGCCGAAATCTGGCGCGACCTCGACCGCGATCCCGAGGTGCGCGTCGCGCTGATCCGCGGCGAGGGCAAGGGCTTCTCGGCGGGCGGCGATCTCGCTCTCGTCGAGCAGATGGCCGACGATTTCGCGGTGCGCACGCGCGTCTGGCACGAGGCGCGCGACCTCGTCTACAACGTGATCAACTGCGGCAAGCCGATCGTCTCGGCGATGCACGGGCCGGCGGTGGGCGCGGGGCTGGTGGCCGGGCTGCTGGCCGACGTGTCGATCGCCGCGAACGACGCGCGCATCATCGACGGCCATACGCGGCTCGGGGTGGCGGCCGGCGACCACGCCGCGATCGTCTGGCCGCTGTTGTGCGGCATGGCGAAGGCCAAGTATCACCTGCTGCTCTGCGAGCCGGTGAGCGGGGCGCAGGCCGAGCGCATCGGGCTCGTGTCGCTGGCCGTCGACGCGGCCGAGCTGCTGCCGAAGGCGCTGGAGCTGGCCGAGCGGCTCGCGCACGGTTCGCAGAGCGCGATTCGCTGGACCAAGTACGCGCTCAACAACTGGCTGCGCATGGCCGGGCCGACCTTCGACGCGTCGCTCGCGCTCGAATTCATGGGCTTCTCGGGTCCGGACGTGCGCGAGGGCATCGACTCGCTGCGCGCGCGGCGCGCGCCCGACTTCGACGGCGCGGCCGGCAAGCCGTGAGGGCGCGGCCGCGGGGCGCGGAGGCTGCCGGCCGCCGCGCCGCTCGCCGGCATCCCGCGCCCGCTATCCGCCGCCCATGCGCCCTCGGCCGCATCGCCGGGCGCCGGCGGGGGCGCGCGCGAGACCGCCCGCCTCGCGCGCCGGCGCCGCGGGGCCGCGTTTCCCGTTCGCGCATCGCGCCCGCGCGCTATGATCGAATCATGCGCCGTCGCCCGACGCCCGCCCAATCGAACCCGTCACGAAGGATTGCCGCATGACCGATACGCCCGGCTCCAACCCGTTCCCCGGCTTCGCAGGCTTCAAGCCGTCCGACATGCTCGACCGGATGTGGGACATGATGCGTCTCTCGCCGTTCGGCGCCGGCATGGGCGCGGTGCCCGGCCAGGGACTGCCGCCGTCGCTGTCGGCGATGTCGGACATGATGGCGCCGCTCGCGAGCGTCGAGGAACTCGACAAGCGCATCACCGACCTGCGCGCCGTCGAGCAATGGCTGAAGCTCAATCTCGGCATGCTGCAATCGGCGATCCAGGCGCTCGAGGTGCAGCGCGCCACGCTCGCCACGCTGCGTGCGTTCGGCGCGCTCGCGCAGGAGTCGATGGCCGCCGCCGAGGCGGCCGTCGCATCCGGCGCCGAGGCCAAGCGCACCGCCGCGCCGGCCTCGCCGTTCGCGTCGCCGTTCGGGGCCTCGCCGTTCGGCGCGGCGGCGCCGGCGTCGCCCGAAGCGGGCCGGGCGGCAGGTGCGGCCGGCGAGGCGGCCAAGGCCGGCCCCGCCTCCGGCAATGCCGGCGCCGCCGACTCGGGCCCGGCGCCTGGTGCCGGGGTACCGCCGACGGGCGCCGAGGCATTCGATCCGGCCGGCTGGTGGAACCTGCTGCAGTCGCAGTTCAGCCAGCTTGCCAATTTCGCGATGACGCAGCCCGCTGCCGCTGCCGGGGCCGGCGAACCGAAGCCGGCCCCGGCGGCCGAGCCGCCGCGCGCGCGCAAGCCGGCCACGCGCCGCGCGGCGCCGCCGAAGCCGCGCGCGCCGCGCACCGGGGCGTCCGGGGAGGCCCCCGACGCGGCGCCGGACCCGGCGCCGCCGCCGGACCCGGCGCCGCCGCCGGCCGCGAAGGCGGCGCGCAAGCGCGGCCCGTGATGCGCGCCGTTCCCACCCTCTGAGGCTGCCGTGCGGCTCGCGCTCGTTCTGATGGGAGGCGGCGCGCGCGCCGCCTATCAGGCCGGCGTGCTGCAGGCGCTGGCCGAGATCGCGCACCAGGTGCAGCCGGCGCGCCGCGAACTGCCGTTCGCGATCGTCTGCGGCTCCTCGGCGGGCGCGATCAACGCGGCCGCGATCGCCAGCCACGCCGACGATTTCGCGCGCGGCGCGGCACGCCTGCTGTCGTTCTGGGAGCACCTGCGCGCCGAGATGATCTACCGCACCGACTGGCTCGGCGTGGCGGGCGCGGGCGCGCGCTGGCTGGCCGCGATGAGCATCGGCTGGGCGGCGCGCCGCGCGCCGCGCGGGCTGTTGGACAACGCGCCGCTGGCCGACCTGCTGCGGCGCGAGCTCGATTTCCACCGGATCGGCCGGATGCTCGGCGCGCGCCGGCTGCACGCGCTGTCGGTCACCGCGCTCAGCTACACGAGCGGGCGCCACCTGACGTTCTACGCCGGCAGCGAGCCGATCCACGCATGGCGGCGCGCGCAGCGCACGGCCCGCATGGTCGATCTGTCGGCCGCGCACCTGCTCGCCTCGTCGGCGATTCCGTTCGTGTTCCCGGCCGTGCCGCTCGTGATCGACGGGCGCATCGAGTATTTCGGCGACGGCTCGATCCGCCAGATCGCGCCGCTCTCGCCGGCGATCCATTTCGGCGGCGACCGGATCGTCGTGATCGGCGCGGCGGCCGCGCGCCCCGAGGTGCCGGCCGCCAACGGCCACGCGCTCGGCTATCCGTCGCTCGCGCAGATCGGCCAGCAGGTGCTCGCGAGCGTGTTCCTCGATTCGATCGGCACCGACATCGAGCGCATCGAGCACGTCAACCGCGTGGTCGAGCATCTGCCGCGCCAGATCGAGCCCGAGAGCGGCTGGCGTCACGTCGACGTGCTCGCGATCGCGCCGTCCGAGCGCATCGAGCTGATCGCCGCCAAGCACCTGCGGCGGCTGCCGTTGACGGTGCGCGGGCTGCTCGGCGCGATCGGCGGCAACCAGCCGGCCGGGGCCTCGTTTGCCAGCTATCTGCTGTTCGAGGCCGAGTTCACCCGCGAGCTGATCGCGCTCGGCCGTGCCGACGCGCTGCGGCAGCGCGAGACGCTGGCGGCCTGGATCGCCTCGGCGAGCCCGGGCGGCGGCCCGCCGGCGGCGGCGCAGGGGCCGCCGGCCGCCGCCGGTACGTGGGGCGCCGCGGCGGCACCCGTTTGCCCATCGGCCGGTTCGCCAGGCGAACGCGGCGGCCGGCGCTGAGCCGGGCCGGCTGCGCGCCGTATGCTGCGGCGCAGCGCGGCGGCGTTGTTTTATGTGCGACGATTTGCCGCATTCCGTCGTGTTCGTGTCGCGGATCGGTCATCGGTGCGTGCTATCATCGCCGACGCCGAAAACATCCAGGACGGGTGCTGGCGGCGCGATGCGTGCCCGACGCTCGCGCGCACGGCCTCGTAACGACAGCCGGCCTCGAGCCGGCCTATCTCTCAAAGCAGGGCAGGCGCCGGGCTCGGCCAGATCGAGCGTCGCGCGTGCCCGCCCCACAAGCGGTTGCGCGTTCGCGGCAGGAGCGTCGAGGCGCAGGTGCATCCAGCGTGTGGTTTAGCGCGTAAAATTACTGGTTCGTCAGGTCGGCGCCCTTATTGTGGGCGTTCGACGCAACAGTCACGTTTAGCAGTCGCAATGCGCAGAACAGGGGTGGGACCATGAACACCATGCTTTATCCGGAACTCTACAAATCGCTCGAAGCCGTCCGTTGGGACATGGAGAAGGACATCCCTTGGGACAAGTTCGACGCGTCGCTGCTGACGGACGAACAGGCGACGACGATCAAGATGAACGCGATCACCGAGTGGTCGGCGTTGCCCGCGACGGAGATGTTCCTGCGCGACAACCACCACGACAGCGATTTCTCGGCGTTCATGAGCGTCTGGTTCTTCGAGGAGCAGAAGCATTCGCTGGTCCTGATGGAATACCTGCGCCGCTTCAAGCCGGAGATGATGCCGACCGAGGAGGAGTTGCACGCGGTGCGCTTCGAGTTCGATCCGGCGCCGCCGCTCGAGACGCTGATGCTGCACTTCTGCGGCGAGATCCGCCTGAACCACTGGTATCGCCGTGCCGCCGAGTGGCATACCGAGCCCGTCATCAAGCACATCTACGAGACGATCTCACGCGACGAGGCCCGCCACGGCGGCGCCTACCTGCGCTATATGAAGAAGGCGCTCGTCAACTGCGGCGACGCCGCGCGCTCGGCGTTCGCGAAGATCGGCGTGCTGATGGCCTCGGCGCGCCGCACCGAGAAGCCGCTGCACCCGACCAACCTGCACGTGAACCAGGCGCTGTTCCCGCGCGACACCGTGCAGTCGCGGCTGCCCGATCCCGAGTGGCTCGAGCGCTGGCTCGACGAGCAGATCCGCTTCGACGGCGAGTGGGAGAAGAAGGTCGTCGACCGCATCCTGCACAACCTGTCGATCCTGTTCGAGCGCACCTTCGCGACCGCCCAGGAACTGAACCGCTACCGCAAGGAAGTGACGACGCGGCTGCAGGCGCAGGAGGGCGGTGCGGCCCAGCCCGCCTGACACGGCGCGCTGCCGTGACGCCAGCCCGCCGACGTTCAGCGGGCTTTTTTTTATGGCGCGCCGGCGCGCGCGCTGTGCCGCCGCCGCGCCGCCATGCCGCCGCGTTTTCGCCTCGATTGCGCGGCGCGGTGGCCGAACCCGCCACCCCGTGGCCGCCGGGCAGCCCGGCGAGCCGCTCGGCGCCTGCCGCTTCCCGCGCCGACCTTTCGACCGGAGTCCATGCCGATGCCCGCCGCCTTCGAACGTAAATTCATCCGCCGCGACGCGCTCGCCGCGCTGCGCCCGACCCTGCCGTCACCCGTGGTGTTCACGAACGGTGTGTTCGACATCCTGCATCGCGGCCACGTCACCTACCTGGCCGACGCACGCGCGCTCGGCGCCTGCCTGATCGTCGCCGTCAACAGCGACGCCTCGGTGCGCCTGCTCGGCAAGGGCGACGACCGGCCGATCAATCGCCAGGAGGATCGCATGGCGCTGCTCGCGGCGCTGGAATGCGTCGACTGGGTGGTCGGTTTCGAGGAGCAGACGCCGGTGGCGCTGATTGAGGCGGTGCGCCCCGACATCCTGGTCAAGGGCGGTGACTACGACATGGACGCGCTGCCCGAAGCGGCGCTCGTGCGCGGCTGGGGCGGCAAGGCGCTGGCGATTCCGTTCGAGTTCGAGCGCTCGACCACGGCGCTTCTGAAGAAGGTGCGCGCCCACCAGGGCTGAGCCCCGGCGCGCCGGTTCAGGCGCGCGACGCCTTGTGGCGCGGCGCTGCGGTGCGCGGCTTGGGCTTGGCGCGCGCCTTGGCGGCCGCGCGGCGCGACCGGCCCTCGACCAGCGCCACCGGCGCGAGGGCCGCGGCGGCCACCAGCGGGGCGGCGCCGTCGAGCTTCGCGGCGTGGGCGGCGGCCGGTGCCGAGCCAGCCGCCGGCGCCGCGGGAGCGGACGTGGCGGCCGGGGGCGCTGCGGCGCCGGGCGCCGCACCCGATGCCGGCGCACTCGATGCCGGCGCCGGGGCGGGTGCCGCCGCCCCCGACGCGCCCGCGGCCTCCGAGGCCGGCCCGGAGCCCGACGCCGCGTTCGGCGCCGACGCGCCGAGCGGCTGCACCTCGATCGCCGGCGAGGTGATCGGGCCGCCCACCACCGGTGTTTCGGCCGCCTGCGCCGCCGCGCTCACGCGCAGCGCTTCCGGGCGCACCTGCTGGGCGAGATGCGCGGGTTCGCGCGCACCGGCCGCGGGCGGCGGCCCGAACAGCCCCTCGATCGCGGCCAGCGCGACGAGGTTGGCCACCAGCAAGATCGCGATCAACCAACGTAGCATCATCGTCGAAGCTCTCCCTCGATAATCAGTCCGGCCGGCCGGCGGTGTGCCGGCATGGCCCCGATTGTGACCTCATTGGCCGGCGCCGTCGCGCGCGATCCGCGCCAGCCCCGACAGCACCAGCGAATCATGCCGCGTATGGGGCACCGTCAAGGCGTGCGCCACGGCGTCGGCGGCGCCGCCCGACAGCAGCAGCCGTACCGCGCGGCCGCCCGCCGTCAGGTCGCGCCAGGCGCGCTCGATCAGCCCCACCTGCGCTTGCAGGCAGCCGGCCGACAGCGAATGGGCCGTGTCGAGCGCGAACGGCACGCGGCCCGACGCGTCGTCGAGCTCGCCGACGAGCCGCATCGCCGTGCCGGTGGTGAGCGTCGGCAGTTGCGCCGTGTGCGTGCCGAGCGCGCGCATCATCATGGCCCAGCCCGGCGCGATCAGGCCGCCGGCGAAGCGGCCGTCGGCGCTCAGCGATTCGAGCGTGGTGGCCGTGCCGAACGTCGCGATCAGCAGCGCCTCGCCCGGATACGCGGCGCGCGCGCCGATCAGCCCGCACCAGCGATCGCTGCCGAGCTGCGCGGGCGTGGTGTAGCCGTTGCTCACGCCGCACTGTTCGGCGCGGGCCGTCACCAGCGTGCGCGGCAGCCCCGGCCAGCGCGCGTCGATCAGCGCGTCGATGCGCGAGCCGACCTCGGCGCCCGCCACGTTCGAGATCCAGGCATGATGCGGCGCGGCCCGGCCGGGCCAGGCGGGAATCGCCGCCTCGCTGCCGGCCGGCGCATGGCCGGGCGCCGGCTCCACCGCGCCGCTGCCGGCCGCCGTGCTCTCGACGAGCGTGCCGTCGGCACCGGCGAGCGCCCACTTGATCCGGCTGTTGCCCGCGTCCACCAGCAGCGCGAGAGGTGCCGCCGTCATGGCGCGGATCCGGTTTCGCGCAGCGAGACGTCGCCGGCCGCGATCGCGCGCCGGCCGTCGGCCGTGTCGAGCAGCAGCTGGCCGCTGTCGTCGATGCCGGCCGCGACGCCGCGCGCCACTTCCCGACCCTGTTCGAGCAGTACCACCTCGCGGCCCGCGTGCGCGTGCAGCGCGGCCCAGCGCGGCGCGAACGGCGCGAGGCCGCCGGTGGCGAAGCGTTCGAGCGCGGTGGCGAGCGGATCGAGCACGGCGGCCAGCGTATCGGTGAGGTTCGCGCTCGCACAGGCCGACGACAGCGCGGCGGGCGGCAGCGCGCCCGCCAGCGCGGCGTTGCGCTCGCGCAGCGCCGCGACCTCGGCGGCCACCGCCTCCGCGCCGCGCACGTTGATGCCGAAGCCGATCACGAGCGCGCTCGCGTCGGCGGTGTTCCAGACCGTCTCGACGAGAATCCCGCCGAGCTTGCCCACCGGCAGGTCGCCGTCCACCAGCAGCAGGTCGTTCGGCCATTTGAGCCGTACCCGCTGGCCGCGCGCGAGCGGCAGCGCGGCCAGCCCCTCGGCGAGCGCGACGCCGACCGCGAGGCTCAGGCCGGCGAGCGCGTCCACCGGGCGCGGCAGCACGCAGCCGACCGAGCACAGCAGCGCGTTGCCGGGCTGCGCGAACCACGGGCGGCCCTGGCGGCCGCGCCCGGCGGTCTGCTCGTAGGCGACGCGCACGATCGGCCGCGGCAGGGCGTTGCGCGTGCGCGGCAGCGTCTTCAGATGGGCGGCGAGGTCGGCGTTGGTCGAGCCGGTCGCCTCGACGATGTCGAGCGGCCAGGGCTCGGGCGCGCTGGCGGGCAGCGAGCGGGCGCGCGTCGGATCGATTCGCGCGGCGTCGGACAGGGGCGGTGAGACGTTCATGGCGGCTATTGTACGAGAGCCGGCGCGGCGGGGCCGGAGCGATTGCGCGTGCCTCGGGGCGGCCGGCCGGGGTGGCCGGGCCGGCGGCCCGGTTCGCCGCCGCGGCGCCGCGGCGGGCACGCGCCGTGGCGGTGGACGCGGCGCGTACCCGATGCGCGGCGCCGGGCGCGCGCGCGGGCACCGTGCTCCGAGCGGCGGGGCGCGAATCGGAGCGGGGCGCCTTGCGCCTGTTGCGTACCGGGCGCGGCGCCGGCGGCCGGATCGACAGCCGCCGCGACAGCCTGCTGAAAGCTCGCCGCGGATGGCCGCGGGTTTTCTCGTGGCTCACGCCGGGCGCGCGGCCAGATGGGGTTCGATACAATGCCCGTATCAAATTTTTCGCAAGTATCGTCCCTTGGATTTCCAGACACCTCCCGGCCTGTCGGTCGATCGCGTCGACGGCGGCAAGATCGTGCGCCTGTCGGGGCAGTGGACGGCGCTCGCGCTCGCGCGCGACCGCGGCGTGGTGGTCCGGCGCGCCGAGAAGCTCGCGCGCGGCCAGGTGGCGCGCGGCCGCCGTTCGCGCGAGCCGGCCGCGGCCGACGGCCCGGCGCGGCGCTGGGACCTCTCGGCGATCGAGCGGCTCGACCACGTGGGCGGCCAGGCGCTCTGGCGCGTCTGGGGCCACCGGCTGCCGGACGGCGTCGTGCTGACCGACAACCAGCGCATCGTGTTCGAGCGCATCGAGCGGCTCGACGAGGCGCGCGAGGCGCCCGAGCCGGTGGTGCGCCACGATCCCGTCACGCGGCTCGGCCTCGCGATGTTCCAGTTCGGCGAGCACCTGTTCGGCGGCGTGGCCATGTTCGGCCGCGTGATCCTCGATCTCGGCGCGATCGCGCGGCGCCCGAAGACGATGCCGTGGACCGAGATCTCCGCCAACGTCTACAACGCCGGCGCCAAGGCGCTGCCGATCACGGCGCTGGTGGCATTCCTGATCGGCATCGTGCTCAGCTACCTGTCGGCGCAGCAACTGCAGCAGTTCGGCGCGAACCGCTACATCGTCAACATCCTCGGGCTGTCGGTGATCCGCGAGCTCGGCCCGGTGCTCTCGGCGATCCTGGTGGCGGGACGCTCGGGCTCGGCGATCACGGCCCAGATCGGCGTGATGCGCGTGACCGAGGAGCTCGACGCGATGCGCGTGATGGGCATCCCGCACGGGCTGCGCATCGTGCTGCCGCGCGTGCTGGCGCTCGGCGTGGCGATGCCGCTGCTGGTGATGTGGACCAACATCGTCGCGCTGTCGGGCGGTGCGCTCGCCGCGAAGTTCGCGCTCGGCATCGATTTCAACTTCTTCATGCGCTCGCTGCCCGGCGTGGTCCCGATCGCCAATCTCTGGATCGGGCTCGGCAAGGGGGTGGTGTTCGGCATGCTGATCGCGCTGGTGGGCTGCCACTTCGGTTTCCGCATCAAGGCGAATTCGCAGAGCCTGGGCGAGGGCACCACCACCTCGGTGGTGTCGTCGATCACGGTGGTGATTCTCGCCGACGCGGTGTTCGCGATCCTGTTCCAGAACGTGGGGCTCGGATGATGGACCACAGACACACGGCGGCGCCCGGCGGCGGCGCGGCCGAGCCCGGCTACGTGATCGAGGTGCGCGACCTGACCAAGCGCTACGGCCACAACGTGGTCCACGAGCATCTCGACTTCGACGTGCGGCAGGGCGAGATCGTCTCGATCGTGGGCGGCTCGGGCTCGGGCAAGACCACGCTGGTGCGGCAGATCCTCGGCCTGGAGCGGCCGACCTCCGGCACCGTGCGCGTGTTCGGCGAGGACATCGCCACGCTCGACGGCGACGCCGCGCGCGTGATGCGCAGCCGCTCGGGAATGCTGTTCCAGCACGGCGCGCTGTTCTCGTCGCTGACGGTGTTCGACAACATCGCGCAGCCGCTGCGCGAGCTGGGCCGTGTGCCGGCCGACCTGCTGCACGAGATCGTGATGCTGAAGCTGGAGATGGTCGGGCTGCCGTGCAAGCACGCCTCGAAGATGCCCTCGGCGCTTTCGGGCGGGATGGTCAAGCGCGTCGGCATCGCGCGCGCGATCGCGCTGGAGCCCGAGCTGCTGTTCCTCGACGAGCCGACGGCGGGGCTCGACCCGCGCGCCTCGGACGAGTTCGTCGACCTGATCGCCACGCTGCATCGCACGCTCGGACTGACCGTGGTGATGATCACGCACGATCTCGATACGATGGTGGCGCTCTCCACCCGGGTGGCGGTGATCGCCGACCGCAAGGTGCTGGTGGCCGCGCCCGTCGAGCAGGCGGCCGGCGTCGATCATCCGTTCATCAAGGAATACTTTCTCGGGCTGCGCGGCCGCCGCGCGCTGCAGGCGCTGCCGCCGGAGCGGCGCGCGACGCTGCCGAAGGCCGCACTCGAACCGGCGCTGTCCAGCGTCGAGCTGTAACAGAGGGAATCGCGAATGGAAAACAAGTCACATGCGTTCTGGGCCGGCCTCTTCGCCATCGGCCTGCTGCTCGCGATCGTCGCGGTCGTGTTCTGGTTCAACGTCGACCGCACGGTGCGAATCCCGTACGACCTCGTCGCGCGCACCAACGTCACCGGCCTGTATCCGGACGCGGACGTGCGCTATCGCGGGCTCGACGTCGGCAAGGTCGCCTCGATCCACTTCGACCATGCGCACCCGGGCGAGATCTCGATCCGCATCCTGGTCGACCACGACGCGCCGATCACGCGCTCGACGTTCGGCACGCTCGGCTTCCAGGGCGTGACGGGCATCGCGTTCGTGCAGCTCGACGACACCGGCCACGATCTCGCGCCGCTGCCCAGCTCGAGCAAGGCGGTCGCGCAGATCCCGCTGCATCCGAGCCTGTTCGACCAGCTCCAGCAGCGCGGCGACGTGCTGCTCAAGCAGTTCGAGGTGGCCGCCAGCAGCGTCAACGCGCTGCTCTCGCCCGAGATGCGCGAGCAGTTGCGCGCCACCGTGGCGAGCATGCAGCAGGCCGCCGACGGCGTGACCACGCTGACCCGATCGCTCGAGCCCGTCACCGCGCAGCTGCCCGAGACCACCCGCCGCCTGAACCGGGCGCTCGCCTCGGCCGACGCGCTGATCGCGCCGAACGGGCCGGTGGCCGTGAACCTGGACCGCGCCGGCAAGGCGGCCGAACAGGCGGGAACTGCGCTCGCCTCGATGGATCAGACGCTGTCCGAACTGAACGCGAGCGTGCGCTACGAAACGCTGCCGCGCGTGAATTCGCTGAGCTCGAACCTTGGCGACACCTCGCGCACGGTGCGCGAGGTGGCCGGCGAGATCGGCCGCAACCCGCGCAGCCTGCTGTTCGGCACCAGCGCCGGCTTGCCGGGGCCGGGCGAGCCGGGCTTCGCGTGGCCGCCGGCCGCCCCCGCGCACTGAGCCCGCGCGGCGCCAGGCGGGCGGCGGCCTTGCGGCTGCCGGCCGGCGCGGCGGCCCGGCCGGCGCGCGCGAGAGGCGCGGCCGCGCCGGCATGACAGGACGAGGCACGCGGGCGCCGCAACCGGGCGGCCGCGGCACCGGGGCAGCCGGCGCGGCGCGCGGCGGCGCCTGTTTCACGAGGCTTCGGCCACCCGCTTACGAGATCACGACCATGCAGGAATCCGCGATGTCACGCTTCACCGTTGTTTACGCCCGCCGCGCGGCGCTCGCCGGCACCGCGTTCGTGCTGGCGCTGCTCGCCGGCTGCGCGAGCGATGCGGCCCGGATGTCCGACATCCGCTACGACCTCGGCCCGATCGATCCCTCGGCGTTCGTCGCCGCGCCGGCCTCGGGCACGGTGCTCACGGTGCCCGACATGCGCGCCCCCGACGCGTTCGACACCGACAAGTTCGCCTACCGGCTCGCCTATGCGGATGCACAGCGCATCGCCGCCTACCGCGACAGCCGCTGGACCGCGCCGCCGGCGCAACTGCTCACGCAGCGGCTGCGCGCGGCGCTGGCCTCGCACGGCACCGTGCTCGACGGCGGCGACGCGGTGCGCGCCCCCGTGCTGCACGTCGAGCTCGACGAGTTCGAGCAGGTGTTCGACGGCCAGGACCAGAGCCATGGCGAGGTGGCGGTGCGTGCCACGCTCACGCGCCAGGGCACCGTGCTCGGCCAGCGCAGCTTCGTGTCGCGCGCGCCGGCCCGCACGCCCGACGCGGCGGGCGGCGCGGCCGCGCTGGCCGCCGCCAGCAACGAGCTCGTCGGGCAGCTGGTGGCATGGCTCGCGGTGCAGGCCAGCGCCTCGCCATGACGCGCGCGGCGCCGGCCACGACCCTGCTGCGGCCGCGATGACGGCCGGCGCGTCGCCGCCGCGAGCCGCGCCCCATGCCTCGTCGCTCGGGCGGCGGCTGTTCGCGGCCTACGCCGCGCTGATCGTCTACGCCTCGCTGTATCCGTTCTCCGGCTGGCGCTCGCTCGGCGTCGGCGCGTTCGACTATCTGTTCGCGCCGATGCCGCGCTACTGGACCGGCTTCGACGTGGTCACCAACGTGCTCGGCTACCTGCCGCTCGGCGTGCTCGCGGTGGGCGCGCTGCATCCGCGCGTGCGCGGGCCGGCCGCCGTGCTTGCCGCGACGCTGTTCGGCACCCTGGTGTCGGGCGCGATGGAGGCGCTGCAGACCTATCTGCCCACCCGCGTCGCCTCGAATCTCGATCTCGGCGCCAATGCGCTCGGCGCCCTGCTCGGCGCGCTGCTGGCGGCGCCCGCCGTGCCGGCGCTGATCGAGCGCGGCATGCTGCGCCGGCTGCGCGACGCGTGGTTCGAGCGCGACGCGGCCACGCCGCTGCTGCTGTCGGCGCTGTGGCCGTTCGCGGTGCTGTTCCCGTCGCCGTTCCTGTTCGGCATCGGCAGCTGGCCGAGCGAGCTGTGGGATCGCGCCGACGTGTCGATGCGCGCCGCGCTGCTGGCCTGGGCGCCGGCCGGCTGGCGCGTGGCGGGCTGGTCCGACGCGTTCTACGCGCTCGACGCGCGCCTGTCGGCCACCGCCTGGGAGGCCCTGCTCGCCGCGCTGGGCCTGTTCGCGGCGCTCGCGCTCGCGTCGCTGACGATGCGCCGCGAGGCGCCGCGCCAGCGTCTCGTGATCGGCTTCGTCGCCGTGGTGCTGGTGCTCAAGCTGGCCGCCACCTTCGTGCAGTCGCGCAGCGGCCTGGCGTTCGACTGGGCCACGCCGGGCGGCTGCGCGGGCATCGCGCTGGGCCTCGAGGCCGGCCTCGCCGCGCTGCGCCTGCGCGCGGTCTGGCGCGCCACGGCCGCCGCCGCAGCGCTCACCGTCTCGCTCGTGCTCGTCAACGTGCTGCCGGTGAACCCGTTTTTCGACTACACGCTGTCGGGCTGGAGCCAGGGCCGCTACCTGCACTTCAACGGCATCGCGCGCTGGCTGGCGTGGATCTGGCCTTACGCGGCGCTGATCTGGCTCGCGTGGCGCGCCGAGCGCGGCTGGCTCGGCCGCCGCGCGCGCGGCCGGGACGGCGCGAAACGCGAGGGCCGCTGAGCGGCTGGGCGGCAAGCTGCCCGCGCCGGCCGGCCACGCGCGCATCACGAAAAGACCGGCGCCCGTCACGAAAACGACATCCGCGAGCGGCCTCAGCGGCCGCGGCCACCGCTCGCTATAATCGTGCACCCACCTCACCGATTCGGCCGGCGGCGCCTCGCGCACGCGGGCGGCTCCCACACCATGAACGGCAACTCCTACTACCGGCATCACGTCTTCTTCTGTCTGAACCAGCGCGATCCTGGCGCCGATCGTTCGAGCTGCGCGAACTGCGATGCGCAGTCGATGCAGGAATACGCGAAAAAGCGCGTGAAGGAACTGGGCCTGGCGGGCGCCGGCAAGGTTCGCATCAACAAGGCCGGCTGCCTCGACCGCTGCGAGGAAGGGCCGGTGATGGTGGTGTATCCCGAGGGCACCTGGTACACCTACGTCGACAAGCAGGACATCGACGAGATCGTCGAATCGCATCTGCGCGACGGCAAGGTGGTCGAGCGCCTGACGATCTGAGCGCGCGCGGGCCGTTTCGTCGGCTTGCCGCGCGGCCTCGGCCGGCGGTGGCGCGCGCTGCCGGCGCGGTTCGGCCCGCCGCTTTCCCATGGCGCTCCCGCCGATTCAGCCGATTCACCCGATTCATCGTTACCTCGCAGCGAAGCGCCGCCATGAATGCCCAAACCGAGAAATTCCTGATCGACGGCCCGGTCGGCCGCATCGAGATCGCCGTCGACCAGCCGCCCGCTGGCACCGCCACGCGCGGCGTCGCGCTGGTGGCGCATCCGCACCCGCTGTTCGGCGGCACGATGGACAACAAGGTCGCGCAGACGCTGGCGCGCACCTTCACCCAGCTCGGCTACACCGTCTATCGCTCGAACTTCCGCGGCGTTGGCGCGACCGAAGGCACCCACGACAACGGCCACGGCGAGGCCGACGACCTGCTCGCCGTGATCGCGCACCTGCGCGCGCAGCCGGGCCAGGCCGCGCTGCCGCTCGTGCTGGCCGGCTTCTCGTTCGGCACCTTCGTGCTGTCGCATGTCGCGAGGCGCCTGCGCGAGCAGGGCGCGGCGATCGAGCGGATGGTGTTCGTCGGCACCGCCGCGAGCCGCTGGGAGGTGGCCGAGGTGCCGGAGGATACCCTCGTGATCCACGGCGAGACCGACGACACGGTGCCGATCGCCTCGGTCTACGACTGGGCGCGGCCGCAGGAACTGCCGGTGGTGGTGATCCCGGGCGCCGAGCATTTCTTCCACCGCAAGCTGCACATCCTCCGGCGCGTGATCACCGACGCCTGGCGCTGAAGCCGGGCCGCGGCCTGTCCGTTCCGCGCGACGAAAACGCTGCTTGCGGGCGGAGGCCGCCGTCGCGCCCGTATAATGGCCGGGTTTGCCTGCGCCGCGCGCCCGGTCCGGTGCGGCTGGCGGGTTCGGCTGCGCCATGTGAAACACGCGCCGCGCGAACCGATGCCGCTGCCGCCTGTCCAACTCCGCGCGTCGCGCCCGGCTCCGCCCAGATGCCGCGGCCGGACCGCTCGCCGTCCCGGTTCCCCGATCTCGCGCCCCGTGCGCAGCACTTTCTGCCATCTGCCTGAATCGATCATGCGTTTGTCCTCCGTAGGCCTCAAGTCCCTCGCTTCTTCCACCGCCTTGGCCGCCGCCGCGCGCAACGTCGCGCTCGGTGTGGTCATGCCCGCCGCGCTCGTGACCACGGTCGCCGTCGCGCAGGCCAAGCCCGCCGCCAGGGCCAAGGCCGCCGCGGCCGCCGAGGCGCCGACCGGCGCGCCGGCCACCTACCTGCCGGGCGCGGTGCCGCCGCCCGGCGTCAACGCGCGCTCGTGGGTGCTGGTCGACGCGAGCAGCAACCAGGTGCTCGCCTCCGGCAACGCGGACGAGCGCGTCGAGCCCGCTTCGCTGACCAAGCTGATGACGGCCTACCTGGTGTTCGAGGCGCTCGCGTCGAAGAAGATCTCGATGGAGCAGATCGTGACGCCGAGCGAGGCGGTGCGCCGCGTCGGCACCGACGAGTCGCGCATGTTCATCGAGGCGAACAAGCCGGTGTCGGTCCATGATCTCGTCTACGGGATGATCATCCAGTCGGGCAACGACGCCGCGATCGCGCTGGCCGAGCTGGTCGGCGGCAGCGAAGCGCAGTTCGTCAACATGATGAACGCCGAGGCGCAGAAGCTCGGCATGAAGGGCACCCACTTCGCCGACGTGAACGGCATGCCCGACCCGCAGCACTACACCACGGCGGGCGACCTCGCCGTGCTGTCGGCGCGCCTGATCCGCGACTTCCCCGACTACTACAACATCTTCTCGGTGAAGGACTTCACCTACAACCACATCCGCCAGCCCAACCGCAACCGGCTGCTGTGGATCGACCCGACCGTGGACGGCCTGAAGACCGGCCACACCCAGGCGGCCGGCTACTGCCTGATCGCCTCGGCCAAGCGCCCGCTGCCGGGCTCGGCCGACGTCTCGCGCCGCCTGGTGACGGTGATGATGGGCGAGCCGAGGGAAAGCGACCGCGTGCAGGACAGCCTGAAGATGCTGAACTACGGCTACAGCGCGTTCGATACGGTGCGCCTCTACAAGGGCGGCCAGGCGGTGGAAACGCCGCGCGTCTACAAGGGCCGGGTCAACTCGGTGCCGGTCGGCGTGCAGAAGGACCAGTTCGTGACGCTGCCCAAGGGCGCGGGCGACAAGCTCAAGCCGCAGGTCACGCTGAACACGCCGCTCATCGCGCCGCTCGCCGAAGGCCAGCAGGTCGGCACGGTGCAGTTCGTGGCGGACGGCAAGACGGTCGCGCAGTTCCCGATCGTCGCGCTGCAGGCGGTGCCGGAAGCGGGCTTCTTCGGCCGTCTCTGGGATTCGATCCTGCTGATGTTCAGCAAGAAGTAAGCAGACGCCGGTGCGGCATGGCCCGGCGCGCGCGCCGCGCCGGGCCATGCCGAGCTGCCGCAACCCGCGCTGTGCCGTGGTCGACTCGGACGCATCGCCATTCGGAGTTTTTGATCGCCATGAGCCAAGCTGATTTCGATCCGGTCGTCTATCTGAGCATCTCGGCCGAGGAGCAACGGGTGCCGCTGTCGCAGGCGCGCGTGCCGGTCCTCGATCGCGGCTTCGTCTTCGGCGACGGCGTCTACGAGGTCGTGCCGGTGTACGCGCACGACGGCCGCCGCACGCCGTTCCGGCTGCCCCAGCATCTGGCGCGCCTCGAACGCAGCCTCAAGAAGCTCGCCATCCCGAACCCGCGCGACGACGCGGGCTGGAGCGCGCTGATCGACGAACTGCTCGCCACCAACGCGGCCGGCTTCGACGAGGGCGAGCACGCCAAGGTCTATCTGCAGATCACGCGCGGCGTCGCCGAGCGTGGCCATGCCTATCCGGCCGACATCGTGCCCACCGTGTTCATGATGGTCAGCCCGTTGGCGCTGCCCGGCAACGAGATGCGTACCACCGGCGTGCGCTGCGTGACGGCGGAAGACCGCCGCTGGCTGCATGCCGACATCAAGGCGACCTCGCTGCTCGGCAGCGTGCTGATGGCCCAGCATGCGGTCGAACGCAAGGCCTTCGAGACGATCCAGCTGCGCGACGGCAATCTCACCGAAGGCTCCTCGACCAACGTCTGGATCGTGAAGAACGGCGAACTGCTGGCCCCGCCGCGCAGCAACCGGATCCTCGAGGGCATCCGCTACGCGCTTGTCGAGGAGCTTGCCGAGGAATGCGGGATCGCGTTCGTGGCGCGCGAGATCAACGAAGCCGAACTGCGCGCGGCCGACGAGATCCTGCTGACGTCGGCCACGCGCGAAATCCTGCCCGTCACCTCGCTCGACGACCTGCCGGTGCAGGACGGCCGCCCCGGCCCCGTGTTCATCGCGCTCTACGAGGCCTACCAGCGCGCCAAGGCGCGCGAGCTGGCGCTCGCCTGAACACCCGTTTTCACCGATTCCTTCTGGAGAAGCCAAATGACCGAACCGACCAAGACAGTCGAGCTGACTGGTGCGATCGATGCCAGGAAGGACACGCTGCTCGAATTTCCCTGCGATTTCCCGATCAAGATCATGGGCCGCGCGCATCCCGAGTTCAAGGACACCATCTTCAAGGTGGTGGCCGTGCACGACAACGAGATCGATCTGGAGAAGATCGAGGAGCGTTCGTCCAGCGGCGGCAACTACACGGGGCTGACCATCACCGTGCGCGCCACCAGCCAGCAGCAGCTCGACGACATCTATCGCTCGCTGACCGGCCATCCGATGGTCAAGGTCGTGCTGTAGACCCGCGCCGGCGGGCGCCGCCCGCGCGCCGCCGCGTCTTGCTTGCGCCCTTGCCGGGCAGCCTTGCCCGCGCCGCTGCCTTGCTGCCGGCGCTCGCGCCCGGCTCAGGCCGCCTCGCCGGCCGGCCCGATTGCGCCGGGCGTGCCGGCTGCGCCCGCCGCCGTGCGCGCGGCCGCCGCGCTGGCCGCCGGCCGCGCCATCACGCGCGCCCAGCTCTGCTCGAAGCGCGCCAGCTCCTCCAGCAGCCAGCTGCGGAACGCCTGCACGCGCGGCAGCTGGATCCGCGAGTGCGGACAGACGAAATAGCAGTGCCACGGGCTCGGCCCGAGGATGTCGAACAGACGCACGATGCGGCCCGCCTCGAGTTCGGCCGCGGCCAGCGAGCGGCGCACCAGCGCGATGCCCTGGCCGTCGATCGCGGCCTGCACCAGCTGCGACGAATCCTGGAACAGCAGCCCGCGCTTGGGCTCGGTCAGCGTGGCGAGGCCGGCCGCGTCGAACCACGGGCGCCAGAGCTCGTCGTCGGAGCGCAGCAGCGGGTAGCGCGCCAGGTCGGCCGGCTCCCGCGGCAGCACGCCGCCGTTCAGCGTCGGCGCGCAGGCCGGCAGAAATGCCTCGTCGAACAGCTTTTCCACGTACAGCCCCGGATAGTGGCCGCGGCCGAAGCGGATCGCCACGTCGACGTCGTCGCGCGAGAAATCGGTCAGCGAATCGGTGGACTTCAGTTCGAGGTCGATGGCGGGGTGCCGGTCGATGAACGAGCCGATCCGCGGCGTGATCCAGCGGGCGGCGAACGACTGCAGCGACGACACGATCAGCCGGTTCGGCCGGTCCGGCGCGCAGACCTCGCGCGTCGCGTCCATCAGCATCGTCAGCGCGGCGCGCACCTGCCGCGCGTAGCGCTCGCCGGCCTCGGTGAGCGCGAGCCGCCGGCCGTTGCGCGTGAAGAGCGGCACGCCGAGCTCCTCCTCGAGCGCGCGGACCTGGTGGCTGACCGCGCCGTGCGTGACGAACAGCTCGTCGGCCGCGCGCGAGAAGCTCTCGTGGCGGGCCGCGGCCTCGAACGCGCGCAGCGCGTTCAGCGGGGGAAGTTTCAGAGCGTCCACTTGCTAATTTTTCTCACAAGAACGTGAAAACGTCTCGTTTTGCGCAAGCCGTTGATGTGTCTACGATTGTAGTCATTCCACCGCCGTTCCCGGAGCGCATCATGAGAGAAATTTCTTCAAGCGTCACCTTCGAAATCCAGCCCGGTGAGATCGTGCCGATGAAAGTGGTGCGCAGCACGCGTCTGGCGGTGCAGGGCGCGACCGTCTGGGCCACCCGCAGCCACGACGTGGACGATTATTTTCTGGCGTCCGGCGCCTCGCTGCGCCTGCGCCGCGGCGAGCGGCTGTGGCTCGGCGTGGAAGGCCCCGGCAGCGCCTGCGTGTCGTTCAGCGTCGCGGCCACGCCGCGCGAGGCCGCGCACACGCTGCTCGCGCGGCTCGCCAACTGGCTGGCACGCTTTCCCGACGGCTGGCGCACGGTCTGAGCGGCGCGCGGCGCGTGCCGCTTTTCGCTAAACTAGCGTCCATGTCAGCGCCGCCGGTTTCCATTCCGTCCCCCATCTCCACCGAGCCTGGCAGCGCGGTTGGCTCCGAGGCCGCCGCGCTGCCGCCGATCGCCGTGCGGTGGCTGGGCTCGGTCCCCTACGAGCCGACCTTCGAGGCGATGCGCGCGTTCACCGATGCGCGCTCGCCCGACACGCCCGACGAGATCTGGCTCGTCGAACATCCGCCCGTGTTCACGCTCGGCCAGGCCGGCAACCCTTCGCACCTGCTCGTCGCCGACAGCGGCGTGCCGCTCGTGAAGGTCGATCGCGGCGGGCAGATCACCTATCACGGCCCGGGCCAGATCGTCGCCTACCTGCTGGTGGACCTGCGGCGCCGCAAGCTGATGGTGCGCGGCATGGTCGAGCGCATCGAGCAGGCCGTGATCGAAACCCTCGCGGCGTATAATCTCGCGTCGGTCCGCAAGGCGGGCGCGCCCGGTATCTATGTGGAATCGGGGCCGCATGCCGGCGCGAAGATCGCCGCCCTCGGGCTCAAGATCCGCAACGGCTGCAGCTATCACGGCCTGAGCCTCAACGTGCGGATGGACCTTCGCCCGTTTCTCGCGATCAATCCGTGCGGCTACGCGGGACTCGAAACGGTCGACATGGCGACCGTCGGCGTGAGCGCCGACTGGCGCGACGTGGCCGGCACGCTCGTGCGCCGTCTGACCGCCAACCTCGACGGCGCCATCGCCGCCGCTTTGCCGCAGGCACTGGAACATTCGAATGACTGACGTAACCGCAACCCCCGCATCGGCCGATCCGGTCGCCGCCTACGATCCGACCTCGAAGCAGAAGGCCCAGGCGAAGACGGCCCGCATTCCGATCAAGATCGTGCCGATCGAGAAGCTCAAGAAGCCCGAGTGGATCCGCGTGAAGGCGGCCACCGGCAGCTCGCGCTTCAACGAGATCAAGACGATCCTGCGCGAGCACAAGCTGCACACCGTCTGCGAGGAAGCGAGCTGCCCAAACATCGGCGAGTGTTTCGGCAAAGGCACCGCGACCTTCATGATCATGGGCGACAAGTGCACGCGCCGCTGCCCGTTCTGCGACGTCGGCCACGGCCGCCCCGATCCGCTCGATCCGCAGGAGCCGGCCAACCTCGCGCGCACCATCGGCGCGCTGCGCCTGAAGTACGTGGTGATCACGAGCGTGGACCGCGACGACCTGCGCGACGGCGGCGCCGGCCACTTCGTCGAGTGCATCCGCCAGGTGCGCGAGCAGTCGCCCGAGACGCGCATCGAGATCCTCACGCCCGACTTCCGCGGCCGTCTCGATCGCGCGATCGGCATCCTGAACGCCGCGCCGCCCGACGTGATGAACCACAACCTCGAAACGGTGCCGCGCCTCTACAAGGAAGCGCGCCCGGGCTCGGACTACGCGCATTCGCTGAAGCTGCTGAAGGATTTCAAGGCGCTGCACCCGGAAGTCGCGACCAAGTCGGGGCTGATGGTCGGCCTGGGCGAGACGCCCGAGGAAATCCTGCAGGTGATGCGCGACCTGCGCGAGCACGATGTCGACATGCTGACGATCGGCCAGTACCTGCAGCCGTCCGAGCACCACCTGCCGGTGCGCGAGTACGTGCATCCGGACGTCTTCAAGATGTACGAGGAAGAGGCCTACAAGATGGGCTTCACGCACGCGGCCGTGGGCGCGATGGTGCGTTCGAGCTACCACGCCGATCTGCAGGCGCATGGGGCGGGCGTGGTCTGAAAGCCCGCCGGCGGCCGCTGCGCCGCCCGACAGCACGACACGAAAGCCCGCCTTCCGGCGGGCTTTCGCTCTTTTTGGCCCGCTGGTCGCGGGCCGCCGTGCTGCCGCCGCGCCCGCGCCGCGATGCCGTCGCCGCCATCCGCCCGAACGCGAAAAGCATAGCGGCGGCAGCGTCAATTGCATCGCAGGAATCGTTAGAACCGCAGGCGTGCCAAGGCCTCTATAGTCGGGCGCTTTCGTGCCGCTTCCCGACCCGAGGACCGCCATGCCGCGTTTGAACCCCGCCCGCGCCGCCGCCGCGCTCGCCACCGCCCTTGCCACCCTTGCCGCCACCGTGCTGCCGTCCGCGGCGCGCGCGGCCGACAGGGAGGTGGTGATCGCCTACCAGGACATGGTCGTGCCGTGGCGCTACGCGCAGGCCACCGGCGAAGTCGAGAAGGCGACCGGCTACCACGTCACGTTCCGCAAGCTCGGCAGCGGCGCCGACGTGATCCGCGCGCTCGCCTCCGGCTCGGTGCAGCTGGGCGAGGCGGGTTCGAGCCCGATCGCGGCCGGCCTCTCGCAGGGCGTGGACATCGCGTTGTTCTGGATTCTCGACGACATCAACGACGCCGAGGCGCTGGTCGCGCGCAACGGTCCGGGCGTGACCAGCGTGGCCGGGCTGAAGGGCCGCCGGATCGGCGTGCCGTTCGTCTCCACCTCGCATTTCCACACGCTGGTGGCGCTGCAGCAGGCGGGCGTGAACCCGAACGACGTGCGGATCGTCAACCTGCGCCCGCCCGAAGTGGCGGCGGCCTGGGCGCGCGGCGACATCGACGCGACCTACATCTGGGACCCGGTGCTCGCGAAGGTCAAGCAAAGCGGCACGGTGCTGACCACCTCGGGGCGGGTCGCCAAGGCGAGCGGCAAGGCCACCTTCGACGGCTTCGTGGTCGCGCGCGGCTTCGCGAACGCGCATCCCGAGTTCGTCACGCGCTTCGTGAAGGTGCTGGCGGCGGCCGACGCCGACTATCGCGCCCATCCGGCCGCCTGGGGCAAGGGCTCGGCGCAGGCCGCGGCGATCGCGCAGGAGTCGGGCGCGAACCCCGGCGACGTGCCGGCGAGCCTCGCGCTCTATGCGTTTCCGTCGCTCGCCGAGCAGGCGTCGGCCACCTGGCTGGGCGGGGGCGCGCAAGCGGGCGCGGCGAGGTCGCTGGCCGCCACGGCGGCGTTTCTGAAGACGCAGGGCACGATCCAGACGGTGCTGCCCGATTATTCGGTCGGCGTCGATCCGCGCTTCGTGAAGGCGGCCGCGCGATGAGCCTGCTCGAGATCCGGCAGCTGTCGGTGGCCTATCCCGGCGAGCGCGGGCGCGACGGCACGCAGGCCCTGGCCGGGGTCGACCTGTCGATCGAGGCCGGCGAGTTCGTGGTGGCGGTGGGCGCGTCCGGCTGCGGCAAGACCAGCCTGCTGAACTGCATCGCCGGCTTCGTCGCGCCGAGCGCCGGCCAGGTGCGCATCGACGGCGCCCCGGTGAGCGGCCCGGGCGCCGATCGCGGCGTGGTGTTCCAGAAATATGCGCTGCTGCCGTGGCTCGACGTGCTCGACAACGTCGCGCTCGGGCTGCGTTTGCAGCGCGTGCCGAAGGCCGAGCGCCACCTGCGCGCGCGCCGGATGCTCGCGCTGGTCGGGCTCGAACGGCATGCGCACGCGCGCGTCTACGAACTCTCGGGCGGCATGCAGCAGCGCGTGGGCATCGCGCGCGCGCTGGCCGGCGAGCCGCGCGTGCTGCTGATGGACGAGCCGATGGGCGCGCTCGATGCGCTCACGCGCGAAGCGATGCAGACGCTCGTGCTGGATCTGTGGGCGCGCACCGGCAAGACGGTGTTCTTCATCACGCACGACGTGGAGGAAGCCCTGTTTCTCGGCACGCGCGTGGTGGTCATGACGCCGGGGCCCGGGCGCATCGCCGAATCGCATGCGCTGCCGTTCGCGCGGCGCTTCGTGGCCACGCGCGATGCGCGGGCCGTCAAGTCGGCGCCCGACTTCATCGCATGGCGCGAACGGCTGATCGGCCTGCTGCATCGGCGCGACGCGGCGGAGGCGGCATGAGCGGGCGCGAGGCGGGGACGCGCGACACGGCGTTCGATCTCTGGGCCGGCGGCGGGCCGGGGCTTGCCGGCGTGGATCGGGCAGCCGCTGCGCCAGCCGATGCGGCGGCCGGGGCGGCGGCCGGGGCGGCGGCCGGGGCGGCCGCGAGCGCCGAGGCGGGCTCGCGCGAGCATGGCCTCGATCCGCCGCGCGCCGGGCCGGCCCGCGTGCGCCGCGGCGCGCCGCCGCCCGCACGGCGCACGGCGGCGCGCCGGCGCGTGCATCACGGCTCGCGGCGCCCCGGCGAGGGGCCGACGGCGGCGCTCAGCGCGGCGTCGGTGGCCGGACTCGCGCTGCTCTGGTGGGGCGCGACACACTTCGGCTGGGTGCCGCCGCTGTTCCTGCCGGCGCCGGCCGCGGTCTGGCGCGCGTTCGTCGAGGCGTGGCACGGCAAGCTGCAGGGCGGCGTGCCGCTTGCCGTGCAGCTCGGCTGGAGCGCATTGCGCGTGTTCAGTGCGTTCGCGCTGGCCGCGCTGATCGGCATTCCGGTCGGCCTCCTGATGGGCGTGAGCCGCGTCGCGCGCGGGCTGCTCGATCCGCCGCTGGAGTTCTACCGGCCCTTGCCGCCGCTTGCCTATCTGCCGCTGGTGGTGATCTGGTTCGGCATCGACGAGACTGCCAAGATCGTGGTGATCTTCCTGGCCTGCTTCGCGCCGATCGCGATGGCCGCGCGCGCCGGGGCGCGCGGCGCGACGCGCGAGCAGATCGCCGCGGCCTGGTCGCTCGGCGGCAGCGCCGCGCAGGTGGTGCGCCACGTGGTGCTGCCGGCCGCGCTGCCCGAGATCCTGACCGGGCTGCGGATCGCCATCGGCTTCGGCTGGACCACGCTGGTGGCCGCCGAGATGGTGGCCGCCACGGCCGGGCTCGGGCAGATGGTGCTCAACGCGTCGAGCTTCCTGCGCACCGACGTGGTGGTGATGGGCATCGTGCTGATCGGCCTGATCGCGTGGGGCTTCGATCTGGCGATGCGCGCGCTGGAGCGGCGCCTCGTGCCGTGGAAGGGGCGCGGGTAGCGCCGGCCTCCGGCGCCGTGCCGCGCAAGCGCGTCGGATCGGCCGCGCGACCGGCCGCGGCCCTGACATCGCCCGGCCGCCGCGCGCGGCGGGCTGCGCCCGGGATCCGGGCGCGCTGCCTCAAGCGGGGGCGCCGGGCGGGTCGACCGCGCGCCCGGACTTGCGCGCCTCGTCGAGGATGAACTCGATGAAGGTGGCCATCGCGCGCGTATGGTGGCGGTTCGGCATGTAGAGCAGCGCCATGCGCGTGCCGAAGATGCTGAGCCGGTAGGCGTCGAGCGTGGTGACCACGGCGCCGCGGCGCCAGTCGTCGTGGATCACGTAGTCGGGCACGATGCCCACCCCGAGCCCGGCCAGCACGGCCTGGCGCAGGAACAGGAAATTCTCGGAGATCAGCGTGGGCGCGAGCAGCACCTCGTGACGCTCGCCGTCGAGATAGGCGGCGATCCGCAACTGCCGCCCGACCACGGTGGCGGTGATCACGGGCGCGTCGGCCAGCGCGTCGAGCGTGGCCGGCATGCCGTGCCGCGCGGCGAACTCGGGCGACGCGCAGGCCACGTAGCGCACCGCGCCCATGTCGCGCGCGACCAGATTCTGCGGCGCCTCGGCCAGCACGCGCACGGCGATGTCCACCTCGTCGCGCAGCAGGTCCTCGACGCGGTTCTCGAACACCACGTCGAGCACGATGCCCGGGTGGCGCCGCTTGAACGCGATCAGCCAGTCCGACATCACGATCTGCCCATAGCCGCTGGGCACCGACAGCCGCACGCGCCCCTGCAGTTCCTGGCCGAGCGTGGCCACCGTCTCGCGCGCGGCCAGCAGCTCGTGCTGGATGCGCCGGCCGTGCTCGACGAGCCGCAGCGCCACCTCGGTCGGCTCGATGCGCCGCGTGGTGCGCCGCACCAGCTGCAGGCCGACCGATTTCTCGAGCTGGTTGAGCCGGTAGCTGACGTTGGCGCGGCTCATCTTGAGCCGGCGCGCGGCATTGCTGAGATTGCCGGCGTCGAGGATCTCGACGAGCAGCGTCAATGCGTTCAGGTCCATCACGGTGCCCACCGCCGATTGTCAAAAAAACTTTGACAGCTTGTAAAACGATCCTGAAATTGTCAATCGCGCTCGATCAATCGAGAATCGACGGCATCGCCAGCCCGGCCGCGGCCGCCCGCCGCCGCTGTTCCATTCGAGGAGACCCGATGTCCACGCCGCTTCCGTCCGCCTCCGGCACCGTCACGCGCGAGCGCCGTGACAAGGTGCTCGTCGTCACCGTCGATCATCCGCCCGTCAACGCGCTGTCCGCCGAGGTGCGGCGCGGCCTCGCGGAGGCGTTCGACGCGGCCGCCGCCGATGCCGCCGTGGCGGCGGTGCTGATCGTCGGGGCCGGCCGCAACTTCATCGCGGGCGCCGATATCCGCGAGTTCGGCAAGCCGCCGCAGCCGCCCGCGCTGCCCGACGTGTGCCGCCGCATCGAGGACAGCGCGAAGCCGGTGGTGGCGGCGCTGCACGGCGCGACGCTCGGCGGCGGGCTCGAGGTGGCGCTCGCCGCGCATTACCGGATCGCGCTGCCGGGCGCCACCCTCGGCCTGCCCGAGGTGCTGCTCGGGCTGCTGCCCGGCGCCGGCGGCACCCAGCGCGCGCCGCGCCTGATCGGCGCGGCCGCGGCGCTCGACCTGATGCTGAGCGGGCGCCACGTCGGCGCCGAGGAGGCGCTCGGGCTCGGCCTCGTCGATCGCGTGGCCGCCAGCGACGACACGCTGGCCGAAGGGCTCGCCTACACGCATGAACTGCTGGCCGCCGCCGCGCCGGTGCGCCGCACGCGCGACGCGCAGCGGCTGGCCGACCGCGCCGCCGCCGAGGCGGCGATCGAGGCCGCGCGCGCCGAGGTGGCGCGGCGTTCACGCGGGCTGTTCTCGCCACAGCGCATCGTCGAGGCGGTGCAGGCCGCGCTGACGCTGCCGTTCGACGCGGGCCTGCAGCGCGAGCGCGAGTTGTTCCTGGCCTGCCTGGACAGCCCGCAGCGCGCGGGTCTCGTCCATGCGTTCTTCGCCGAGCGCGAGGCCGCCAAGGCGCCCGGCGCCGAGGGTGCCGCGGCGCGGCCGGTCGAGCGCGTGGGCGTGGTGGGCGGCGGCACGATGGGCGCCGGCATCGCGGTGGCGGTGCTCGACGCCGGGCTGCCGGTGACGATGATCGAGCGCGACGCAGCCTCGCTCGAACGCGGCCGCGCGCATGTCGCCAAGGTCTACGACGCGCTCGTCGCCAACGGGCGGCTCGCTGCCCAGGCACGCGACGCGCGGCTCGCGCGCCTGACCGGCAGCACCGGCTACGACGCGCTCGCCGACGCCGATCTGGTGATCGAGGCCGTGTTCGAGGACATGGCGGTCAAGCAGGCCGTGTTCGCGGAACTCGCGCGCCTCACCAAGCCGGGCGCGGTGCTTGCCACCAATACCTCGTATCTCGACGTGGACGCGCTGGCCGCCGCCGCCGGGCCGCGCGCGGCCGACGTGATCGGCCTGCATTTCTTCTCGCCCGCGCACCGCATGAAGCTGCTCGAGATCGTCGTGCCGGCGCGCGTGAGCGCCGCGGTGGTGGCCACCGCGTTCGGCTTCGCGAAGCGGCTGCGCAAGGTCGCGGTGCGCGCGGGCGTCTGCGACGGCTTCATCGGCAATCGGCTGCTGGCGGTGTACCGCACGGCGGCCGACTACCTGATGGAGGACGGCGCGTCGCCGTACGAGATCGACGCGGCGATCCGCGGCTTCGGCTTCCCGATGGGGCCGTACCAGGTGATCGACCTGGCGGGCGGCGACATCGGCTGGGCCACGCGCAAGCGCCGCGCGGCCACGCGCGATCCGGCGCTGCGCTACGTGGCGATCGCCGACCGGCTCTGCGAGCGAGGCTGGTTCGGGCAGAAGACGCAGCGCGGCTTCTACCGCTACCCGGAAGGCGCGCGCGGCGGCCAGCCCGACCCGGAGGTGGAGGCGATCATCGCGGCCGAGCGCGCGGCCAAGGGCATCGTGCCGCGCGCGTTCGACGCCGACGAGATCGTGCGCCGCTATCTGGCCGCGATGATCAACGAGGCGGCCAACGTGCTGCACGAGAAGATCGCGCTGCGCCCGCTCGACGTGGACGTGGTGCTGGTCCACGGCTATGGCTTTCCGCGCCATCGCGGCGGCCCGCTCCATTACGCCGACACGCTCGGCCTGCCCGAAGTGCTGGCCGGGATCCGCCGCTATGCCGCCGAGGACCCGGTGTTCTGGCGGCCCTCGCCGCTGCTGGTGGAGCTGGCCGAACGCGGCGAGACCTTCGCGAGCCTCAATCGCGCCGGCTGAGCCTGCCCGCCCGCGACGCGACCCCGACCCATTCGATCCCGACCGGAGCCGATCCGGTGAATCTCGATTTCTCCCCCGCAGAAGAAGCGTTTCGCGACGAGGTGCGGCGCTTCCTCGCCGACGCGCTGCCGCCGGCGCTGTCGCGCAAGGTGAAGGGCGGCCTGCGCCTCACGCGCGACGACATGGCGCGCTGGCACGCGATCCTCAACGCGCGCGGCTGGCTGGCGAGCCACTGGCCGCGCGAATACGGCGGGCCCGGCTGGAGCGTCGTGCAGAAATTCCTGTTCGACAACGAATGCGCGATCGCCGGAGCGCCGCGCATCGTGCCGTTCGGCGTCAACATGCTCGGCCCGGTGCTGATCAAATACGGCAGCGAGGCGCAGAAGCGCCACTGGCTGCCGCGCATCCTCGACGGCAGCGACTGGTGGTGCCAGGGCTACTCGGAGCCGGGCGCCGGCTCCGATCTGGCCTCGCTGCGCACCAGCGCGGTGCGCGACGGCGATCACTACGTCGTAAACGGCCAGAAGACATGGACCACGCTCGGCCACTACGCCAACGTGATCTTCTGCCTGGTGCGCACCGCCACCGACGTGCGTAAGCAGGAGGGCATCAGTTTCCTGCTGATCGACATGGCCACGCCCGGCGTCGAGGTGCGGCCGATCGTGCTGCTCGACGGCGAGCACGAGGTGAACGAGGTGTTCTTCACCGACGTGCGCGTGCCGGTGGAGAACCTCGTCGGCGAGGAGAACCGCGGCTGGACCTATGCGAAATACCTGCTGACCTACGAGCGCACCAACATCGCCGGAGTCGGCCTCTCGATGGCCGCGCTCGACCGGCTGCGCGCGGTGGCTGCCAAGGTGCGCCGCCACGGCCGGCCGCTCGCCGAGGATCCGCTGTTCGCCGCGCGCCTCGCGCGCGTCGAGATCGAGCTCGAAAACATGAAGACCACCAACCTGCGCGTGCTCGCGGCCGTGGCCGGCGGCGGCGCGCCCGGCGCCGAGAGCTCGATGCTGAAGATCCGTGGCACCGAGATCCGCCAGGAAATCTCGTCGCTGATGCGGCGCGCGATGGGGCCTTACGCGGCGCCGTTCGTCGACGCGGCGCTCGATGCCGACGCGGCGGCCGACGGCGGCGACCCGCAAGGCGCCGTGCCCGGCCCCGACGGCGCGGCCAGCGCCGCCGCGCAGTATTTCAACCATCGCAAGCTGTCGATCTTCGGGGGCTCGAACGAGATCCAGAAGAACATCGTCGCGAAGACGCTGATCGGACTGTAACGGACGGAGGCCGCATGGACTTTACTCACAGCGAGGATCGCCGGATGCTCGCCGATTCGCTGAACCGCTTCGTGGCGGAGCAATACGGCTTCGCGGTGCGCGCGCGCATCGTCGGCAGCGAGGCCGGCTACAGCGACGACCTCTGGCGCCGCTTCGCCGCGCTCGGCGTGCTCGGCGCGCTGTTTCCGGAGGCCGACGGCGGCTTCGGCGGCGCCGGCTTCGACATCGCGGTGGTGTTCGAATGCCTCGGGCGCGGCCTGGTGGTCGAGCCGTTCCTCGGCGCGCTGATGGCCGGCCGCGCGCTCGCGCTGGGCGCGGGCCAGGGGCAGGGCGCCGCCGTCCATCGCGAGCGGCTTGCGGCGCTGCTCGACGGCCGCGCGGTGGCGGCGTTCGCGCATACCGAGCCGAGCACCCATTACGAGCCGCATCGCGTGGCGACGCGCGCGCTGCCCACCGCGCAAGGCTGGCGGCTCGACGGCGAGAAGGGCGTGGTGGCGCACGGCGGCAGCGCGACCTTCTTCGTCGTCTCGGCGCGGCTCGCGGAGGCGGACGGCGCGGCCGCCGGCGGTGACGACGACGACGACCCCGCCGGCCTCGCGCTGTTCGTGGTGCCGCGCGAGGCGCCCGGCGTGTCGGTGCGCGCCTATCCGACCATCGACGGCGGCCGCGCGGCCGAGGTGCGCTTCGAGCGCGTCGCGCTCGACGCCGGCGCGCGGCTGGCGGGCGACGGCGCTGCGCTGCTCGAACGCGTGACCGGCTTCGGGCTGCTGGCGCTCGGCGCCGAGGCGATCGGCGCGATGGACGTGGTGCGCGCGCAGACCATCGACTATCTGCGCACGCGCCGCCAGTTCGGCCAGCCGATCGGCGGTTTCCAGGCGCTGCAGCATCGCATGGCGGACCTGCTGCTCGAGATCGAGCAGGCGCGCTCGGCGGTGATCAACGCGGCGGCCGCGCTCGAACTGCCGCGCGCGGCGCGCGAGCGCGCGCTGTCGGCCGCCAAGTACACGATCGGCCGCACCGGCGCGCGCGTGGCGGAGGAAGCGATCCAGCTGCACGGCGGGATCGGCATGACCTGGGAGCTGCCGCTCGCGCATTACGCGAAGCGGCTCGTGATGATCGATCACCAACTGGGCGACGAGGATCACCACCTGGCCCGCTACATCGCGCTCGGCCGGGCCTGAGCCGTGCGGCCCGGGCGCTTGCGCGCCGGCCGCGAGGCCGGCCCCGGACCGTTGCCGAGCGCCTCGGCCGCCGCGCGCGGGAGTGGGGGGCGGTGCGCGCCGCCGCCAGCGCCGTTCCGGCACACTTTTTCACCCGTCCGGAATGCCGGACGCGATTGTTTCCGGATTTCCGGAAAGTCGGATTCGCTGCGCCCCCGGTTGCTGAGGAAATATATATAAATCAAATATTTAAGTGATTTCTCCAGGCTGGCATCGAGCTTGCGTGTATTTGTCGCAAGGCCGGTCTTCCGGCTGGACAACGACAGCAGCAAGGAGACAATCGATGACGCCCCACCCGTATCCTTCCCCCCGGATGGCTTGAGGCCGTCGCTTGTTGCGGCACGGCAGCCGCGCGGGCGAATGGCGCTCCCCCCTGACATTCGCCCGCGTGCGTGACGCCGACACTTCGACTCCCTTCACCCTTCTGGAATCTGGACCCATCGTGAAGAAGAAACCGTTCTACAAAGTGCTCTACGTGCAGGTGATCTGCGCCATCATCGTCGGCGTGATCCTCGGCCATTACTACCCGTCGCTCGCCGTCGACATGAAGCCGCTCGGCGACGGCTTCATCAAGCTGATCAAGATGGTGATCGGCCCGATCATCTTCTGCACGGTCGTGACCGGCATCGCCGGCATGCAGGACATGAAGAAGGTGGGCCGCGTCGGCGGCAAGGCGCTGCTCTACTTCGAGATCGTCTCGACGTTCGCGCTGGTGCTGGGCCTCGCGGCCACCCACCTGCTGCGTCCGGGCGCGGGCTTCAACATCGATCCGGCCACGCTCAACGGCAAGGAAGTGGCGTCGTATGCCGCCAAGGCGCATGGCCAGTCGACGGTCGACTTCCTGATGCACATCATCCCGAACACGATGTTCGACGCGTTCGGCCAGGGCGAGATCCTGCAGATCCTGCTGATCGCGCTGCTGTTCGGCAGCGTGCTCGCGCATATCGGCGAGCGCGGCAAGGTGGTGACCGACTTCATCGAGGGCATCAGCCGCGTGCTGTTCGGCATCGTCCACATCATCACCAAGCTCGCCCCGATCGGCGCGTTCGGCGCGATGGCGTTCACCATCGGCAAGTACGGCGTGGGCTCGCTGGTGCCGCTGCTCAAGCTGATCGGCACGTTCTACCTGACCTCGGTGGTGTTCGTGGTGGTGGTGCTCGGCGCGGTGGCGCGCTACACCGGCTTCTCGATCCTGCGCTTCGTGGCCTACATCAAGGAAGAGATGCTGATCGTGCTCGGCACCAGCTCGTCGGAGGCGGCGCTGCCGCAGCTGATGGAGAAGCTCGAGAAGGCGGGCTGCTCGCGTTCGGTGGTGGGCCTGGTGGTGCCCACCGGCTACTCGTTCAACCTGGACGGCACCAACATCTACATGACGATGGCGGTGCTGTTCATCGCCCAGGCCACCAACATCGAGCTGAGCTGGATGCAGCAGCTCACGCTGCTGGCCGTCGCGATGCTGACCTCGAAGGGCGCGAGCGGCGTGACGGGCGCGGGCTTCATCACGCTGGCCGCGACGCTGGCCGTGGTGCCGACCATTCCGCTCACCGGCATGGTGCTGATCCTCGGCATCGACCGCTTCATGAGCGAGTGCCGCGCGCTGACCAACATCGTCGGCAACGGCGTGGCGACGATCGTCGTCTCGGCATGGGAGAAGGAACTCGACCGCAGCAAGCTGCGCGCCGCGCTGAACGGCGAGGCCACGGTCGACGGCAGCCCCGCGCAGGTCTGACGTGAGGCCTCCTGCAGCGGTGCGCGATACGCCGCCGCTGCCGGGCGGGGCCGGCCCCGCCCCGTTTCGGGCGGGCGGCTATGCCACAATGAGCGATTCCCACTTTCCGGAAATCGCGAACGTGAAGCGCCGCCTGCTCGTCCTGCTGGTGCTCGTCGCGCTGCTCGCGGCGGCCTGCGCGCTGACCTGGACGATCACCTGGCAGCGCGGCGTGGACGATCTGCGCCGCAACGCGGCGGTGCGCGTGGACCGCACCACCAGCGCGCTGAAAAGCACCCTGGACCGCTACGAATCGCTGCCGTACCTGCTCGGCGGCCATCCGCTCGTGCAGGACGTGCTCGCCAATCCCGGCGTACCCGGCGACGTCGAGCGCGCCAATCGCTACCTCGACGACCTGACCCGCCACGCGCACGCCACCACCACCTACCTGATCGCCGCCGACGGGCACTGCGTGGCCGCCAGCAACTGGCGCGAGCCGGACAGCTTCGTCGGCATGGAATACCGGTTCCGGCCGTACTTCATCGATGCGATGCGCGGCGGCGTGGGCCGCTTCTTCGGGATCGGCACGGTTTCGCACGATCCCGGCTACTACATCTCGCAGCCGGTGCGGCGCGAGGGGCGCATCGTCGGCGTGGCGGTGGTCAAGCTCAACCTCGAATGGTTCCAGGGCGCCGATGCGTCCGAGCCGTTGGTGGTGGCCGACGATCACGGCGTGATCTTCCTGTCGTCGGTGCCGGCCTGGAAGTACCACACGCTCGAGCCGCTCACCGGCAGCGTCGCCGAGTCGATCTTCGCCACGCGCCAGTACGCGCAGCAGCCGGTCACGCCGGTGCCGATCCGCGTCGAGAAGGTGCTCGGCCCCGATGCCGAGATCGTGCGGATCGGCGCCGGCATGCGTGCGCCGCGCTACCTGGCCAGCACGCGCCGGCTCGGCGAGCCCGACTGGCGGCTCGTCACGCTCGCGCCCATCGAGCCGGTGGACACCGACGCGCGCAACGCCACCGTGGTGACCGGCTTCGGCTTCGTCTCGCTGTGCCTGTTCGCGTTCTACTGGCGCATGCGCCGCGCGCGCGTCAAGGAAATGATCCGCAGCCGCACGCTGCTGCAGAACGCCTATGCCGAGCTGAACCAGCGCGTGGCCGAGCGCACCGCCGACCTTTCCCAGGCCAACGAGCAGTTGCAGAAGGAGGTGGGCGAGCGGATTCGCGCCGAGCTGGAGCTGCGCACCGCCCACGACGAGCTCGTGCAGGCCAGCAAGCTCGCCGCGCTCGGCCAGATGGCGGCCGGCATCACGCACGAGCTGAACCAGCCGCTCGCCGCGCTGCGCAGCTTCTCCGACAACACCCGCGTGCTGCTCGATCGCGGCGAGCAGGCTGCCGCGCGCGAGAACCTGGAGGCGATCGCGTCGCTGACCGAGCGGATGGGCAAGATCACCAACCAGTTGAAGCTGTTCGTCGGCCGCGCGCGGCCGCGCAACGAGCGGGCGCTGGTCTCGCGCGCGCTGCGCAACGTCGCCTCGCTGCTGCGCGAGCGGCTGCAGGGCGTGGCGCTCACCGTCACGCTCAGCGATGCGCTGCATCCGCAGGACGGCGCGCAGCGATTCGACCCCGCACTCGAATATCCGGACCTGGTGGCGATCTGCGAGGACCTCCGTCTCGAACAGGTGCTGATCAACCTGCTCGGCAACGCGCTGGACGCGGTCGGCGGCGTGGCCGCGCCGCGCATCGACGTGACCATCGAGGCCACGCCGGCGACGATCGTCATCACGGTGGCCGACAACGGCCCCGGCGTGCCGCCCGAGCTGCTGCCGCGCCTGTTCGAGCCGTTCTTCACCACCAAGGAAATGGGGCGCGGGCTCGGCCTCGGTCTGGCGATTTCGTCGTCGATCGCCAGCGATGCGGGCGGCTCGATCGTTGCGCGAAACGCACCCGATCATGGCGCGGTATTCGTCTTGACGCTGCGCCGCGCGTACACGCATCATCCGCAGACGATGTCCGCCGGCCGTTGACGGATCGCGCCGGCCGCGGCATCGACAGCAATCCGCGTGAGGGAAGATGGCGAACCGCCTGCAGGTGATTTATATCGAAGACGACGAACTGGTGCGACGCGCGGCCGTGCAGAGCCTGCAGCTCGCCGGTTTCGAGGTGGCCGGCTTCGGCTCGGCCGAAGCGGCCGAGAAGGCGATCCTCGGCGAGCGCGTCGGCGCCGTGGTGTCCGACATCCGGCTGCCGGGGGCAAGCGGCCTCGAACTGCTCGCGCAGTGCCGCGAGCGCGCGCCGGACGTGCCGGTGATCCTCGTCACCGGCCACGGCGACATCAGCATGGCGGTGCAGGCGATGCGCGACGGCGCCTACGACTTCATCGAGAAGCCGTTCGCCTCCGAGCGGTTGATCGAGACGGTGCGCCGCGCGATCGAGCGGCGCGAGCTGGTGCTCGAGAATCTCGCGCTGCGCCGCGAGCTGGCCGTGCAGGGCCTGGTCGCGCCGCGCATCATCGGCCGCAGCCCGGCGATCGAGCAGGTGCGGCGGCTGATCGCCAACGTCGCGCCGACCGACGCGTCGGTGCTGATCAACGGCGATACCGGCGCCGGCAAGGAACTGATCGCGCGCAGCCTGCACGAGATGTCGCCGCGCCGCGACAAGCCGTTCATTGCCGTGAACTGCGGAGCGCTGCCCGAGCCGATGTTCGAGTCGGAGATGTTCGGCTACGAGCCCGGGGCGTTCACGGGCGCCGCCAAGCGCCGCGTCGGCAAGCTCGAGTACGCCTCGGGCGGCACGCTGTTCCTCGACGAGATCGAGAGCATGCCGCTCGCGCTGCAGGTCAAGCTGCTGCGCGTGCTGCAGGACGGCGTGCTGGAGCGGCTCGGCTCGAACCAGCCGATTCGCGTGAACTGCCGGGTGGTGGCCGCCGCCAAGGGCGACATGGTCGAGCACGTGGCGGCCGGCACGTTCCGGCGCGACCTGCTGTACCGCCTCAACGTCGTCACCATCGCGCTGCCGCCGCTGGCCGAGCGGCGCGAGGACATCGTGCCGCTGTTCGAGCACTTCATGCTCGACGCGGCCGTGCGCTACGGGCGCCCCGCGCCGCACCTGACCGACCGCCAGCGCGAGAGCCTGATGCAGCGCGACTGGCCCGGCAACGTGCGCGAACTGCGCAACGCCGCCGACCGCTTCGTGCTGGGCGTGGCCGAAGGGCTGGCCGATGCCGGCGCGGGCGCCGCCGAGGCGCGCGACGAGGCGGGCGCCGAGCAGTCGCTGAAGGAGCGCGTCGAGCAGTTCGAGCGCGCCGTGATCGCGGACACCCTGACGCAGACAGGCGGCGCCGTCGCCGCCACCGCCGACCGGCTGCACGTGGGCAAGGCCACGCTCTACGAGAAGATCAAGCGCTACGGGCTGTCGACCAAGGGCGAGCACGAACGCTGAGGCGGCGCGCGCCGCCTGGATGGACGAAGGCCGGCGGCGCCACGCGGCGCGGCCGGCCTTGGCAAGGCGGCGCGCTTACGCGTTCGTGGCGAGCGCCTTCTGCAGCAGCTGGTCGAGTTCCGCGAACTGCGGCTCGCCGACGTAGCGCTTGAGGATCTTGCCGTCGCGGTCCACCAGGAAAGTGGTCGGTGTGAGCTGGACGTTGCCGAACTGGCGGGCGACCGAGCCGTCGTCGAGCGCGACCTTGAACGGCAGCCGGCGCGTTTGCGCGTAGTTCGCGACGTACATCGGCGGATCGTAGCTCATCGCCACCGCGACGAATTCGAGACCCTGGCCCTTGAAACGGTTGTAGGTGTCGACCATCTGCGGCATTTCCTTCATGCAGGTCTCGCAGCTGGTCGCCCAGAAGTTGACGAGGTAGACCTTGCCCTTCAGGTCCGAGGCGGTCGAGACCTTCTGGCCCGAGAGCAGCGTGAAGGTGGCGTCGGGCACGCTCGACTTGCCGTTCAGCGCGAAATAGCCGGCCACGGCGATCGCGGCGGCCAGCACGGCGATCGCGACGTAGCGCAGCGGGCTGGTGCGGAAGGAGGAGGGAGCGGGGCTCATCGGCAGTACCTCGGCGGCCAGGCGAAAACCCGCGCGGCGTTGCGCGGGCGGCGTTCATTGTACCGTCAAACCATGTGAAGTATCGGGCGCGGCGCACGCGTGGCCCGGCGAGTCGCGGACCGGCGGCTGGCGGTCCGGCCCATGCTGCGCCACGCGCGGCGCGGCGGTTTTCGCTGATGCCGGCCATTTCGCCGCGCGCGGCGCCGCGGCGACGATAATGTCGCCTGCCGCGCCCGTGTGGCGGCGAGGCGTGTGCCTTCTCGCGGGTTTCCGTTGCGCTCGTTGCGTGCGGCCACGGCCGCCGCTGGTTGATCCGACATGTCCATCCCTGATTTCCGTGCGCCGGCGGCCGCACGGCGCTTCCCGCGCGGCGCGGCCGCCTTGCTGGCACGCGCCCGCGCCTGCCTGTTGTTGGCGGTGGCGGCGGCTGCCGCCGTCGGCTGCTCGCCCGCGCTCGACTGGCGCACGCTGCATAGCGACGCCGGCTACACGATCGATCTGCCGGCACGGCCCACCGTCGATGCGCGCACGGTCGAGATCGGCGGCGCGCCGCTGACGATGCGGATGCAGGCCGCGCACGTGGCCGGCGCCGTGTTCGCGGTCGGTACGGTGACGCTGCCGCAGCCGAGCGAGGCCGGCCGCCGGGCGGTGCTCGAGGCGCTGCGCGCCGCGCTGGCGCGCAATCTGCGCGCGCAGCCGGTGGTGCGCGAGGTCGCGGTGCCGCTCGCGGCGGGCGGCAGCACGCCCGGCGTGGAGCTGACGATCCGCGGCGGGCCGGCCGGCTCCTCGCAGGCGACAGCCGGCAAGACGATGGTGGCGCGGCTCGTCGCGCGCGGCGCGCATGTCTATCAGGCGGTGGCGATCGCCGATACCCCGCTGCCGGCGGAGGCGCTCGACCAGTTCCTCGGTTCGTTGAAGCTGGATTGAACCCCCGTGGCCGCGCGCCGCCGTCGGAAAGGCGGCGGATTGCTGCACGGCGAGGCGCGAGGACAGCCGCGGGCGCGCCCCGGAAAAGCCGCTAGCCGGCGGATTTTGCGGGATTTTTCCGTGCCCACGGCGGGTGTGGATAACTTTGTTGACAAGCCTCCCGCGCGACTGCCGGACGCCCGTCCCGGATGCTTTCAAAGCGGGCTACGCCGTTTTTACCGCATAAAAAAACGATTGACAATTCAACGGCTTGCGAAATTCGCGCGGGCGCCGGGCGAAGGCATGGCACACGGCCGGCCGATTTCGGTAAATGTGTATAAGTCAAGCCTTGACAGCGAGAAATTTCGACCGAAACAAGGTTTGCGGCCAGCAGCGGCCAGCGGCGGCGCGCGGCGGCACCGGCCGGCAGCGACCCGGGCGGTCCGCGCGCCTGCCGTTTCACACCAGTTCCATCGCGCGCCGGTAGCGGATCGCCTCGCCGATCTGGGCCGCGTCGGGCTGGGCGTCGCCGGCCAGGTCGGCGATCGTCCGCGCCACCTTCAGCACCCGGTAATAGGCGCGCGCCGACCAGCGAAAGCGTTCGCCGGCCTCGCGCAGCAGTCGCTCGCCGGCTTCGCCCGGCCGGCATACCTCGTCGGTCTCGCGGCCGCTCAGGCGCTGGTTGGTCTTGCGCTGGCGCGCCTGCTGGCGTTCGCGCGCGGCGGCCACGCGGCTCGCCACCACCGCGCTGGACTCGGCCGGCGTGGCGGCGCGCTCGGCCAGCTCGGCCGGCGAGAGCGCCGGCAGCGCGATCTGCAGGTCGATCCGGTCGAGGAGCGGCCCCGACAGCTTGCGCAGGTAGCGCGCGGCCACCTCGGGCGAGCAGCGGCAGCGGCCGCCGGGGTCGCCGCGCCAGCCGCACGGGCAGGGGTTCATCGCCGCCACCAGCTGGCACGCGGCCGGGAAGTCGGCCTGCAGCCCGGCGCGCGAGATGGTGATGCGGCCCGTGTCGAGCGGCTCGCGCAGCATTTCCAGCACGTGGCGGTCGAATTCGGGCAGCTCGTCGAGAAACAGCACGCCCAGGTGCGCGAGCGTGATCTCGCCCGGCTGCGGCGGATTGCGCCCGCCGACCAGTGCCGCCGCGCTCGACGAATGATGCGGCGTGCGGAACGGGCGCTGGCGCCACTGGCCGGGCGAGAAGCCGACGCGGCTCGCCGACAGCAGCGCGGCCGAGGTCAGCGCCTCGTCGTCGGTCATCGGCGGCAGCAGCCCCGGCAGCCGCGCGGCCAGCATCGACTTGCCGGCGCCGGGCGGCCCGATCATCAGCAGGTGATGGCCGCCCGCCGCGGCGATCTCGAGCGCGCGCCGGGCGCCGTGCTGGCCGACCACCTCGGCCAGATCGGGCGGCGCGGCGCCCGGTGCCGGCGCGGGCGGCGGCGCGGCAACCGGGGCGAGTCTGGCGTCGGCCGCGCCGGCCAGGTGCGCGCACAGCGTGGGCAGGTCGGGCGCGCCGAACACGGTGACGCCGGGCACCAGCGCCGCCTCGGCCGCGCTGTCGAGCGGCAGGTAGAGTTCGGGGCCGTCGGGGCGCGGCGGCGCGAGCCGTTCGCGGCAGCGGCCGGCGGCACGCGGTGCGCAGTCCGCGCCGGCCTGGGCGACGCCGCAGGGAGGGCCGGCGCGCGACGGGGCGGCGCCCGGCGCCGCGCTCACGCGTCGCCGGAGGCCGCCAGCGAGTTCCCCGCGCGCGGTTCCGCAGGCCATCGCGAACGCGCCGCGCATCGGCCGCAGCGCGCCCGTCAGCGACAGCTCGCCGGCGAATTCGCGGCCGTCGAGCACGTCGGGCGGCAACTGCCCGTTGGCGGCGAGGATGCCGAGCGCGATCGGCAGGTCGAAACGCCCCGATTCCTTCGGCAGGTCGGCCGGGGCGAGATTGACGGTAATGCGGCGCACCGGGAATTCGAAGCCGCAGTTCTGCAGCGCCGCGCGCACGCGCTCGCGGCTTTCGCGAACCTCGGTGTCGGGCAGGCCGACGATCGAGAACGACGGCAGGCCGTTCGCGAGATGAACTTCGACGGTGACTTCCGGCGCGTGGCCGGCGGCGGGCGCACGACTGCGCACGACGGCAAGCGACATGGTGGCACTCCTGGGTGCCGGACGGGCGGTGGCCGCCCGTCCGGGGAATCCGTTGAGGTGCGCGCTTGCCGGCGTGGCGCGTATCGGTTGGAACAGCGGGTCTGGCTTACGGGGGAAACGACGGACGGGGCCGCGGCCGGTGGGCCGGGGCGGAGCTGGGCCGCCAGGACGGGGCGGCGCCCGCGGGCCGCCCTCCCGGCGAGGCCGCGGCGTCAGTCGCCGGCGGGGCGCTCGGCCAGCTTGCGCTCCAGTTCGGCCACGCGGCGCTCGAGCTCTTCCAGGCGCGCGCGGGTGCGGGCGAGCACCTGCGTCTGCGTGTCGAAATCCTCGCGCGTCACGAGGTCGAGCTTCGAAAAGCCTTGCGTCAGCATGGCCTTCACGTTGCGCTCGACGTCCTTGGCCGGCGAATTCTTGAGCAGGTCGCTGACGCGCGACTGCAGATCGTTGAAAACGTCGCTGGGTTGTTTCATGGTGATCCCCTTCTCTGCACAAAAAATGTGCAATTCTCGTTGCATTCGTGCCCGCGAGGCGCGCATGAGCGAATCTGGTGCGTGCCGCCGGCCCGTTTTCGGGCATGGCGCGCCGCATGGCGGCGCGCCGGAGGTCCCGAACGTCCGAGCACTCTAACAACCTTCGATTGCGCGCGCCACCGAAGTGCCGCGACGTTGGCCGTTCGGCCGGCTCCGGCACGCCCTCGCGGGGCTTTCTCGGGGGGCGGGGCGGCGACATGGCACGCGAGTTGCTGAGTGTATTTCCGCGACCCATGCAACGCGGTTGGTCGGACCACCGATCGGACAACCAGAAAGCGAGAGGACTTCATGAAACTGATTACCGCAATCATCAAGCCGTTCAAGCTCGATGAGACGCGCGAAGCGCTTTCGGCGCTCGGCGTCTCGGGCATTACGGTCACGGAGGTGAAGGGCTTCGGCCGCCAAAAGGGCCACACCGAGCTCTATCGCGGCGCCGAATACGTGGTGGACTTCCTGCCGAAGATGAAGATCGAGGCCGCCGTGTCCGACGATCTGGTCGACCAGGCGGTGGAGGCGATCGAGCGGGCGGCCCGCACCGGCAAGATCGGGGACGGCAAGATCTTCGTCACGCCGATCGAACAGGTTATCCGGATTCGCACCGGGGAGACGGGCGCCGACGCCCTGTAAATCATCAGAACGACAAGCGACAAGAGGAAACCAACATGCGTAAACTTTTGATGTCCCTGCTGATGGCCGGCTCGCTCGTCGCGACCGGCATCGGCGCCGCGCTGGCCGACGACGCGTCGTCCGCGCCTGCCGTGGCTTCGGCCGCCGTCGCCTCCGACGCGTCGGCCAGCGCGCCCGCCGCGGCCCCGGCTGCCGCCTCCGCTTCGGCCACGAGCGCCGCGGCCGCCGCACCGGCTTCGGGCGCCTCGGCTGCCGCCGCACCGGCCGCGCCGACCGCGCCGTTCTCGGTCGATTCGTCGAAGATCAACTCGGGCGATACCGCCTGGATGCTGACCTCGGTCGCCCTCGTGCTGTTCATGACGATTCCGGGCCTCGCGCTGTTCTACGGCGGCATGGTCCGCAAGAAGAACGTGCTGGCCACGGTGATGCAGAGCTTCGCGATCACGGCCCTGATCACGGTGCTCTGGACCGTGGTGGGCTATAGCCTCGCGTTCACGCCGGGCAACGGCTTCATCGGCGGCTTCTCGCGCGTGCTGCTGTCGGGCATGGCCTACGTGAAGGGCGACACGGCCACCTCGCTGACCGTCAGCCACCTCGCCACCACGATCCCGGAATCGGTCTACTGCGTGTTCCAGATGACCTTCGCGATCATCACGCCGGCGCTGATCTGCGGCGCGTTCGCCGATCGCATGAAGTTCTCGGCGATGCTTGTGTTCATGACGATCTGGTCGCTGATCGTCTACGTGCCGATCGCCCACATGGTCTGGGAGCCGACCGGCTGGCTGGCCGCCGACGGCGTGCTCGACTTCGCGGGCGGCACGGTGGTCCACATCAACGCCGGTATCGCGGGCCTGATGGCGGCGCTCGTGCTGGGCAAGCGGGTCGGCTACGGCCGCGAATCGATGGCGCCGCACAACCTGGTGCTGACGCTGATCGGCGGCTCGATGCTGTGGGTGGGCTGGTTCGGCTTCAACGCGGGCTCGGCGGTGGCCGCTGACGGCCGCGCCGGCTTCGCGATGCTGACCACGCAGATCGCCACGGCCTGCGCCGCGCTCGGCTGGATGTTCGCGGAGTGGATCGCGAAGGGCAAGCCCTCGGTGCTCGGCATCGTCTCGGGCGCGGTGGCGGGGCTGGTGGCGATCACCCCGGCGGCCGGCTTCGTCGGCGTGGGCGGTGCGCTCGTGATCGGCATCGCGGCGGGCGTGGTCTGCTTCTGGTCGGCCACCTGGCTCAAGATCAAGCTCGGATACGACGATTCGCTCGACGCGTTCGGCGTGCACGGCGTGGGCGGCATTCTCGGCGCGCTGCTGACCGGCGTGTTCGCGGTCAAGGACATCGGCGGCTTCGACGGCAGCCTGCTGGTGCAGGCCAAGGGCGTGGCGATCACGCTGCTCTACAGCGGCATCGTGACCTTCATCATCCTGAAGGTGATCGACATGGTGATGGGCCTGCGCGTCTCGGAAGAGGAAGAGCGCGAGGGTCTGGACGTGATCCTGCATGGCGAACACGTCGAATGATCGAATGACGCACCGGTAATCCGGCGGGGCGGCGCCATTCGGCCGCCCCGCCCACAGAATGAGCGCAGCGACTTCTGCCCGCCTTTCCGGCGGGTTCTTTTTTATTCGCGGACCGGGCACGGCCGGGATAACCCTTCCGGTAATCGGGTCAATAGCGAGAAAAGATCCGGACAATCCTTGCTATCGCGGGAACAATCCCCAAATCGGCAGGGTATTTGCTCTACAATCTTTTTTCTCCTGTTCGCGAGTGATTCATGGTTCCCCATCTCGTTACGGCGTTAAACGGCCCGCTGCTCGAGCTGGAGCGGAAGATCCTCGACGCGACGCCGGCGATCGAACGCTGGTTCCGCCTCGAGTGGCAGGAACACACGCCGCCGTTCTATTGTTCGGTCGATCTGCGCAACGCCGGCTTCAAGCTCGCGCCCGTCGACGCCAATCTGTTCCCCGGCAGCTTCAACAACCTGCCGGCCGAAGTGCTGCCGCTCGCCGTCCAGGCGGCGATGGCCGCGATCGAAAAAATCTGCCCGGATGCCAAGGGGCTGCTCGTGATTCCGGAGCTGCCCACGCGCAACGCGTTCTATCTCGAGAATGTCGCGCGCCTCGCGACGATCATGCGCCAGGCGGGCCTGAACGTGCGCTTCGGCTCGCTCGACCCGAGCGTGACCGACGTCACGCCGATCACGCTCGCCGACGGCACGAAGATCGTCCTGGAGCCGCTCGAGCGCTCGCAGCGCCGGCTCGGCCTGAAGAACTTCGATCCCTGTTCGATCCTGCTCAACAACGACCTGTCGGGCGGGATTCCGGACGTGCTCGAGAACCTGCACGAGCAATACCTGCTGCCGCCGCTGCACGCGGGCTGGGCGGTGCGCCGCAAGTCCACCCATTTCGCCTGCTACGACGAGGTGGCCAAGAAGTTCGCGAAGATGGTGGGCGTCGACCCGTGGATGGTCAATCCGTACTTCGCGCACGTGGGCGGCATCGACTGGCAGGCCGGCAACGGCGGCGAGGCGCTGGCCGACGCGATCGACGCGGTGCTCAAGAAGATCGCGCGCAAGTATCGTGAATACGGCATCAGCGAGAAGCCCTACGTGGTGGTGAAGGCCGACGCGGGCACCGCCGGGCGCGGCGTGATGACGATCCACGACGCCTCCGAGATCGGCGGGCTGACCAAGCTCGAACGCGCGCAGATGTCCGAGACCAAGGCGGGGCTGCCCGTCAGCGACGTGATCGTGCAGGAAGGCGTCTACACCTTCGAGCGGATCGGCGACGACGTGGCCGAGCCGGTCGTCTACATGATCGACCGCTACGTGGTGGGCGGCTTCTATCGCACCCATGCGGCGCGCGAGCGCGACCAGAACCTCAACGCGCCCGGCATGCACTACGTGCCGCTCGGCTTCGAGCACACGGCGCTGCCCGATGCGCGCGCGCTGCCCGGCGCGGCGCCGCCCAACCGCTTCTACATGTACGGCGTGGTCGGCCGGCTGGGGCTGCTCGCCTCGTCGATCGAGCTCGAGAAGACCGACCCCGAGGCGATCCAGGTCTGAGCGGCCGCGCGCCGCCGCGGCCAGCCTCGCCACCGCCCCCGACATTCAGCCAAGCCTCATTCAGGACCCGCATGGACATTCTCTTTATCGCCGACCCGCTCGATTGCTTCCGGATCTACAAGGATTCGACCTACGCGATGATGGCCGAAGCCGCGCGGCGCGGCCATGCGGTGTATGCCTGCGAGCCGCGCCAGCTGGCCTGGAGCGGCACCTCGGTCGAGGCCGACGTGCGGCGCGTGACGATCGTGGGCGATCCCGACGACCTGCACCGCGACACCTGGTTCGAGGCGGCGGCGCCCGAGGCGCGCGCGCTGGCCGCGTTCGGCGCGGTGCTGATGCGCAAGGACCCGCCGTTCGACATGGAGTACGTGACCTCGACCTGGCTGCTCGAGATGGCCGAGCGCGCGGGCGCGAAGATCGTCAACCGTCCGCAGTCGATCCGCGACCACTCGGAGAAGCTCGCGATCGCCGAATTCCCGCAGTTCGTGGCGCCCACGCTGGTCACGCGCGACGCGGCGCGGCTGCGCGCGTTCCATGCCGAGCACGGCGACGTGATCGTCAAGCCGCTCGACGGCATGGGCGGCATGGGGGTGTTCCGCGTCAAGGCCGACGGCATGAACCTCGGCTCGATCGTCGAGATGCTCGGCGAGGACGGCCGGCGCACGCTGATGGTCCAGAAGTTCATCCCCGAGATCAAGGCGGGCGACAAGCGCATCCTGCTGATCGGCGGCGAGCCGGTGCCGTATTCGCTCGCGCGGATTCCGCAGGGCAACGAGGTGCGCGGCAATCTGGCCGCCGGCGGCATCGGCGTGGCGCAGCCGCTCACCGCGCGCGACCGCGAGATCGCCGCCGCGCTCGGGCCGGTGCTGGCCGCGCGCGGGCTGCTGCTGGTCGGGCTCGACGCGATCGGCGACTGGCTCACCGAGGTGAACGTGACCAGCCCGACCTGTTTTCGCGAGATCATGGAGCAGACCGGCTTCGACGTCGCGGCGATGTTCGTCGACGCGCTCGAACGCGCGGTCGGCTGAGCGCCGCGCGCGGCACGGACGGCGCCCGCGCAATCTAGCCAGGCCAGGCGGCAGCAACGGCCTGGCGCAGACAAGCGGCGGCGGCCGCGCAGGTCCCCCGCCGCCGGTTCGGCATCGCGGCCCGATTCACGTTGTGGATTGGCCCCGAAACCGGCCTGCTACAATGCCCGTTCGCCCGGCAGGTTCATTTCCGGGCATCCGGTCCGGCGTTCGGGCCACATTGTTGCAAGGTTGACATGGCTGGCATCCTGATCATCGCTCACGCCCCGCTCGCCACCGCCCTGCGGGACTGCATCTCCCATATCTACGGGGGGGTTCCCGCGCGCATCGGCTGCATCGACGTGCTCGCGGACAGCGACCCGTCGCAGGTGATGGGCTTCGCGCATGCGGAGATCGCGCGGCTGCGCGAGGAAAACGGCGTTCTCGTCCTGACCGACATGTACGGCGCGACCCCGGCGAACATCGCCGGCCAGCTCGCCAAGCTCGACGGCGTGCGCGTGCTGGCCGGCGTGAACCTGCCGATGCTGGTGCGCTCGGTCTGCTACCGCACCACGCCGATCGACACGCTGGTGGAAAAGGCGCTGGGCGGCTCGACCAAGGGCATCCACGAGATCGCCGCCGGCACGCCGCCGCCGCGCGTGGGCCTCGGCTGCGGCGAGTGCGCGCCGATTCCGCCGGAGCCCAAGCCGCAGACCGAACCGCTTTGACCGGGCGGGCCCGCCCGGCGCATTCATACGCTTCCTTTCCCCCGGCGGCGCGCGCCGCCGGCAGCCTTCACCTGAACGGAACACCATGCTTCAACAAGAAACGACCATCGTCAATAAATTGGGACTGCATGCCCGCGCCTCGGCCAAGCTGACTCAGCTCGCGGGCAACTTCCAGTCGGAAGTCTGGATGACGCGCAATGGCCGCCGGATCAATGCGAAGAGCATCATGGGCGTGATGATGCTGGCGGCCGGCATCGGCAGCACGGTGACGATCGAAACCGACGGCGCCGATGAAAAGGAAGCGATGGACGCGCTGCTCAAGCTGATTGCCGACAAGTTCGGCGAAGGCCAGTAAGCCGCGCACGGGCGGCCGACCGCGCCGCCTCGCCAGCCCATGCCGCGCCCCGACGCGGCATTTCTTTTGGGTATTGGCGTTTGTTCAGACAACAGATCATTGTGGTGCCGATGCTGCGCCGCATGCAGCCACGCGGGGAGCGCGGAATTTATAATCACGAGTCGGGGTCATATGCGCATCGCGGCGGTGGGCTGCGGCTGACCTGACTCACAGGAGGTGCGCGTGTCGTTCACGCTGCAGGGAATTCCCGTTTCGAGAGGTATCGCGATCGGTCGTGCGTATCTGATCGCGCCGGCGGCGCTCGACGTCGCGCATTACCTCGTCGAGGCGCAGCAGCTCGACGCCGAGATCGACCGGCTGCGCGCCGCGCTGCTCGCCGTGCGCGGCGAACTCGACGCGCTGCGCGCCGACCTGACCGACGACACGCCGAGCGAGGTGGCCGCGTTCATCGACGTGCATTCGATGATCCTCAACGACGCGATGCTGGTGCAGGAAACCATCGACCTGATCCGCGACCGCCGCTACAACGCCGAATGGGCGCTGACCGAGCAGCTCGACGTGATCGCCAGCCACTTCGACGACATCGAGGACGAGTACCTGCGCGAGCGCAAGGCCGACATCGAGCAGGTGGTCGAGCGCGTGCTGAAGGCGCTGGCCGGCGCGCCGTCGCCGGCCCAGGCGCTCGGCCGCGCGGCCAGCGGCAAGGACGACATGATCGTGGTCGCGCACGACATCGCGCCGGCCGACATGATGCAGTTCAAGAACCAGGCGTTCCACGCGTTCGTGACCGATCTGGGCGGGCGCACCTCGCACACGGCGATCGTCGCCCGCAGCCTGGGCATCCCGGCCGCGGTCGGCGTGCAGCATGCGAGCGCGCTGATCCGCCAGAACGACCTGATCATCGTCGATGGCGACCAGGGCATCGTGATCGTCGATCCGGCGCCGATCGTGCTCGAGGAATACTCGTACCGGCAGTCCGAGAAGGCGCTCGAGCAGCGCAAGCTGCAGCGCCTCAAGTTCTCGCCGACGCAGACGCTCTGCGGCACCAAGATCGACCTGCTCGCCAACATCGAGCTGCCCGACGACGCGAAGGCGGCCGTGGAGGCCGGCGCGGTCGGCGTGGGTCTGTTCCGCACCGAATTCCTGTTCATGAACGACGAGAACGCGCTCGCCGAGGAAGAGGAGCAGTTCCGCGCGTACCGCCGTGCGGTCGAGCTGATGAACGGCATGCCGGTGACGATCCGCACCATCGACGTGGGTGCCGACAAGCCGCTCGACGCGCTCGACGGCGGCTACGAGACCGCCCCGAATCCGGCGCTGGGCCTGCGCGCGATCCGCTGGAGCCTGTCCGAGCCGCAGATGTTCCTGACCCAGCTGCGCGCGATCCTGCGCGCCTCGGCGATCGGGCCGGTGAAGATCCTGGTGCCGATGCTCGCGCACGCGCAGGAGATCGACCAGACGCTCGACCTGATCCGCGAGGCCAAGCGCCAGCTCGACGACGCCGGGCTCGCCTACGATCCGAACGTGCGGGTCGGCGCGATGATCGAGATCCCGGCCGCCGCGATCGCGCTGCCGCTGTTCCTCAAGCGCGTCGATTTCCTCTCGATCGGCACCAACGACCTGATCCAGTACACGCTCGCGATCGACCGCGCCGACAATGCCGTGGCGCATCTGTACGATCCGCTGCACCCGGCCGTGCTGCACCTGATCGCCTACACGCTGCGCGAGGCCAAGCGCGCGGGCGTGCCGGTGTCGGTGTGCGGTGAGATGGCCGGCGATCCGGCGATGACGCGCCTGCTGCTCGGCATGGGGCTCACCGAGTTCTCGATGCATCCGAGCCAGCTGCTGGTGGTCAAGCAGGAGATCCTGCGCGCGCACCTGAAGGCGCTCGAGAAGCCGACCGCCGACGTGCTGGCCTCGTTCGAGCCCGAGGACGTGCAGCTCGCGCTGAAGCAGCTCGCGCAGGCCGAGCCGAAGGCCGACCTGGTGGCCTGAGGCGGCCCGCCCGGGGCCGGCCGCATGCGGCCGGCGCTGCCTCGCCTTGCGCCTCGAACTCGCGGCCTCGACGCGGCGGCCGGCGGCCCGCCGGGTCTTTCCGCGCGGCGGCTTTTCGGGCCGCGCGCGCCGGGCTCAGTGCGTGCCGCCGCAGACCGGGCAATCGGGCTGCCGTGCGATGCGCATCGTGTTCCATTCCATGCGCAGCGAATCGAGCATCATCAGCCTTCCCACCAGCGTCTGGCCGATGCCGCCGATCACGCGCAGCGCCTCGGCGGCCTGCATCGCGCCGATGATGCCGACGGTCGGCGCGAACACCCCCATGGTCGAGCAGGCCACCTCCTCGAACGGCTGGTCCTCGGGAAACACGCAGGCATAGCAGGGCGAGGCCGCGTCGCGGAAGTCGAAGGTGCTGATCTGGCCGTCGAAGCGCAGCGCGGCGCCCGACACGAGCGGGATGCGATGCGCCGCGCAGGCACGGTTGATGGCGTGGCGCGTGGCGAAGTTGTCGCTGCAGTCGAGCACCACCGTGGCCAGCGGCACGGCAGCGTCCAGCCAGGCGGCCCCGACGCGCTCGGCCACCGCATGCACGACGATCTCGGGGTTGAGCCGCGCGAGCGCCTCGCGCCCCGACTCGACCTTGCGCCGCCCGACCGATTCGGTCGCATGCAGGATCTGGCGCTGCAGGTTGGTGAGGTCCACCGTGTCGGCATCGACCAGCGTGATCGCGCCCACGCCCGCGGCGGCCAGGTACATCGCGGCCGGCGATCCGAGGCCGCCGGCCCCGACGATCAGCGCGTGCGCGTCGAGGAAGCGCTGCTGCGCCTCGATGCCGATTTCGTCGACGAGGATGTGGCGGGAATAGCGGAGCAGTTGTTCGTCGTTCATCGCGGAGGGGCGGGTGGGAAGTGCCGTGCCGCTATTCTAGGCGGGTTCGCGCGGTGCCCGCGTGCGCGGCGTCAGGCCGGGCACGGGCCGCGTGCCGCGCCCAAGCAAAACGGGCCACCGCGGCGAACCGCGGTGGCCCGTGCCCGTGCCGACGGCGCGGCCGTTAATGGGCGGCCGAGGCGGGCTGAGCGGCCGGGGCCTTGGCCGGCGCGCCCGCCTTCGCGGCCGAGGCCGCCGAAGCCGGCGCGGCGCCGAGCGGCTTGGTCACGCTTTCGGCCAGCAGCGACTTCGACTCCTGCACCGGCTTGCCTTCCAGCTTGGCCAGCGCCTGCTGCAGCATGAAGTCGTCGGCGCTGCCGAACTCCACCGGCTTGCGATTGCGATCCTTCTCGCGCTGCTCCGGCGTCTTCTTGTCGTTCTGCTCCTCAAGAATGCGCAACTGGTCGAGGCGGCGCTGCTCGCGCGCTTCCAGTTCCTTCTTCTCGTTCGGGTCCTGCGTGTTGGCGAGGTGGTTGGTGTAGTCCACTTCGCGCGTCACCAGCACGTCGTCCGGATCGCCGTCGGCGAACTGATCGACCGGGATGTCCGGCACGATGCCCTTGTTCTGGATCGAGCGGCCGCTCGGCGTGTAGTAGTAGGCCGTGGTCAGGCGCAGCGCGGTGTCGGCCGTGAGCGGGCGCACCGTCTGCACCGAGCCCTTGCCGAACGTGGTCTTGCCCATGATCAGCGCGCGGTGCGAATCCTGCAGCGCGCCGGCGACGATTTCGGAGGCCGACGCCGAATAGGCGTTGGTCAGCACGATCATCGGCACGGTCTTGAAGATCGCCGGCAGGTTCTTGAGCGGATCGGAGTCGAAGCTCGGCAGGCGATAGTTGTCGTAGTCGTCGCGGTAGACCTGCTTCGAATCGGGGATCTGGCCGTTGGTCGACACCACCACCGCGTTCGGGGGCAGGAACGCGCCGGCCACGCCGACCGCGCTCTGCAGCAGGCCGCCGCCGTTGTTGCGCAGGTCGAGCACGAGGCCCTTCAGGTTCGGCTGCTGGCGCGCGATGTCCTGCAGGCGGGCCGCGAGGTCGGGGATGGTGCGCTCCTGGAAGCTCGTGATCCGGATGTAGGCGTAGCCCGGGGCGAGCATCTTCATCTTCACGCTCTGCACCTTGATGATCGCGCGCGTGACCGTGACGGGGAAGGTGCGGTCATCGCTCTTGCGGAAGATCGTCAGCGTGACCTTGGTGCCCGGCTCGCCGCGCATCTGCTTGACGGCCTTGTCGAGCGTCATGCCGCGCACCGGCTTGTCGTTGATGCGCGTGATCAGGTCGCCGGGGCGGATGCCGGCGCGGAACGCGGGCGTGTCCTCAATCGGCGAGATCACCTTCACGAGGCCGTCTTCCTGCGAGATCTCGATGCCGAGCCCGGCGAAGCGGCCCTTCGTCTGCTCCTGCAGTTCCTCGTAATCGGTCTTGTCGAGATACGACGAGTGCGGGTCGAGGCTCGACACCATGCCCTTGATCGCGGCCGTCAGCAGCTTCTTGTCGTCGACCGGCTCGACGTATTCGCGCTTGATCTGGCCGAACACCTCGGCGAACAGGCGCAGCTGGTCGAGCGGCAGCGGCGTCGTGATCGTTGCCTGCTGGGCCGACGCCGAGATTTGCAGCGTCGCGAAGATGCCGGTTGCAAGGCCGGCGGCGACGAGGCCGATATTCTTCAATTTCATTCGCATAGGGTCGTGTGCGTCGGAAAGCGCGTTTGGCGATGGCGTGAAGGTGGGAGGACGGTCAAGTATATCTCCGATCTTCCCGATGCTCCGCCCATGCGGGGCGAAGCGCTGATGAAGCGGATTCGACAGCGCCGCGTGGCGCGGGTTCGCACCGGCAGGCGCTGCGGGGGCCAGAATCGATGCGAAACACCTGAAAACGCGGGAAAACACCCAGGCCGGCCGGCGCGAAACCGAGGCGCCGCCGCCCGGCCGGCCCCGCCAGCGCGCGAGCGGCCGGCGGCGGGCCGGCCTCGTTTACTTTTTGCTTACTTCGCTTTGCCCTGCTGTGCGACGGCGGCCTGCGCCTTCGCGATCGCGTCCTGGTCGCCGAGGTAGTAATGCCGGATCGGCTTCAGGTTCTCGTCGAGCTCATAGACGAGCGGCACCCCGTTCGGGATGTTCAGGCCGACGATGTCGGCGTCGGAGATGCCGTCGAGGTACTTGATCAGCGCGCGCAGCGAGTTGCCGTGCGCGGCGATCAGCACCTGCCGGCCGCTCTTGATGGCGGGCGCGATCGACTCGTTCCAGAGCGGCAGCACGCGCGCGACGGTGTCCTTCAGGCATTCGGTGAGCGGCAGCTGCTCGCGCGGCACCTTCGCGTAGCGCGGGTCGCCGTAGGGCGCGCGCTCGTCGTCGGCCGCCAGCGCCGGCGGCGGCGTGTCGTAGCTGCGGCGCCAGACCAGCACCTGCTCGTCGCCGAACTTGGCGGCCGTTTCGGCCTTGTTGAGGCCCGACAGCGCGCCGTAGTGGCGTTCGTTGAGGCGCCACGAATGGATCACCGGCAGGTACATCTGGTCCATCTGGTCCTGCACGTGCCACAGCGTGCGGATCGCGCGCTTGAGCACCGACGTGTAGGCGACGTCGAACGCGTAGCCGGCTTCCTTCAGCAGGACGCCGGCCTGGCGGGCTTCCGCGTTGCCCTGCTCGGTCAGGTCGACGTCGACCCAGCCGGTGAAGCGGTTTTCCTTGTTCCAGGTCGATTCGCCGTGGCGGATGAGAACGAGCTTGTGCATGAGTGCTTGCGGTCGGTAGTGAGGAAGCGAAGCGGCGGGCGACGCCTTCCGGAAGCGCGGCGCCATCGCGACAGACGGATATTTTATAATGGCGCGATTGTCCTTTTCGATTTCTCTTTTTGCGGCGGATTCTCCGTGACGTTCTTTACCGATTACACGAACCTTGCGCTCATCGCGATCCTGCTCGTCTCGGGCGGCATGCTGATCTTCCCGACGCTGCGTCGCGGCGGCGGCGGCCTGTCGGCGGGCGAGGCGACCCAACTGATCAACCGGCGCAACGCGATCGTGATCGATCTGCGCCCGGCCGCCGAGTACGGCACGGGCCATCTGCCGGCGGCGCGCTCGCTCGAGTTCTCGGAGCTGGCCGGCAAGCTCGGCCAGGTCGCGAAGAACAAGAGCGCTCCGGTGCTGCTGGTCTGCCAGAACGGGCAGCAATCCAACAAGGCCGCCAAGCTCGTGCGCGAAGCCGGCTACGGCGAGGTCCATGTGCTGCAGGGCGGCCTGGCCGCCTGGCAGAAGGCCGGCATGCCGGTCGTCAAATAAGGAGTGGCGAAGTGAACAAAGTGCTCATGTACAGCACGCAGGTCTGCCCGTATTGCATGATGGCCGAGCGCCTGCTCAAGCAGCGCGGCGTCGAGCAGATCGAAAAGGTGCTGATCGACAAGGATCCGTCGAAGCGCGCCGAGATGATGGAACGCACCGGCCGCCGTACCGTGCCGCAGGTCTACATCGGCGAGACCCATGTGGGCGGCTACGACGACCTGTCGAAGCTGGATCGCGAAGGTGGCTTGCTGCCGCTTCTGGACGCGGCCTGATTCCGGCAGAATGACCGCCTTCCCGGGGCACCGGGAGGGCCGCGCGCCTCGCGCTTCGCACGACACAACAACCGGATGGCCGGAGCAAGCCGGCCGCCGTCATACCATTTTTAGGGAGCCACCATGTCCGACGTCGAAAACCAGCCTTTCTTCAACATCCAGCGCATCTACCTGAAGGATCTCTCGCTCGAGCAGCCGAATTCGCCAGCGATCTTCCTCGAACAGGACATGCCGTCGGTTGAGGTGGAAGTCGACGTGAAGGCCGAGCGTCTGGCCGAAAGCGTGTACGAAGTGGTCGTCGCGGGCACCGTGACGGCGAAGGTCAAGGACAAGGTCGCGTTCCTGATCGAGGCCAAGCAGGCCGGCATCTTCGATATCCGCAACATTCCGGACGAGCAGCTCGATCCGCTCGTCGGCATCGCCTGCCCGACGATCCTGTTCCCGTACCTGCGTTCGAACATCGCCGACGCGATCACGCGCGCGGGCTTCCCGCCGATCCACCTGGCGGAGATCAACTTCCAGGCGCTTTACGAGCAACGCCTCGCGCAGATCCAGCAGCAACAGGCCGGCGCCGCCAACGGCGCACCGAACGGCACGACGCTGAACTGAGCGCGTCGCGTGAACCGGTGCTGGGTATGAAAGTCGCTGTTCTCGGCGCCGGTGCATGGGGCACCGCGCTCGCCGCGCATCTGGCCGCGCGGCACGATACGGTACTCTGGGCGCGCGATCGCGCGCTCCTCCAGGGCCTCGAGGCCTGTCACGAAAACACCCGCTACCTGCCCGGCGTGCCGCTGCCGGCCGCGCTGCGCTGCGAGCCTGCGCTGCCGGCGGCGCTCGCGCACGCGGCGGCCGACCACGCGCTGTGCGTGATCGGCGCGCCGGTGGCGGGGCTGCGCGCGCTCTGCGCGGCGATGCACGAGGCCGGCTGCGTGCCCGCGCATCTGCTGTGGATCTGCAAGGGCTTCGAGGCCGATACCGAGCAATTGCCGCACCAGGTGATCGCCGAGGCGCTGCCCGGCCACGCCAGCCACGGCGTGCTGTCCGGGCCCAGCTTCGCGCGCGAGGTGGCGCAGGGGCTGCCGGTGGCGCTGACCGTCGCGAGCGCGTCGGCGGCCTGCCGCGCCCTCACGCTGGCGGCCTTCCACCACGGCGCGATGCGGATCTATACCGGCGACGACGTGGTCGGCGTCGAGGTGGGCGGCGCGGTCAAGAACGTGCTCGCGATCGCGACCGGCATCGGCGACGGGCTGGGCCTCGGCCTCAATTCGCGCGCGGCGCTGATCACGCGCGGGCTGGCCGAGATGTCGCGGCTCGGCGTGGCACTGGGCGGGCGGGCGGAGACCTTCACCGGGCTCACCGGCCTCGGCGACCTGATCCTGACCGCCACCGGCGACCTCTCGCGCAACCGCAAGGTGGGACTGCAACTGGCCGAGGGCCGCTCGCTCGACGAGATCCTCGGCGCGCTCGGACATGTGGCCGAGGGCGTGCGCTGCGCCCGCGCGGTGCTGGCGATCGCCCGCGCGCACGACATCGACATGCCGATCACCGAGGCCGTTTGCGGCGTGCTGTTCGACGGCGTCGCGCCGCGCGAGGCCGTCAACGGACTGCTGCGCCGCGACGCGAAGGCGGAGTGAGCGCTCGCTGACGGCCCATTCCGGCCGCGGGAGCGGGCCACCTGCCTGCCGGCCGCGCGGGCCCCCGGCGCATTGCCTGGCCGTGCCGCCAAGGGCCGGCTTCGTCGCTCGATTTGCCGGCAAGCCGCTTCTGCCTCGCCGCGTTGCCTGACGCGCCGCGCCGGCCGCAACGGCGGGCTGGCGCCGCGCCCGCATCGCGTCTACGCTTGGCGCTATCGCGACTGCCGGTGGAGGAGGCCAGCATGATCATGATCGGTTCGACCCGCGTCGAGGCACGCATCGTCGACATCACGACGCTCGCGCTCGACGCGATCGTCAACGCCGCGAACGAGTCGCTGCTCGGCGGCGGCGGCGTGGACGGCGCGATCCATCGCGCGGCGGGGCCGGACCTGCTGGCCGAGTGCCGCACGCTCGGCGGCTGCGCAACCGGCGACGCGAAGCTCACGCGCGGCTACCAGCTGCCGGCGCGGCACGTGATCCACACGGTCGGGCCGGTCTGGCACGGCGGCATGTCGGGCGAGGCCGAGCAGCTCGCCTCGTGCTACCGGCGCTCGCTGGAGGTGGCGGCGGCGGCCGGCTGCGTCTCGGTGGCGTTCCCTGCGATCAGTTGCGGGGTCTACCGCTTCCCGCCCGAGGCGGCCGCCACGATCGCCGTCAGCACCGTGGCGTCGATGCTGCCCGGTGCCGGCTTCACGCGCATCGTGTTCGCCTGCTTCGCCGAAGACCTGTTCGAACACTACCGGCGCGAACTGGCGCGGCTTTGAGAGGCGGGGCGAAGATGGCGCCGGGGCCGCCCGCGGTGCGGCCGCCGGGCCCCGCATCGCCTCATTCGCCTCCTTCGAAGCCGGCCTGGCGCCAGGCCTCGAACACGACCACGGCCACCGTGTTCGACAAGTTCAGGCTGCGATTGTCGGGCCGCATCGGCAGCCGCACGCGCTGCTCGTCCGGAAAGCGCGCAAGCATCGCCTCGCCGAGGCCGCGCGTCTCGGCCCCGAACACGAACCAGTCCCCCGGCCTGAACACGCGGTCGTGAAAGCGCCCCGAGCCGCGCGTCGTGAACGCGAACATGCGCGCCGGGTCCGGCTGCTCGGCGGCGAGCAACGCCTCCCAGTCGCGATGCACGTGCATCCGCGCGTATTCGTGATAGTCGAGCCCGGCGCGGCGCAGCTTCGCGTCCTCGAGCGGGAAGCCGAGCGGCTCGACCAGGTGCAGCCGCGCGCCGGTATTGGCGCAGAGGCGGATCACGTTGCCGGTGTTCGGCGGGATTTCGGGTTCGACGAGTACGACGTTGAACATGTTCGTTTCCGGTTCGTGGATGCGTGAAACATGGCGCGGAGCCTGCCGGGCGTTGCCGCGGCCGGGCTCCCGCCGTCTTCGATGCTGCCTTGATGCTGTCCCGATGTTGCCTTGGTCCCGGCCTTGCGAGCGCGATCGCAGTTTCCGGCCGGGCGTGTCAATCGCGCGAGGTGCGCAGCGCGACGTAGTTGGTCACGCGCCGCGCGCCCGCGCGCTTGAGCAGCACGGCGAGCGCCGCGAGCGTCGCGCCGGAGGTCATCACGTCGTCGACGAGTCCGACGTGCAGCCCGCAGACGTCGCCCGTCACGGCGAACGCGTGCGCCACGTTCTCGCGCCGCGCCGCCGCGTCGAGCCGCGTCTGCGGCGCGGTATGGACCGTGCGCACCAGCAGCGCCGGCTCGGCGCGCACCTCGAGCGCGCGCGCGAGCGGCCGCGCGATCGCCCAGGCCTGGTTGTAGCCGCGCTCGACCAGCCGGCGCCGCGCGAGCGGCACCGGCGCGATCAGGTCGGGCCGCTCGGCGTCGGCCGCCGGCCGCTCCCGAACCGCGCGCGCGAGCCGCTCGGCGAACAGCCTGCCCAGCGCGAGCCGCGCACCGAACTTCAGGTCCAGCACCAGGCTTGCGAGCGGCGGCCGGTAATCGGCCAGCGCGAACGTCGCGTCGAACGGCGGCGGCGCGCGGCGGCACGCGCCGCAGCGATAGCCGGTCGAATGCGCGTGCCGCGCGCGCCACGCGGACAGCGGCAGCGCGCATTGCGCGCAGCGCAGCCGCGCTTCATTCCAGTACGCCTCGTCGCATGCGCGGCACACTATGTTGCGTGGCGAATTGCCGCACATGTTGTTGCACGAGCGGTTGCAAGCGTTGCCGCACAGCACGCAAAGCCCGGGCAGCGCCAGCGCGGCAACGCGTGCGAACAGCTCCCGCCATCCCGCTGTGCAGCATGCGATCCGGCTGTTGCGACGCAATACACAGGCGATCGACATCAGTTTCTCCGCGAGTGCCGCCCGCGCTGAAGCCCGCGAGGCGAGCGAGTATACTTCGGGCACTTCGCCAGTTTGCCCGACATGTCTCCCGTTCCCTCATCTTCTGGCCGTCCGGCCAGCGATCCCCGGCATCTGCGGCGGATCTTCGATCGCCGTGCCGCCGCGTTCGACGCGGTCGCATTCCTGCCTCGCGAAATCGCACAGCGCATGAGCGAGCGTCTCGACTACATCAAGGTGAATCCGGCGGGCGTGCTCGACGCCGGCTGCGGCATCGGCGACGATCTGCCCGCGCTGCGCACGCGCTTCCCCGAGGCGCCGGTGTACGGCATCGACCTGTCGGCGGCGATGCTCGCGCGCGCCGCGTCGCGCGACGCGACCGACACGAGCTGGCGCCGCTTCCTGCCCTCGGCGCTGTCGAAGGCGCTGGGCCAGCGCGGCCCGCGTCTGGCGCAGGCCGACTTCTCGGCGCTGCCGTTCGCGGGCGAGGCGTTCGACTTCGTCTGGTCCAATCTTGCCCTGCACTGGCATTCGCGCCCGGACCGCGTGTTTCCCGAATGGCAGCGCGTGCTGCGCGTGAACGGGCTGCTGATGTTCAGCACGTTCGGCCCCGACACGCTGCGCGAATTGCGTGGCGCCTATGCCGATGCTGAGGCCGTTACCGATTGCGCGCCGCGCCCACACGTGATCGACTTCGTGGACATGCACGATCTCGGCGACATGCTGGTCGAGAGCGGCTTCGAGATTCCGGTGATGGACCAGGAACGGCTGACCGTCACCTATCGGTCGCCGGAATCGCTGCTCGCGGACGTGCGTCGCTGGGGCGCCTATCCGTTCGCGCGCGACGGCGGCGAGCGCCTGTCGGCCCGCACGCGGCGCGCGCTGGGCGAGGCGCTCGAGGCGCGCCGTGGCGACGACGGCACGATCGCGCTGACGTTCGAAGTGATCTACGGACACGCGTGGAAGGCGGTGCCGCGCACCACCGCCGACGGCCACGGCATCGTGCGCATCGAGGACATCGGCCGAGGTCGTCCCAAGCGTCTCTGAGTCGGTAAAGAGGGGTTTCGTTATGCTTGAAATTAGCAGTCGAAATTATCTCCGAAAAATCTTCTAGAATGGCTGAAACGCTTGCCCCGCCTGGGTTTGCGGGCAATGGGCGCTTGCTTGTAGATGCGTATGTTCGCGCCTATAATGCGTCAGTTTGCCGCCCTGCATGCATCCCACAATACAGGTCGGCAGGCCCGGTTCGGGCCAGCTTCGATGCCGATCGCGAGAGGCAGCGATGGATGGAACGATGGGTTTCACGGACACCGAAACAGTCCTGATGGACTGGCTCATCAAACGCAACTGTTCGGTGTGGCCGCGCCAGTTCGTTGCGTGTTACGCATCGCTGGCCGCTTTCTCGCTTGCGATCGCCGCGCTGCTGTCGTGGCGCGGTGCCTGGCTCGTGCTGCCGTTCACCGGGGTCGAGCTACTGGCAGTCGGCGTGGCATTCACGCTGTACGCACGCCATGCAGTCGATTACGAACGTATCAGGCTGTTTCCTCATCGGCTCCTGATCGAGCAGATGAGTGCGGAACGGCTGACGTGCTTCGAGTTCAATCCGCGCTGGGTGCGGGTCGAGCCCGGCGCGTCGCCGCGCGATCCGGTGCGGGTCGTGTGCCGGGGGCAGAGCGTCGTGGTCGGGCAGCATCTCGCGCAGTATCGGCGCGCCCAGTTCGCTCATGAATTGCGTGCGTGGCTGATGCGCTGCGGCTGATCGAGGCGGCCGCGGCGTGGGGCCGGCGGCGGGGAGGGTAGGAATGACAATTTTGGGTAAGGAAGCCATGAAAACAATCAAGCGCGCCCTCACTGGTTTGCTGGCCGTCAGCGGACTCATCGCGTCCGGTGCCGCATTGGCCGTCGGCGACAGCCCGGGCGGCCCCCGCGTCAACGAAATCAATCTCCAGCCGCCCGTCACCAAGATCGCGCAGGAACTGTACGACCTGCACACCATGATGCTGATCCTCTGCACGGTGATCTTCGTCGGCGTGTTCGGGGTGATGTTCTATTCGGTGTTCGCCCATCGCAAATCACGCGGCCACAAGGCCGCGAATTTTCATGAAAGCACCACCGTCGAAATTATCTGGACGATTGTGCCGTTCGTGATCGTGGTGCTGATGGCGCTGCCGGCCACCAAGGCGGTGGTCGCGATGAAGGACACCACCAACGCGGACGTCACGATCAAGGTCACCGGCTATCAATGGAAGTGGGGCTACGACTACGTGAAGGGGCCGGGCGAGGGCATCAGCTTCGTCTCCACGCTCACCACGCCGCGCAGCGAAGTGAACGGCCAGCAGCCGATCAGCGAAACCTATCTGCAGGAAGTCGACCACCCGCTGGTGGTGCCCGTCGATAAAAAGATCCGCATCATCACCACCGCCAACGACGTGGTTCATTCGTGGTACGTGCCGGCCTTCGGCGTGAAACAGGATGCGATCCCGGGCTTCGTGCGCGACACCTGGTTCAAGGCCGACAAGGTGGGCACCTACCGCGGTTTCTGCACCGAGCTGTGCGGCAAGGAGCATGCCTACATGCCGGTGGTGGTGCAGGTCCTGTCGGCCGACGACTACGACAAATGGGTGAAGGACCAGAAGGCCAAGGCCGCCGCCGCCACGCTCGATCCGAACAAGGTATGGACCCGCGCCGAGCTGATCGCGCACGGCGAGGACGTCTACAAGGCCAACTGCGCGGTCTGCCACCAGCCGAACGGCAAGGGGCTGGGCGCGTTCCCGGCGCTCGACGGCAGCAAGATCGCCAACGGCCCGATCGCCCAGCATGTGAGCCTGGTGCTGAGCGGCAAGGGCGCGATGCCGAGCTGGGCCTCGCTGTCGGATGTCGATCTGGCCTCGGTCGTCACCTACGAGCGCAATGCGTGGGGCAACCACATGGGCGACGCGCTGCAGCCGAAGCAGGTGGCCGACGCGCGCAACGGCAAGCTGCCCGAAGGCGGCGCGACGCAGGCGGCGGCCCCGGCGGCCGCATCGGGTGCGTCCGCGCCGGCGGCGGAGGCCTCGGCGTCCGCGCCGGCCGCCGAGGCCTCGGCGGCAGCGGCCGCATCGGGTGGCGACGCGTCGGGCACGTCGGCTGCGTCGGCGCCGGCTGCCGAGGCCGCCGCGCTGCCGGCCGCCGTCTATTTCGATACCGGCAAGAGCGAATTGCCGGCCGACGCGAAGGCCGCGCTCGATGCCGCCGCGCGATATGCGAGCGCGCATCCGGACGCGAAGCTCGCGCTGTCGGGTTTCACGGATACGACGGGCTCGGCCGATGCCAACGCCGAACTCGCGAAGCGTCGCGCGCAGGCGGTGCGCGACGCGCTGAAGGCGGCCGGCATCGCCGAGGACCGGATCGTGTTGAAGAAGCCGCAGACGATCACGGGCGGAGCGGATGCCGGGCAGGCGCGCCGTGTCGAAATCGGCCCGGCTGCCTGACGTGTCGTTCGTCGTCTAGGTCGACGTCATCGGAACGAGGATTAGGAGACATCCATGTCTAGCATAGGACACGACGTAACCGCGGGACACGCGCACGACGATCATGCGCACGAGCTACCGCACGGCTGGCGCCGCTGGCTGTTCGCGACCAATCACAAGGACATCGGCACGCTGTACCTGCTGTTCTCGTTCGTGATGTTCCTGTCGGGCGGCGTGATGGCGCTCGGCATTCGCGCCGAGCTGTTCGAGCCGGGCCTGCAGATCATGCGTCCCGAGTTCTTCAACCAGCTCACCACGATGCACGGCCTGATCATGGTGTTCGGCGCGATCATGCCGGCCTTCGTCGGCTTCGCGAACTGGATGGTGCCGCTGCAGATCGGGGCCTCGGACATGGCGTTCGCGCGCATGAACAACTTCAGCTTCTGGCTGCTGCCGGTGGCGGCGGTGCTGCTGGTGGGCTCGTTCTTCGCGCCGGGCGGCGCGACCGCGGCGGGCTGGACGCTGTACGCGCCGCTTTCCACGCAGATGGGGCCGGGCATGGACTTTGCGATCTTCGCGGTCCACCTGATGGGCGCCTCGTCGATCATGGGCGGCATCAATATCGTCGTGACGATCCTGAACATGCGCGCGCCGGGCATGACGCTCATGAAGATGCCGATGTTCGCGTGGACCTGGCTGATCACCGCCTACCTGCTGATCGCGGTGATGCCGGTGCTGGCCGGCGCCATCACGATGGTGCTGTTCGACCGCCATTTCGGCACCTCGTTCTTCAACGCGGCGGGCGGCGGCGACCCGGTGATGTATCAGCACATCTTCTGGTTCTTCGGCCATCCCGAGGTCTACATCATGATCCTGCCCGCGTTCGGGATCGTCTCGCAGGTGATACCGGCGTTCTCGCGCAAGCCGCTGTTCGGCTACAGCTCGATGGTGTACGCCACCGCGTCGATCGCGATCCTCTCGTTCATGGTCTGGGCGCACCACATGTTCGCCACCGGCATGCCCGTCACGGGTCAGCTGTTCTTCATGTACGCGACCATGCTGATCGCGGTGCCGACCGGCGTGAAGGTGTTCAACTGGGTCGCCACCATGTGGCGCGGCTCGCTCAGCTTCGAGACGCCGATGCTGTTCGCGATCGGCTTCCTGTTCGTGTTCACGTTCGGCGGGCTGACCGGGCTGATGCTGGCGATGGCGCCGCTCGACATCCAGTACCACGGCACCTACTTCGTGGTGGCGCACTTCCACTACGTGCTGGTGGCGGGCTCGCTGTTCGGGCTGTTCTCGGGCTGGTACTACTGGTCGCCGAAATGGACCGGCTGGATGTACAACGAGATGCGCGGCAAGATCCATTTCTGGGCGTCGATGATCTTCTTCAACATCACGTTCTTCCCGATGCACTTCGTCGGTCTGGCCGGCATGCCGCGCCGCTATGCCGACTATCCGGCGCAGTTCACCGACTTCAACCAGGTCGCGACGATCGGCGCGTTCGGCTTCGGCCTCGCGCAGGTCTACTTCCTGTTCGCGGTGGCGCTGCCGGCCTATCGCGGCGGCGGCGGGCTCGAGAAGGCACCCGACAAGCCATGGGACGGCGCGATCGGCCTCGAGTGGACGGTGCCGAGCCCGGCGCCGTTCCATACCTTCGAGCATCCGCCGACCGTCGACTGACTCACTGCGCGCTGGCCGCCCGGCCCGGGCGGCGGCGCACCAACCCGTCCGAGCCGATGAGCCGCCACCGTTCACAAGCACGCACGCCCGCGCAGATCCGCGCGGGCAACCGGCGGCTGGGCCTCGTGCTGCTGGCCGTGGTCGCCGCCTTTTTCATTGCCGCCGTCGTCAATCAATGGATCGCTTCCACTTCATGACGCCGGCATGAACGCCTAACGGAGAGGATTCCTCATCATGTCGGAACCGGTCGTCGACGCTGATTCCAGCTTCAATCGCACGATGCTGCTGAAGCTCGCGGTGGTCGCGGCGCTGATGTTTGGCTTCGGGTTCGCGCTGGTGCCGATCTACCGCGCGATCTGCCAGGTGACGGGCCTCAACAATCTCGTGCAGCGCGACGTCAGCGCGCGCGAGGCGCGCAACACCCAGGTGGACGCGAGCCGCACGATCTCGGTGGAGCTCGACGCGAACGCGCGCGGCCCGCTCGGCTTCCGGCCCGAGCAGCGCAGCCTCGACGTGCATCCGGGCGAGGTGATGACGGTGGTCTACGAGGTGACCAACGCGCAGGACCGTCAGGTGGTCGCGCAGGCGATCCCGAGCTACGCGCCGAAGCAGGCCACCGAGTATTTCAAGAAGATCGAGTGTTTCTGTTTCACGCAGCAGACGCTGAAGCCGAACGAATCGCGCCGCATGCCGGTGGTGTTCGTGGTGGACCGGGCGCTGCCGAAGGACGTGAAGACGATCACGCTGTCCTATACGTTCTTCGAGCTGAGCCCGCCGGCAGCGGCGGCGGGCCCGGGCTCGAAGCGCGGCGCGTGAGCGGGCGGCAACCAAGGCAGCGCCGGGGAGGCGACGATGACGCAAGGCTCGTTCGGCAAGACGCTCAAGGCCGTGTTCTGGTCGTTCTTCGGCGTGCGCAGGCGCAGCGATCTGGAGGCCGACGCGCAGTCGCTGAATCCGCTGCATGTGCTGATCGTGGCACTGCTCGCGGCGGTGGCGTTCATCGGCGTGCTGCTGCTCGTCGTGCATGCGGTGGTCGGCTAGCGCGAGGCGCGGGCGAAGCCGGCAGGGGGCGGCGCGCGAGGGGCGCGGCCGCGGTTTAGGCGCGAGGCGGCGCGCTCGCGGAAGCTTTCCGGAGCGCTCCGGAATCAACTGGACGAAGTGGAGAATCAAGCATGAGCGGCCAACACGAAAGCCCTTACTATTTCATCCCGCATCCGTCGCGGCACCCGATCAATGCGGCGCTCGGCCTGCTCGTCATGCTCGGCTCGGCGGCGCTGTGGATCAACGGCCATGCCTGGGCGCCGATCACCGTCACGCTCGGCCTGCTGTGGCTGCTGTTCGTGCTCTATCACTGGTTCGGCGACGCGATCTCCGAATCGGAGGGCGGCATGTACGGCCAGCGCGTCGACAAGTCGTACCGCTGGAGCATGAGCTGGTTCATCTTCTCCGAGGTGATGTTCTTCGGCGCGTTCTTCGGCGCGCTGTTCTACGCGCGCGAGATCGCGCTGCACCAGCTCGGCAGCCTCGACTACCGGCTGATCTGGCCGGACTTCAGCGCCGTCTGGCCGAATGAGGGGCCGGCCGCGCTGGCGGGCCACTTCCGCACCATGGGCCCGTGGCCGGTGCCGACCATCAACACCGCGCTGCTGCTGAGCTCGGGCGCGACGCTGACGGTCTCGCACCATGCGCTGCGCGAGAACCACCGGCGCAAGGCGATCGTCTGGCTGGCGGCCACCATCGTGCTCGGCGTGAGCTTCCTGTTCCTGCAGGGCTTCGAGTATTTCCATGCGTACAACGAACTGAACCTGACGCTCGCCTCGGGCGTGTACGGCTCGACCTTCTTCCTGCTGACAGGTTTCCACGGCTTCCACGTGTTCCTCGGCGGCACGATGCTGACCGTGGTGCTGGTGCGGATGCTGCGCGGGCACTTCAAGCCCGATCACCATTTCGCGTTCGAGGGCGCGGCCTGGTACTGGCACTTCGTGGACGTGGTGTGGCTGGGCCTGTACGTGGTGGTGTACTGGCTGTCGTAGCAGGCGCGCGCATGGCACGCGGTGCGCGTGCGGGGCGCGGCCTCGCCGGCCTCAGCGGCCGAGCGGGATGCCGGTCGAGTGGATCCAGCCCATCCAGTTCGCGAACAGGATGAACAGGAACAGCGAGATCGACAGGCCGACGCGCGTCGCGAGCGACCAGACCATGCGTTTGGTCTGGCCCCGGTCGTGCATCATGAAATAGAGGGCCGAAGCGAGGCTCGCGAGGATCAGCGCAAACGCGATGGGAACGAGGATGTGCATGGCACTTACCGTGATATGGCGATTCGTCGCAGACGTGGCGATTATCCCACTTCGATCGCGTCGATGTGACACGTCGGAGCGTCTGCGGTGAAGCTGCGCTGGCTGCCCACGCTGCTGATCCTCGCGGTGATCGCCGTGACGCTGCGGCTCGGCTTCTGGCAGCGCGATCGCGCGCATCGGAAAGAGGCGCTCGAGGCGCAGGTGCAGCGCTACGAGCATGCGGCCCCGTTCGAGGCGAGCTCGGCGCCGACGGCGCTCGGCGCGGTCGAGTTCCACCGCGTGCGTGCGACGGGTCGCTTCCTTCCCGCTGCCGCGGTTTATCTCGATAATCGCGCCTACCGCGATCAGCCCGGCTTCTACGTGGTGATGCCGATGCGGCTCGCGGACGGCGGCTACGTGCTCGTCAACCGCGGCTGGCTGCCGCGCAACAGCGCCGACCGCACCGCGATGGCGCCGTTCGCGACGCCGTCCGGCACCGTGACGATCGAAGGCATCGCGCGCGCCGACGCGTCGCGCGCGTTCGAACTGGGGCGGGGTGGTTCGGCCGGGCACCAGCCGATTCGCCAGAATCTCGAGCTCGCCGCCTATGCGCGGGAAACCGGGCTGCCGCTGCAGTCCTACGTGATCCAGCAGACCAGCGACAGCGGCGACGGCCTGGTGCGCGATTGGCCGCAGCCGACGCAGGATGTGGGGCGCAACTACGGCTACATGGTGCAGTGGTGGGCGATCGCCGCGGCGGCGGCCGGTTTCGGGCTCTACGCGGCGCGGCGCGCGGCGCGCAAGCCTTCGGGCGCGACCTGAGCGCGCCACCGGCGGCGTTCGGCGCCGCGCCCCGCTCCCTATCCAGACGATGAAGAGGAATTTCGTGTCGACCCAGCCTTCCCGTCCGACGCCGGCCCGGCCTAGTCCCGACCACTCGCCTGACCGCCCGTCCGGCCAGGGTGGAACGGGTCGCGACCCCCATTCTGAGCGCGACACATCGTCGCAGCGCGGCTCGTGGCGCCGCGGGCGCTGGGTGGTGCTCGCGCTGTGCCTGATCTGCGCGGCGCCGCTCATCGCCTCCTACTTCACCTACTACGTGATCAAGCCCCGCGGCGCTTCGACCAACTACGGCACGCTGATCGAGCCGCAGCGGCCGATCCCCGCCACGCTCACGGCGACCGACGAAAACGGCCGAACCGTGGCGCTCGCCTCGCTGCGCGGGGTCTGGCTGCTCATGATGGAAAACGGCAGTTTGTGCGATGATGCGTGCGCCCGGAAGCTGTACTTCATGCGGCAGGTCCGCGCGACGCAGGGCGGCGAGCGGCAGCGCATCACGATGGTCTGGCTGCGCCGCGACGCGGCGGCCATCGATGCGAGACTGCTGGCCGCCTATCCGGACACCCGGCGCCTGGTCGCCGATCCGGCCGCGCTCGACGCGTGGCTGCCGGCCGAGGCCGGCACGCAGGCGACGGATCACATCTATCTGGTGGACCCCAACGGCAACCTGATGATGCGCTTCCCGAAGGACCCCGACCCCAGCCGGATCAAGCACGACGTGACCAAGCTGCTCAAGTGGTCGAGCATCGGCTGAACGGCCGGTACCCGCAATCGAGAACTCCCGGATGTACTTACTGCAACTGGGCCTGATCGGCCTCACCATCGCGCTGTTGCCCCTCTCCTACGTGTGGGTGAAGACCGACGACGACAAATTCCGCAAGCTCGTCTGGATGACGACGTTCTTCACGCTCGATCTCGTGATGTTCGGCGGCTTCACGCGGCTCACCGACTCCGGGCTCGGCTGCCCGGACTGGCCCGGCTGCTACGGCACCTCGTCGCCGTTCGTCGCGCACGCGGCGATCTCGGCCGCGCACCTGGCGATGCCCACCGGCCCGGTCAGCATGACCAAGGCCTGGATCGAGATGATCCACCGCTATTTCGCGATGGCGATCGGCGTGCTGATCATCGCGCAGATGACCATCGCCTGGGTCGCGAAGGCGCGCCGCCGGCCGCTGTCGGTGTCGCCGTGGTGGCCCACCGGCCTGCTGCTGCTGATCGTCGTGCAGGGCGTGTTCGGCGCCTGGACGGTCACCATGAAGCTGCAGCCGGTGATCGTCACCACCCACCTGCTGCTCGGCCTCACGCTGCTCGGTGCGCTCGGCTGGCTGGCCGCGCGCATGACGCCGCTGCCGGCCCGGGAGCCCGAGGCGGGGCGCCACCGCGCGGCCGCGCTCACGGCGCTGGTGCTGCTGGTGGTGCAGATCGCGCTGGGCGGCTGGGTCAGCACCAACTACGCCGTGCTCGCCTGCACCGATTTCCCGACCTGCAACGGCCAGTGGCTGCCGCCGATGGATTTCGCGCACGGCTTCCACCTGTGGCGCGCGCTCGGCATGTCCGGCGACGGCGAGGTGATCACCCAGGACGCGCTGGTGGCGATCCACTGGACCCACCGCACGTTCGCCGTGGTGGTGGTCGCCTACCTGGTCGCGTTCGCCTGGCGCATGCGCCGCTTCGAATCGCTGCGGCGGCCCGCCAACGGCGTGCTGCTGGTGGTCGCGATCCAGTTCCTGACGGGGCTCTCGAACATCGTGCTGCAGTGGCCGCTGCCGGTCGCCGTCGCGCACAACGGCGGGGCGGCGATCCTGCTGCTGTTGCTCGTCATGTTAAACTTTCGAATCCTTTCAAGCCGTCCCGGCCGCGTCGCGCTTCGCGCGCGCGACATCGCGCCCGCCTGACGCTCCCCACGCCCATGGAATCCTCGCTTTCCCAGTCCTCCGGCAGCCGCCTGTCGCAATATTTCGCGCTGACCAAGCCGCGCGTCACGCAACTCGCGGTGTTCTGCGCCGTGATCGGGATGTTCCTCGCCACGCCCGGCATGGTGCCGCTGCGCCCGCTGATCGGCGGCACGATCGGCATCTGGCTGCTGGCCGGCGCCGCGTTCGCGATCAACTGTCTCGTCGAGCAGAAGATCGACGCGAAGATGCGCCGCACCGCATGGCGGCCTTCCGCGCGCGGCGAGATCACCACGCCGCAGATCCTGGCCTTCTCGACGGTGCTCGGCGGCGTCGGCGCGTGGACGCTCTACACCTTCACGAATCCGCTGACGATGTGGCTGACGATCGCCACCTTCGTCGGCTACGCGGTCGTCTACACGCTGCTGCTCAAACCCGCCACGCCGCAGAACATCGTGATCGGCGGCGCGTCCGGCGCGATGCCGCCGGCGCTCGGCTGGGCCGCCGTGACGGGCACCGTGCCCGGCGACGCGTGGATCCTGGTGCTGATCATCTTCGTCTGGACCCCGCCGCACTTCTGGGTGCTCGCGCTCTACCGGATCAAGGACTACGAGAACTCGGGCCTGCCGATGCTGCCCGTCACGCACGGCGAGAAGTTCACGCGGCTGCACATCCTGCTCTACACGCTCATCCTGTTCGTCGTGACGATGATGCCGTTCATCTCGGGCATGAGCGGCGTGGTCTATCTGGCGAGCGCGGTGCTGCTCGGTGCGGTGTTCATCGCCTACGCGTGGAAGGTCTACGTCGACTATTCCGATGCGCTCGCGCGCCGCGCGTTCCGCTACTCGATCGTCTATCTCTCGCTGCTGTTCATGGCGCTGCTCGTCGATCATTACCTGCGCCCGCTGCTCGGCTTCTGAGCGCGCCGCGATGATGCCGCGCCCCATCCCGTCCACGCGGCGGCGCTGGCTGGCCGCCTGCGCCGCGGCCGGCGCGCTGCTGCTCGGCGGCTGCAGCCGCCAGCCGGCCTTCGAGAATCTCGACATCACCGGCAACACGCAGTTCGGCCAGGACTTCGCGCTGCCCGACACCACCGGCCGCACGCGCACGCTCGCCGACTACAAGGGCCGCGCCGTGGTGCTGGTGTTCGGCTATACGCATTGCCCCGACGTCTGCCCGACCACGTTGGCCGAACTCGCGCAGGCGAGGCAGCAGCTCGGCGCCGAGGGCAAGCGCGTGCAGGTGCTGCTCGTCACCGTCGATCCCGAGCGCGATACGGCGCCGCTTATCGCGCAGTACGTGGCCGCGTTCGATCCGTCGTTCGTCGCGCTGCGCCCGGCCGGCGAGGCGCAGCTCAAGCAGGTGGCGAAGGACTTCCGGATCTATTACGCGAAATCGCCCGGCAAGACGCCCGACGGCTACACGATGGACCACACGGCGGCGAGCTACGTGTTCGACCCGGCCGGCAAGCTGCGCCTGTTCGTGCGCGACGGGCAGGGGCCGGCGCCCTGGGTGCACGACCTGAGGCTGTTGCTGGGCTGAGCGGGCCGGCTTCGGCGTCCGCGAGTCGCCGCCGGGCGAAGCGAACGGCCCGCCCGCCACGGACCAGCGGGGTCCTGTCCGTTCGCGGCCGCGCCGGCCGCCGGCATTGCCAGCGCCCGGCATACCCATATGAGTGGGATGTATTTCACGCGGCGCCGATCCTGTGACACCATGCGCACTCTTTGACGGGCGGGGCGGCCACGAGCCGCGCCGTCCTTTTATCAAGCCGGTACCGCAACAACGCAAGCGAGAACAACAGATGAAGCGTCGCAATCTCCTGAAAGCAGTGTCCGCCGTCGCCGCCGGGGCGGCCCTCGGCATGTCGTTCGGCGCCCACGCGCAGGACAAGGTGATCAAGGTCGGCACGGTCGCCGGCCCGGATGCGCAGGTGTGGCAGGTGGTGCAGAAGGTCGCCAAGGAGAAGCAAGGCCTGAACGTGAAGGTGATCGAGTTCAACGACTATGTGCAGCCGAACGCGGCGCTCGATTCGGGCGACCTCGACGCCAACAGCTTCCAGCACCAGCCCTACCTCGACAGCCAGGTGAAGCAGCGCGGCTACAAGATCGTCAGCGCGGGCCTGACCTACATCTCGCCGATCGGCGTGTATTCGAAGAAGTTCAAGTCGCTGAAGGACCTGCCGGTGGGCGCCAAGCTCGCGGTGCCGAACGATCCGTCGAACGAGAACCGCGCGCTGCTGCTGCTGCAGGCGCAGGGCGTGATCAAGCTGAAGGGCGGCGCGGGCACGGGCGGCAACAACGCGACGGTGCTCGACATCGCCGACAACCCGAAGAAGTTGAAGATCTCCGAGCTGGACGCGGCGCAGCTGCCGCGCGTGCTCGGCGACGTGGACGCGGCGGTGATCAACACCAATTACGCGCTGGCCGCGAACCTGCAGCCGACCAAGGACGCGATCGCGCTCGAATCGCTGACGAGCCCCTACGCGAACCTGATCGCGGTGCGCGCGCAGGACCGCAACCAGCCGTGGGTGAAGAAGCTCGTCGCGGCCTATCAGTCGCCGGAAGTGAAGGCGTTCATCAACAAGCAGTTCAAGGGTTCGATGGTGCCGTCGTTCTGAGCGCGCCCGCCGCGTTTCACCGGTCGTCGATCGAAAGGCCCCGCGGGGCCTTTCGTCGTTTCGGGCCCCGGCAAAAAGTCATCTTTGAATTTGTCGCAGCCGGGCGGCTTCCACTATACTGTATAAACATACAGTAATCGGTCGCCTCATGCCTACCGCTTCCGTCTCTCCCGAATCGCTGCATCCATCGCTCTGGCGCGGCTCCCAGCTCGCCCGCGGCGGCCCGCGCACGGTCGGCACCGGCTATCCGGCGCTGTCGGCCGAGCTGCCGGGCGGCGGCTGGCCGGTGGGGGGGCTCGTCGAGCTGCTGGTTCCACACCCGGGCTGCGGCGAGATGCGGCTGCTCGCGCCGGGGCTGGCCGGCAGCGTCGCCGAGCGGCGCCCGCTCGCGCTGGTGGCGCCCCCGCATCCGCCGAACGCGGCCGCGCTGGCCGCATTCGGCGTGCCGCTCGATGCGCTGCTGTGGTTGCGCACAGCCAACCGGCGCGATGCCCTGTGGACAGCCGAGCAATCGCTGAAGACGGGCTGCTGTGGCGCGCTGCTGTTCTGGCAGATGGAAGCCGCGCCGGCCGACGTGTTGCGGCGCCTGCATCTGGCGGCCGCGCGCGCCGGCGACACGCTGTTCGTGATGCTGCGCCCGCTCGCGGCGGCGCGCCAGCCGTCGCCGGCGGTGCTGCGGCTCGCGGTGCGGCCGCAGCCGTGCGGCGTGTCGGTCGAGATCGTCAAGCGCCGCGGGCCGGCCTGCGCGGCGCGGCTCGAACTCGCGTTGCCGTCGCCGATCGTGGAGGGTCGTTATGCGCGTCTTGCTCGGCATCCATCTGCCGCGCCTGCCGCTCGACGTGTGCGCGTGCCCGTCTGAGCACGCGCCGGCCGCGGGCCGCGCCGTGCTCGAGCAGGGCGTGGTGCTGGTGGCCGACGCGGCCGCGCGCGCGCGCGGCGTGCGGCCCGGCATGAAGCGCGGCGGCGTGCTGACGCTCGCGCCCGACACGCATCTCGCCGAACGCGATCTCGCGCGCGAAGCCGATGCGCTGCGCGCGGTCGCGCTGGCGCTGCTGCGCTTCTCGCCCTCGGTCGCGCTCGACGAGGAGGCGACCCTGATCGTCGAGGTCGGCGCGAGCCTGCGGCTGTTCGGCGGGCTGCCCGCGCTGTGCCGGCAGGTGGGCGCCGCGCTGGCGGCGCTCGGCTACGCGGCGCGCCTCGGCACCGCGCCGACCGGCCGCGGCGCCTGGCTGCTCGCGCGGGCGCGCGGCGGCGCGCGCCGGCGCGTGGCGCGCGAGTCCAGCCTGCGGCGCGTGCTGGACGCGCTGCCCTGCGTGCTGCTGCCGGCCGCGCGGGCCTACGCGGGGTGGCTCGACGGGCTCGGCTGCACGACGCTCGGCGGCCTGCGCCGGCTACCGCGCGCGGGGCTGCAGCGCCGCTGCGGAACCGTGCTGCTCGAAGCGCTCGATCGCGCCTACGGCGACCTGCCGGAGCCGTTCGCGTGGCTGCCGATCCCCCCCGAGTTCGACACCCGTCTCGAATTGCCGGAACGCGTCGAGCATGCGGAGGCGGTGCTGTTCGCGGCGCGCCGGCTGGTGGCGCAACTGGGCGGCTGGCTGGCCGCGCGGCAGCTCTCGCTCGTCGCGCTGCGCCTCGACCTCGAACACGAGCGCGGCCGCTGCGCGGTGCCGCCCACCTCGGTCGAGCTCGCGTTCGCCGAGCCCACGCGCGACGAGCTGCATTGCCTGCGCGTGCTCGGCGAGCGGCTCGCGCGCGCCGAGCTGCCGGCCGCCGTGCTGGCGCTGCGGCTCGTCGCGACGCGCGTCGAGGCGGTCGCGCCGCCGAGCGCCGAGCTGTTCCCCGAGCCGGGCCGCACGCGCGAGGCACGGGCGCGGCTGGTCGAGCTGCTGCGCGCGCGGCTCGGCGCCGACAACGTGCTGTGCGCGGCGCCCGGCGCCGACCATCGGCCCGAGGCCGCCAACCGCTGGCTGCCGTCGCATGCGCCGGCGGGCCGCCCGTCCGAGGCGCCGGCCGTGGCGCCGCGCCCCGCGTGGCTGCTGGCCGAGCCGATCGCGCTCGCGATGCGCGAGAACCGGCCTTGCTACCGCACGCCGCTGCGCCTGATGTCGACGGCCGAGCGCGTCGAGGGCGGCTGGTTCGACGGCCAGCTCGTCCAGCGCGACTACTACGTCGCGCAGGACGACGACGGCGCCTGCTACTGGATCTACATGGATCGCGACCGGCGCGGCAGCGAGCCGCGCTGGTTCCTGCACGGCCTGTTCGGGTGACGCGATGGCGATGCCGTCGGCCCTGCCTGCCTACGCGGAGCTGTTCTGCCGCACGAATTTCTCGTTCCTGTGCGGCGCGTCCTCGGCCGACGAGCTCGTGGCGCGCGCGCACGCGCTCGGCTATCGCGGCATCGCCGTCACCGACGCCTGTTCGCTCGCCGGCGCGCCGCGCATGCACGTGGCCGTGAAGGCGAAGAACGCCGAACTCGAGGCCGCGTGGAAGGCGGCGGGCGCGCCGCCGGCGGACCGGCCCGAGCCGTTCCGGCTCGCCGTCGGCGCGTATTTCGAGCTGACGCCCGAGCGCGTCGCGCCGGGCGGCGATCCCGGCCCGGGCGGGTTCGGGCTGGTGCTGCTGGCATGCAACCGCGAGGGCTACGGCAACCTGTCCGAGCTGATCTCATGGCGGCGCATGGCGGCGCCGAAGGGTAGCTACACGCTCACGCCGCGCATGCTGGCCGCGCCGCCGCCCGAGTTCGCGCATCTGCGCGGCATGCCCGACTGCTTCGCGATCCTGGTGCCGGCCTATCCGGTGCGCGCCGACGTGCTCGACGCGCAGCTCGCGTGGTGCGCGGCGCAGTTCGGCGAGCGCGCGCGGCTCGGCCTCGTGCAACTGGGGCGCTCGCTCGACGGCCTGTATCGCGAGACGATCGAGGCAGCCGGCGTGCAGCGCGCGATGCCGCTCGTCGCGCTCGGCGACGTGACGATGCACCTGCGTTCGCGCAAGCCGCTGCAGGACCTCATGACGGCGATCCGGATCGGCCGGCCGGTCGGCGAATGCGGCTACGCGCTGGCCGCCAACGCCGAGCAGCACCTGCGCGGGCTCGGGCGCATCGCGCGGCTGTTTCCGCAGGAGGCGATTGCCGAGACCTGCCGGATGCTCGACGCCTGCCGCTTCGACATGGGCACGCTGAAATACGAATATCCGCACGAGATCGTGCCGGCGGGGATGACGCCGACCGATTACCTGGCGCAGGAAACCTGGCGCGGGGCGCGAAAGCGCTTTCCGGAAGGGCTGCCGGCCGAGGTCGAGGCGCAGATCCGCCACGAGCTCGCGCTGATCGCCGAGATGGAATACGAACCGTTCTTCCTGACCGTCTACGACATCGTCAAGTTCGCGCGCGAGCAGGACATCCTCTGTCAGGGGCGCGGCTCGGCCGCGAACTCGGTGGTCTGCTATTGCCTCGGCGTGACGGCGGTCGACCCGAAGCGCAGCACGATGCTGTTCGAGCGCTTCATCAGCCGCGAGCGCGGCGAGCCGCCCGACATCGACGTCGATTTCGAGCACGAGCGGCGCGAGGAAGTGATCCAGTACATCTACGCGAAGTACGGCAAGGATCGCACCGCGCTCGCGGCGGCCGTCTCCACCTACCGGCCGCGCGGCGCGCTGCGCGAGACCGGCAAGGCGCTCGGCGTCGATCCGATGCTGGTCGAGCGCGTCGCCAAGGGGCACCGCTGGTTCGACGGCAGCGCCGACCTGCTCGCGCGCTTCGCCTCGGTCGGGCTCGATCCCGAGGTGCCGCTGATCCGCGCCTGGGCCGAGCTGGCGTCGCGGCTGCTCGGCTTCCCGCGCCACCTGTCGCAGCATTCGGGCGGCTTCGTGATCAGTCGCGGCAAGCTTACGCGGCTCGTGCCGATCGAGAACGCGGCGATGGCGGGGCGCCGCGTGATCCAGTGGGACAAGGACGATCTCGAGGCGCTCGGGCTCATGAAGGTCGACGTGCTCGCGCTCGGCATGCTGAGCGCGCTGCATCGCGCGTTCGATTTCGTCGAGGCGTGGCGCGGCACGCGCATGCGTCTGGCTGACCTCGAGGAGGGCGACGAGGCGACCTACGCGATGATCTCGCGCGCCGATACGGTGGGCGTGTTCCAGATCGAGTCGCGCGCGCAGATGTCGATGCTGCCGCGGCTGAAGCCGGCCTGCTACTACGATCTCGTGATCGAGGTGGCGCTCGTGCGGCCGGGGCCGATCCAGGGCGGCGCGGTGCATCCGTACCTGCGGCGGCGCCAGGGGCTCGAGCCCGTCGAGTATCCGAAGGAGGATCTGAAGCCGGCGCTCGAACGCACCAAAGGCGTGCCGATCTTCCAGGAGCAGGTGATGCAGATCGCGATCATCGCGGCCGGCTTCACGCCCGGCGAGGCCGACGAACTGAGGCGCGCGATGGCGGCCTGGAAGCGCAAGGGCGATCTCGGCAAGTATCGCGAGCGGATCGTCGAGGGCATGCTCGCGCGCGATTATCCGGAGCGCTTCGCCGACCAGATCTTCGAGCAGATCAAGGGCTTCGGCGAATACGGCTTTCCGGAGAGCCATGCGGCGAGCTTCGCGATCCTCGTCTATGCGAGCAGCTGGCTCAAGTGCCACGAGCCGGCGATCTTCCTCGCCGCGCTGCTGAACAGCCAGCCGATGGGCTTCTATCCGCCCGCGCAGCTGGTGCAGGACGCGAAGCGGCACGGCGTGACGGTGCGGCCGATCGATGTGACGGCGAGCGGCTGGGACGCCTCGCTCGAGGCGCTGCCCGGCGAGCCGCCGCCCGCGGGCCGGCCGGCCGTGCGGCTCGGCATGGCGCTGGTGGCCGGGCTGGGCCGCGAGGCCGCGCTGCGCATCGAGGCGGCGCGCGCCGCGCGGCCGTTCGAGAGCGTCGACGATCTGGCGCGCCGCGCGCGGCTGGCGCGGCGCGAGCTGGAGGCGCTGGCGGCCGCGAACGCGCTCGCGGCGCTCGCCGGCAACCGGCGCGCCGCGCTCTGGCAGGCCGTGGCCGCGGCGCCGTCGCGCGACCTGCTGGCCGCCGCGCCGATCGACGAACCGGTGAAGCCGGCGCTCGGTGCGCCGTCCGAGGCCGACGACATCCTCGCCGACTATCGCACCGTCGGCCTGACGCTGAACCGGCATCCGGTGGCGCTGCTGCGCGACGCGCTGCGTGCGCGCCGGCTGTGCTCGGCCGAGGAACTGGGCCGCCACCGCAACAAGCGGCTCGCGCGCGCCTGCGGGATCGTCACCGCGCGGCAGATGCCGGGCACCGCGAAGGGCACGCTGTTCGTCACGCTGGAGGACGAGACCGGCTGCGTGAACGTGATCGTGCGGCGCGAGCTGATCGAGCGGCAGCGCCGCGAGATCCTCGAGGCGCGGCTGCTTGCCGTGTACGGCGTATGGCAGAGCGAGAACGAGGTCCGGCATCTGATCGCACAGTACCTGGAGGACCTGACGCCGCTGCTGGGCGGGCTGCGCACGTCGAGCCGCGAGTTTCACTGAGCTTGCCGAGCGGCGGGCGGCCCTGCCGGATCAGCGGGACGGCGGCAGAATCGGTTCGACGGCGCGTCCGATCGCTGCGGTAAGATGGGACCGCTACGGGTGGCGGGCCACGCGTGCCGTCGTGTCGGGGAAAGGGATGAAAATCCATAGTCATTATGACAATCTGAAGGTATCGCGCGATGCGCCTCCGGAGGTGATTCGCGCCGCCTATAAAAGCCTTGCGCAGAAGTACCATCCCGATCGCAATCGCGACCCGCGGGCGGCGCGGATCTTCACGATCATCAATGCCGCCTACGACGTGCTCAGCGATCCATCCCGGCGCGCGGATCACGACGAATGGCTGGCGAAAAAGGAGCACGAGGCGGCGCACGCCGCGCGCCAAGACGCGCCCGAGCCTGCCGCCGCCGCTCGCCCGCAGCCGGCGCGAACCGGCCCGGGCCGGCGCCTGCCGCTGCCCGTCTGGCTGCTGATCGGCGTGATTGCCTGGCTGGGCGTCAGCCTGCTGGTGAAGCAGGTCCGTGTGCCGGGCCAGCTGGACGTCGCCGTGCCGCCGCCGATCGCGACACCCGCCGGGTCGTATACGCCGCCGTCGCCGGGCGCCATTCCGCTGACGAAGGACGGCCCGCGCTACGTCCGCCCCTCGGTCGCACCCAACGGGCTCGCATGGCCGGATCGGGCTGCCTATCTGAGCGGCTATCCGGTGTCGGCGAACGACGGCCATTCGACCATCACGATCGACAACACCGGCAATCCGTTTGACGTCCACGGCAAGCTGATCCGCATCGACGATGAGGCGGGGCCGGCCGTGGTCCGCCAGTTCTTCATTCCGGCCGGCCGGTCGTTCCGGCTGCAGATGCTCGCGCCCGGCCGCTACGATCTGCACTATCGGCAGCTGGACGACGGCAGCACCTTCAGGACGGAGCCCATCGGGCTGCAGGAATACGCCACTGATGGCGACCTCCGCTATCAGAGCGCGAGCATCGCGCTGTTTCCGGCCTCGGACGGCACCATGGGCCCGCAGCCGATCGCGGCCGATACGTTCTGAGGCTTGCCGCCATCGCCGTGACCGCCGTCGGCCGGCGCCCGCGCCGCGCCCCGGCCTGCACCGCCTTTCGCGGGCCTACGCCCGGCGCACCGCCGCCTGGCAGCCGATGCCGCGCGATCGGGCATGGAACATCGCGCAGGCGTTGATCTGCGGGGCTTGCCGACGATCGCCTCGAGCGCGTCGCGCAGCGGCCGCGCTTCGCCCACCGGTCGGCCGTGCGTTCGCGGATCGACTCGCGCCTTCGAGGCGCATCCTCGGCGCCGATCGGCACCATCCAGGTTCGCTTCCACGGCGAGCGGGCCGGCCGCGTGACGCTGCGCCCGCCGCGCAGTCGCGGCAGAACGCGACGCGCCGGTGGCGTGCGGTGGCGCGCTTGCCTGCTGGCGCGCCGCGCGCGGGCGGCACGATACCCCGCGGTGCGGCGGGGGCGGGTTCGGGCACGGATACCAGTTCGCGGAACTGGTTCTATGCAGGTATGGTTTCCGGCCGAAGCAGCGCATGGCGTGCCACGCCGGCCTTTGCCCCGGAATACCGCCTCGGGGTAAATACCGATTCGAAAAAACCGCGATAAACAAGGCGCTTTCGCCACTAAACCTCCGATGCGGCGCGGCATTTCAGCGATCGTCAGGGATCGGTCCGGCTAAATTGACTGGTATTAGTTTGGTTATATAATCAGCTCGCTTCGGCCGGGGGCGAGCCCGTCGCGGCCCGCCGGCCGGCCTTCTCTCGCAACCCGCATGACCCGGATACAAGTGAACGAGATGCTGACCGGAAACCTACTGACCGCCGAAGGCTGGCGCTACGGCACGATCGAGTTCGGCAACGGCCGGATCACCGCGCTGTCGGGCCATGCCGTCGACCCGTCGATGAACGACGCGCCGTACATCGTGCCGGGCTTCATCGACCTGCACGTGCATGGCGGCGGCGGAGCCGACGTGATGGAGGGCGGCGACGCGATCGAGACCATCGGCCGGACCCACGCCCGCTACGGCACCACCAGCCTGCTCGCCACCACCATGACGGCGCCGCGCGACGAACTGATGAAGGTGGTCGCGCAGCTCGGCGAGCGCGCGCGCAACCGCACGCCGGGCTGCGCGCGCGTGCTCGGCGTCCATCTCGAAGGCCCTTACATCAACCCCGGCAAGCTCGGCGCGCAGCCCGACGCGGCGGTATCGGCCGCGCTCGACGAGGTGCTGCGCTATCTCGCGATCGCGCCGATCCGCGTGGTCACGCTCGCGCCCGAGATCGCCGGCCACATCGAGATCATCTCGGAGATGGCCGCGCGCGGCGTGCGCGTGCAGCTCGGCCATTCGCTCGCCACCTATGAGGAGGGCGTCGCCGCGCTCAAGCATGGCGCCTGCGGCTTCACGCACCTGTTCAACGCGATGTCGCCGCTGCACCACCGCAACCCCGGTCTGGTCGGCGCCGCGCTCGCCCATGCCGAGTACGCGGAGATCATCCCCGACCTGCTGCACGTCCATCCCGGTGCGATCCGCGCCGCGCTGCGCGCGATCCCGCGCCTGTACGTGGTGACCGACAGCACCTCGGCCACCGGCATGCCCGACGGCGAATACCGGCTCGGCAGCCAGCACGTCACCAAGTGTCTCGGCGGCGTGCGGCTGGCCGACGGCACGCTGGCCGGCAGCACGCTGACGATGGACCAGGCGTTCCGCAACCTGGTGTCGATCGGGCTGCCGATCGCCGACGTATCGAACCGGATGTCGCGCTTCGCCGCCGACTATCTCGGCCTCGAGGATCGCGGCCGCCTCGCGCGCGGCGCCTGGGCCGACATCGCCGTGTTCGACCGCGACCTGAACCTGAGCGCGACCTACGTCGAAGGAGAATCGATTGTCGAATATGCTTGAAGAGGCGCGCGAAGCGTCCCGCGTGGTCGCCGCGCAACTGGCCGACACCTCGCGCCTGGAGGCGCTCGCCGAGCGCCTGCTCGCCGCACCGCCGCAGGTGGCGCTGACGGTCGCGCGCGGCAGCTCGGACCACGCCGCCAGCTATTTCGCGAGCCTGACGATGAGCCGGCTCGGCGTGCCGGTGGCCTCGCTGCCGATGTCGGTGGCGACCCTGCAGCAGGCGCCGCTGCGCGTGCGCGGCCAGCTCGCGGTCGGCTTCTCGCAGTCGGGCAAGAGTCCCGACCTCGTCAACACCCTCACCGCGCTGCGCGACGCCGGCGCGCTGACGGTGGCGGCCGTCAACGTGCTGGCCTCGCCGCTCGCGGAGGCGAGCGAATACGCGCTGCCGATCGGGGCGGGCCCCGAGCTGTCGGTGGCCGCCACCAAGAGCTACATCGCGATGCTGTCGCTGTCGGCGCAGATCGTGGCGCTCTGGCAGCGCGACGCGGCACTGATGACGGGCCTGCGCGCATTGCCCGAGACGCTCGCGAGCGCGGGCGCGCTCGACTGGAGCGCGGCGATCGACGAGCTGCGCGGGGTCGAGCGCATGATCGTGATCGGCCGCGGGCTCGGTCTCGCGATCGCGCAGGAGGCCGCGCTGAAGCTGAAGGAGACCTCGGGCATCCAGGCCGAGGCGTTCTCGAGCGCCGAGGTGCGGCACGGCCCGATGGAATTGATCGACCGCGACTATCCGCTGCTGGTGTTCGCGCCGCCGGGCCCCGAGCAGGCCGGCCTGCTGCAGTTCGCGGCCGACATGCGCCAGCGCGGCGCGCGGGTGCTGCTGGCCGCGCCCGAGGGCACGCCCGGCGCGCTGCTGCCGCTCGCGCGCGCGGCCCACACGGCGCTCGACCCGATCGCCGCGATCCTGTCGTTCTACGTGATGGCCGCGCATCTGGCGGTCGCGCGCGGGCGCGATCCGGATGCGCCGCGCCACCTGAACAAAGTCACCGAAACACACTGAGTCGCGAGACAGACGATGAGACGTGCCGAGGAGTCCCAGTTGAAGAACGCATCCCCTGAACAGTTCGTCCTGCTCGCGCCGCTGACGGGGCCGGCCGTGCCGCTCGCCGAGGTGCCCGATCCGGTGTTCTCGGGCGGCATGTTCGGCGACGGGATCGGCATCGATCCGCTCGAGGGCCGGCTCGTGGCGCCATGCGCCGGCATCGTCACGCATCTCGCGCGTACCGGCCACGCGGTCACCATCACCACCGCCGAGGGCGCCGAGGTGCTGCTGCACATCGGCATCGACACGGTCGAGCTGAGCGGCCGCGGCTTCATGCCCAAGGTCGAGGCGGGCGCGCGCGTGGCGCCCGGCGACGTGCTGGTCGAATTCGACATCGACCTGGTCGCGCAGGCCGCGCCGAGCCTCGTGTCGGTGGTGGCGATCGCCAATTCGGACGCGTTCGAGATCGTCGAGCGCGCCGGCAGCGGGCTGGTGCGCGCGGCCGTCTCGCCGCTGCTCACGCTGCGTGCGACCTCGCCCGAGGTGGCCGGCGCCGCACGCGACGTCGCCGACGCGATGGAAGCGCGCCGCCGGATCACGCTCGCGAACGCGGGCGGCCTGCATGCAAGGCCGGCCGCGCGGGCGCGCGAAGCGGCGCGCGGGCTCGATGCGCGCGTCCATGTGCAGTTCGGCGAACGGCGCGCGGCGATCGAGAGCGTGGTCGGGCTGCTCGCGCTCGGCGCCGGCGAAGGCGCCGAGATCGAGCTGGTCGGCGTGGGGCCGCAGGCGGCCCAGGCCGTCGATGCGATCGCCGAGGAGCTGCAGCGCGCCGCGCACGACGAGGCGCAGACGCGCGCCGCGCACGCGCTCCAGGCGCCGCCCACGGTGTCCAAGGGGCCGCGCCCGAGCGGCGCCGCGCTCGATCCGAACACGCTGGCCGGCGTCTGCGCCGCGCCCGGCATCGCGGTCGGCAAGCTGGTGCGCTGGGACGAGGCCGAGCTGAGGCCGCCCGAACTCGCGAGCGGAACGCCGGCGGCCGAAAGCCGACGGCTCGACAGCGCGCTTGCGGCCGTCGACGCGGAACTCGAGCACACCGTGCGCGGCGCCTCGCAGCGCGGCGCGGTGGGCGAGGCCGGGATCTTCGCCGTGCATCGCGTGCTGCTCGAGGACCCGGCCCTGCTCGACGCGGCGCGCGACCTGATCAGCCTCGGCAAGAGCGCCGGGCACGCGTGGCGCGAGACGATCCGCGCGCAGATCGCGGTGCTCGGCCAACTCGACGATCCGCTGCTGGCCGAGCGCGCGGCCGACCTGCGCGACATCGAAAAGCGCGTGCTGCGCGCGCTCGGCCTCACGGCCGGCGGCGCGCGCGAGCTGCCCGAGGAGGCGGTGCTCGCCGCGGAGGAGTTCACGCCGTCCGATCTGGCGTCGCTTGACCGCCAGCGCGTGAGCGCGCTCGTGATGGCGCGCGGCGGCGCCACCTCGCACGCGGCGATCATCGCGCGCCAGCTCGGCATTCCCGCGCTGGTCGCGGTCGGCGACGCACTGTTCGCGATTCCCGAGCAGACCCAGGTGGTGATCGACGCCACGGCCGGCCGGCTCGAACACGCGCCGACCGCGCTCGACGTCGAACGCGCGCGGCGCGAGCGCCAGCGCCTGGCCGGCGTACGCGAGGCGAACCGGCGCCAGTCGGGCGAGGCGGCCGTGACGGCCGACGCGCGCCGCATCGAGGTGGCCGCCAACATCGCGACGCTCGACGACGCCAAGACCGCCATCGAGCACGGCGCCGACGCGGTCGGCCTGCTGCGCACCGAGCTGCTGTTCATCCACCGCCAGGCGGCGCCGACCACCGACGAGCATCGCGACAGCTATCAGGCGATCGTGGACGCGCTGCAGGGGCGCACCGCGATCATCCGCACGCTCGACGTCGGCGCGGACAAGGAGGTCGATTACCTGGCGCTGCCGCCCGAGCCGAACCCGGCGCTCGGCCTGCGCGGCATCCGCCTCGCGCAGTTGCGCCCGGACCTGCTCGACGACCAGCTGCGCGGCCTGCTGGCCGTGCAGCCGTTCGGCGCGGTGCGGATTCTGCTGCCGATGGTCACCGATGTCGGCGAGCTGGTGCGGATTCGCGAGCGCATCGACGGCTTCGCGCGCGAGGCGGGCCGCGGCGAGCCGATCGAGGTGGGCGTGATGATCGAGGTGCCGTCGGCCGCGCTGCTCGCCGACCAGCTCGCGCAGCACGCCGACTTCCTCTCGATCGGCACCAACGACCTGACCCAGTACACGCTCGCGATGGACCGCTGCCAGGCCGATCTCGCGGCGCTCGCCGACGGCCTGCACCCTGCCGTGCTGCGCCTGATCGACGCCGCCGTGCGCGGCGCGCAGAAGCACGGCAAGTGGGTCGGCGTGTGCGGCGCGCTCGGCGGCGATCCGCTCGCCGTGCCGATCCTGGTCGGCCTCGGCGTCACCGAGCTGTCGGTCGATCCGGTGTCGGTGCCGGGCATCAAGGCGCGCGTGCGCGGCCTCGACTACGCGCTGTGCCGGCAGCGTGCGCAGGACCTGTTGTCGCTCGAATCCGCGCAGGCGGTGCGGGCGGCCAGTCGTGAAATCTGGCCGCAGCAGTGAGCGGTCGCGCAGCCGGGTTCGCGTCGTGGGTTTCCCCACGCAGCATCAACACATCAACAACGAAAGACGAGACGATTGGGAGATCTGAATGGACGGGAATCCGTTTCTGAAAATACAGAGCCTGGGACGGGCGCTGATGTTGCCGATCGCGGTATTGCCCGTGGCGGGCATCCTGCTGCGGCTGGGCCAGTCCGATGTGCTCAACATCAAGATGATCGCCGACGCGGGCGGCGCGGTGTTCGACAACCTGCCGCTCCTGTTCGCGATCGGCGTGGCCGTCGGTTTCGCGAAGGACAACAACGGCGTCGCGGCGCTCGCGGGTGCGATCGGCTACCTGATCGAAACCGCGATCATGAAGGACATCGACCCGAAGCTGAACATGGGCGTGCTGTCCGGGATCATCGCGGGCATCGTGGCGGGACTGCTCTATAACCGCTACAAGGACATCAAGCTGCCGGACTATCTGGCGTTCTTCGGCGGCAAGCGCTTCGTGCCGATCGTGACCGGCCTCGTCTGCGTGGTGCTCGGGATCGTGTTCGGCTACATCTGGGGGCCGATCCAGAACGTGATCGACGCGGCCGGCCACTGGCTGACCACGGCCGGTGCGATCGGCGCGTTCGTATACGGATTCCTGAACCGGCTGCTGCTCGTCACCGGGCTGCACCACATCATCAACTCGCTCGCCTGGTTCGTGTTCGGCACGTTCACGCCGCCGGGCGGCGGCGCGCCGGTAACGGGCGACCTGCACCGCTTCTTCGCGGGCGATCCGACCGCGGGCGGCTTCATGGCGGGCTTTTTCCCGATCATGATGTTCGGTCTGCCGGCCGCATGCCTGGCGATGTTCCACGAGGCGCCGAAGGCGCGCCGCGCGGTGGTGGGCGGCCTGCTGTTCTCGATGGCGCTGACCTCGTTCCTGACCGGCGTGACCGAGCCGATCGAATTCAGCTTCATGTTCCTCGCGCCGGTGCTGTACGTGATCCATGCGGTGCTGACGGGGCTTTCGCTCGCGATCTGTCAGCTGCTTGGCGTGAAGCTCGGCTTCACGTTTTCGGCCGGCGCGATCGACTACGTGCTGAACTACGGGCTCTCGACGAAGGGCTGGATCGCAATCCCGCTCGGCCTTGCCTACGCGGTCGCCTACTACGCGCTGTTCCGCTTCTTCATCCGCAAGTTCAACATGGCCACGCCGGGCCGCGAGCCCGCCGGCGACGCGCCGCTGGCCGCGGACAGCCTCGGCGGCCCGGCCGGCGCGGCCGGCGGTTTCGCCGCGGCGCAGGTCGCGGGCGATGCGGCGGCGCCGCGCGCGCTGCGCTATATCGCGGCGCTCGGCGGTGCAGCGAACCTGACGACGGTCGATGCCTGCACGACGCGACTGCGTCTGTCGGTAGTCGATCCGGAGCAGGTGTCCGAGGCGAACCTGAGGGCGATCGGCGCGCGCGGCGTGCTCAAGCGCGGCGGCAGCAGCGTGCAGGTGATCATCGGGCCTGAGGCGGACCTGATCGCCGACGAAATCCGCAGCGCGATCGGCAGCGGCGAGGCCCCGGCGGCGGCCCCGGCTGCCACGCCGGCAGCCGCAGCGGCAGCACCGGGCGGCGAGGCCGGTCCGCTCGATCCTGATCCGATGCGCTGGCTCGCCGTGTTCGGCGGCGCGGCCAACGTGGCGTCGCTCGACGCGGTCGCCGCCACGCGGCTGCGCGTGGTGGTGCGCGATCCGTCGGCCGTCGATCGCGACCGGCTCGCGAGCGTGGATGTCGCCTGGGTGTCGACCGACACGTTCCACATCATCTGCGGCAGCTCGGCCGCGCGTTACGCGCAGCAAATGTCGGCGCGCCTGCCGCCGGCCGGCGGGGCGGCCGAGCAGCCCGCGTGAGCGCGGCGCGGCGAACGCCGCGCACCCTGGCAAAACGGCGCCCGAGGGCGCCGTTTTTTTTGTGATGAAGACGACGGCGCGGGCAGGGCGCGCCGCCGCCGCGGCGACGATCAGCGATCGCGGCCGGCGGGCGTGTGCCCTACGCGTCGTGCGCGTCGTGTGCTTCGTGCGATTCGAGCCACATCGCGTTGATCACGCCGAACGACAGCGCGACGCCAATGCCGAGAATCCAGGTGAAGTACCACATGTGTCGGGCTCCGAAAGAGTGGGTTCGGGGTAGCGGCCGGGCGGCGGGCGCCCGGCGCGCCGGTCAGTACAGCGTATGGCGGTTGTCGCTGAGCACCTGCGGGGTGACCTTGCCGCGCATCACGCGGTAGACCCAGCCCGTATAGAGCAGGACCAGCGGCAGGAACACGATCACGGCACCGAGCATGACCTCGAGCGTCAGACGGCTGGAGGTCGAGTCCCAGACGGTCAGGCTGCTGCGCGGGTCGAGCGAGGACGGCATGATGAACGGGAACATCGAGAAGCCGGCCGTCAGGATCACGCCGACGATCATCAGCCCGGTGGCCACGAAGGCCGTCTTCTCGAACCGCGACCCGGCCAGCAGCGCGGCCAGCAGGCCGCCCGCGAAGGCGATCACGGGCGCGACGATCATCCACGGATAGGTGCCGTAGTTCGAGAGCCACAGTCCGTGGCCAGCCGCCACCTGCTTCATTAGCGGATTCGCGACGCTGTCGAGCGGGGCGGCCTGCGTGATGTGATAGCCGCCGATCGACGAGGCGATCAGCGCCCCGGCGACCGCGAACAGCACCACCGCGGCCAGCGCGCTCAGACGCAGGGCGCGGCCCGCGCGCTGCGCGATCACGCCGTCGGTCTTCATGCGGATGAACGCGGCGCCGTGCGCGAGCAGCATGGTCAGCGAGACGAGCCCGCAGAGCAGCGCGAACGGATTGAGCAGGGCCCAGAAGCCGCCCGTGTAGGTCACGCGCAGGTCGTTGTCGAACGCGAACGGCACGCCTTCGAGCAGGTTGCCGAAGGCCACGCCGAACACCAGCGCCGGCACGAAGCCGCCGACGAAGAGCCCCCAGTCCCAGCCGCGGCGCCAGCGCGGGTCGGTGCGCTTGCTGCGGAAGTCGAAGCCGACCGGCCGGAAGAACAGCGCGAACAGCACCAGCAGCATCGCGAAGTAGAAGCCCGAGAACGAGGCCGCGTACACCAGCGGCCAGGCCGCGAACATCGCGCCGCCGGCCGTGATCAGCCAGACCTGGTTGCCTTCCCAGGTCGCGCCGACCGTGTTGACGATGATGCGCCGCTCGTCGTCGGTTTTGCCGAGGAACGGCAGCAGCGCGGTGGCGCCCATGTCGAAGCCGTCGGTGAGCGCGAAGCCGATCAGCAGCGTGCCGACCAGCACCCACCAGATCACCTTCAGAGTAGCGTAGTCCATAACGATTCCTTGTCAGGGTTCGGTGAAGCGGCACGCGTCAGGCGGCCGAGCCGGCGGCCTGCTGCTCGTGGTGATAACGCCCGGTGTGCAGCGCCGACGGCCCGAGCCGCGCGTACTTGAACATCAGCATGATCTCGATCACGAACAGTGCGGTATAGAACGCGACGAAGCCGGCGATGCTCAGGTACAGGTCGCTCGACACGAGGCTCGACGCGGACAGGTGCGTCGGCAGGATGCCGGCGATCGTCCACGGCTGGCGGCCGACTTCCGCGACCACCCAGCCGAACTCGGCCGCCAGCCACGGCAGCGGGATCGCCCAGACGGCCCAGCGCAGGAACCAGCGGCGCTTCGGCTGCAGCAGGTCGCGCTTCAACGAGAACCAGAACGCGAGCACGAAGGTGGCGAGCAGCAGGAAGCCGAACAGCACCATCAAGCGGAACGAGAAGAACACGGGTGCCACGGGCGGGATCGTCTTCTTCGCGGCTTCGGCGATCTGCTGCGGCGTGGCATCGGTCACGTTGGCGGTGAATTGCTTGAGCATCAGCCCGTAGCCGAGGTAGGCCTTGTGCGCGTCGAACTGCGCGCGGGTGGCCTCGCTGGTGTCGCCGGACTTGAGCTTCTGCAGCGCCTGGTAGGCGACCATGCCGCTGCGGATGTGGTCCTCGCTGCGCTTGATCAGGTCGTTGAGGCCTACCACCGGCTCGTCGATCGAGCGCGTCGCGATCAAGCCGAGCGCATACGGGATCCGGATCGCATAGTCGGTGTGCTGCGTCGCCTGGTTCGGGATGCCGAACACGGTGAAGGCGGCCGGTGCCGGCTGGGTATCCCATTCCGATTCGATCGCGGCGAGCTTCACCTGCTGCACTTCGCCCGTCGTGTAGCCGGACTCGTCGCCGAGCACGATCACGCAGAGCGCCGAGGCGAGCCCGAAGCCGGCCGCGACCGCGAACGAGCGCAGCGCGAACGCGGTGTCGCGGCGGCGCAGCAGGTACCACGACGACACGCCGAGCACGAACATCGAGGCGGTCACGTAGCCGGCCGAGACGGTATGCACGAACTTGACCTGCGCGACCGGGTTGAACAGCACGTCGGACAGGCTCGCCAGCTCCATGCGCATGGTCTGGTAGTTGAATTGCGCGCCGACCGGGTTGTTCATCCAGCCGTTCGCCACCAGGATCCAGAGCGCCGACAGGTTCGAGCCGAGCGCGACGAGGAAGGTGACGATCAGATGCTTGACCTTCGAGAGCCGGTTCCAGCCGAAGAAGAACAGCCCGACGAAGGTCGATTCGAGGAAGAACGCCATCAGCCCTTCGACGGCGAGCGGCACGCCGAAGATGTCACCGACGTAGTGCGAGTAGTAGGACCAGTTGGTGCCGAACTGGAATTCGAGCGTGATGCCGGTGGTCACGCCCATCGCGAAATTGATGCCGAACAGCTTGCCCCAGAACTGGGTCATGTCCTTGTAGACCTGCTTGCCCGTCATCACATAAACGGCCTCCATGATGACGAGCAGCCAGGACAGGCCGAGCGTGAGCGGAACGAACAGGAAATGGTAAAGCGCGGTGACGCCGAACTGCAGGCGTGATAGATCGACGACTTCACTGCTGATCATGGTGGTCCCCGGTGGAAGAGCGGACGGCGGTCGTCCCGAGCAGTTGCGCGGCGACCGCGGCGGCTGGCAGCGACATGTGCTCCGCTTGTGGATGATTGAAAAACGCGTATTTGAGCGCCATCAACAGGACCAGCTTGATGGCCAGCACCACCGACAGATCGCGAATCAGCGTCGGGCCTTGGGTCCAGGAGATGAAGCGCGCGCGCAATGACGGCGGCCCGTCGCGAGGCGCGGATTTGGGGGTGAGGATCAGCGGCATGATCGTGTGGGTAACGCTCGAAAGTGAGGAAGACGAACCGGCGAAAAATCGCCGTTTTACGTCAAGTGCAGCACTGCAATTTTAAAATTGTGCGCTGCGATAATTGACCACGCTGATGCGGCAGACAGTCGCGAAACGGCCCCTAACGTTTGATGTGACTCAAATGGCGATTGAGTGACGCGCTGAGTGCCTGAACGGCGGTCGATTGCGGAACAGGCGCCGGTATTATTTATAGTTCGTGGTCCGGACCTTGTCAGCGTTGTCTGTCATCGTGCGACGATCGGCGTCATGCGCGCCGAGAACGATCGGTCGACCGGCGAGCAGAACTGGGCAGGAAAAGAGGCGGAAGCGCGGCAGAAGCGCGCGCCATCAAACAGAAAGGCCTGCGGTGGAGCCACCGCAGGCCTTGGAACTTCGAACCGAACGCCGTCGCCGCTACGGGCGGCCGCGCGCGTCAGGCATAGGCGGCGAGCGCCGCGCGCATCTTCTTCATCGCGCTCGCCTCGATCTGGCGAATGCGCTCGGCCGATACACCGAATTCGGCCGCTAGATCGTGCAGCGTCGAGCCCCCCGAGCCGTCGTCGCCGACGTTCAGCCAGCGCGCCTCGATGATGCGGCGGCTGCGCGTGTCGAGCGAGTCGAGCGCCTCCGAGATGCCTTCCGTCTGCAGGCGGTCGCGCTGGCGCGAGGCGAGCACGGCGGTCGGCTCGTTGTGCGAATCGGCCAGATAGGCGATGGGCGCGAACGATTCCTCGCCATCCTCCACTTGCCCTTCGAGGGCGATGTCGCCACCCGACAGGCGCGTTTCCATTTCAGCCACGTCTTCGCGCTTGACGTTCAACTCCTGCGCGAGGCCGTCGATTTCCTCGGGCGTCATTGCCTGCATGCCCTTCTTGTGGCTGCGCAGGTTGAAGAACAGCTTGCGCTGCGCCTTCGTGGTGGCGACCTTCACCATGCGCCAGTTGCGCAGGATGTATTCGTGGATCTCGGCCTTGATCCAGTGGATCGCATACGAGACGAGGCGCACGTTCTGGTCGGTATCGAAGCGCTTGACGGCCTTCATCAGGCCGATGTTGCCTTCCTGGATCAGGTCGCCGTGCGGCAGGCCGTAGCCGAGATAATTGCGTGCGATCGACACCACCAGACGCAGGTGCGAGAGCACCAGCCGGCGGGCCGATTCGAGATTCTGCTGATCGCGGAATTCCGTCGCATACTGACGCTCTTCCTCGGGCGTCAGCATCGGGATCCGGTTCACGGCCTGAATGTAGGCGTCGATGTTGCCGAGCTGGCCGGGCAACATCGAATTCGAGGCGAGCGCCAGCGCGCCTGCCGTAGAGGCCTTCGCCGGCACCGGGCCGAGAGTGTTCGGAAGGGTCAGAGCATTGCTCACATAAACTCCTTTGGAATCAGGGACGAGCCCCGTAACAAGACGATTCCACGAGACTATCTTAGCACTCTCGTCAGGAGAGTGCTAAACACTTAGAGGGGACAGGGCCATTGGAGTTCCCTATATCCTATTGACGAGTGCGTTTCGATAGATTCGAACATGGCCCTACGTGTCGTGAATATGCAAATCGACGTGCTTTCCTGAGATTTTCAGGAAACGATTTCGACTATTGTGGCTTGAGAAGCAAACTGTTTCTCCCAACGATGCCAATTAGAAAAATCCTTTACCATAAGATGCTTTCGTTTTTTGAGCCGGCCGCGACGATCGCGGCGGCGCTCCATTCAACCCCGGAATCTGGAGTGAAGGATGCACAACAAGAAAAATCTCAGGGCGGGACGGTGGCTGGCCGGCGCGGCGCTGGCAGTGACGCTGTCGAGCGGATGCAATGCCGCGTTCGCCGATCGATGGGGGGTGCAGGTGGCAGGCGGCATCGCCGACCACGACATGAAGAAGGCGGAGCTCGGCATCGTCTGGGATCCGGGTTGGTCGTGGTGGCAGGTCGGCGATTGGCATTTCACGTTTGTCGCCGAAGGTCACGCGGCGTATTGGCATTATGGTGGAGACCACGCGGTCAATGCGAACATCGGTGAGTTCGGGGTCACGCCGGTGTTACGTTTCATCAAGCGTAGCGGCGACGTGCGCCCGTTTCTCGAGGCCGGGGTCGGCGTGCGCCTGCTCACGCATCCGCACATCGCCGCCAACTACACGATGTCGACGGCCTTCCAGTTCGCCGACATGGTCGGGGTGGGCGCGCAGTTCGGCCACCGCCAGCAGTATCTGGCCGGCTTCCGTTTCCAGCACGAGTCGAACGCGGGTATCAAAGATCCGAATCCTGGTATAAATTTCAGCCAAATCTATCTGCAGTACAACTTCTAAGCGGCACGCGCGGCGGGCGCGGGGCCTGGGAGTACGGTGATGGTGGCGAAGATGATCGATGCGATTCGCGAGCTCGAGCGTGACCGGTTCCGCGCGATGGTCGAAGGTGACGGCGAGGCGCTCGACGCGCTGCTGTCCGACAGCGCCTATTACGTGCATACGAATGGCAAGCGCGAATCGAAGCAGCAGCTCATCGACGCGATCGTTGCCGGTCGCCGCCGCTATCGCCAGATCGAGGTGCAGACCCAGGACGTGATGCCGATCGGCGGCGAGGCGTTCGTCGTGACGGGGCGCGTGATCGTCGAGCTGGAGGCCAACAACGGCGGCATCGTGTTTCCGGTGGCCTACACTGCGCTGCAGGCTCAGGAACAGGGCCGCTGGCGCCTGCTCGTCTGGCACGCGACGCGTTGCGCCACCGAAACCTAGGCGTCGCGGTCGCGCGGCGCGAGGCCGTTAGCGGGTGCCTCGCAGGTTTGTTTCGTGGCGGCCAGTCAGGCCGCCTTTTTTGCGCCCGTGCGCCGTGGATCTCACGGGGCGGTGGCGCAGTGCATGCGGCCGCGCCGCAAGCCGAGGCGCCAAGCGCCCCACCGCGGGCGGCGGGCGGCCGTCCGGCCCGCGAGCCTCAGGCCGCGGCGCGACGGTCCGCGCAATGCCAGCCGGAACGGTTGAGCGCGCTAATGACCGCATCGACGGCGGCCACCGCCGGTTCCTCGTGGATCCCCACCCCGTAGCGCAGCGCGGCGCCGCCGAGCCGCGCGCCGACGAACACGGCGCAGCGGCCGTCCCGGCCGCGCAGCGCCTCGATCGATGCCACTTCGACCGTCGTGCCGGCCGCAGCGGAGAACGCCGCCGCGGCCTGCACGGCGATTGCCTCCACGGTGTCGCTCGCGAGCGTCCCGCCGGCCGCAATTTCCCGCCGCTGCCAGGTCATCGTGCTGCCGACGCGCGCGGCCGGCCCGGTGGTCTCCAGATACTCGCGGCGGAACAGCGCGCAGATCGCCTCGCCCGTCACTTCCTCGCCGGAGCGGTCGGCCACCGCCTGCACCGCACGGCTGAACTCGATCTGCACGCGGCGCGGCGGCGCGAAGCCCATGCCGCGTTCGAGCAGGTAGGTAGCGCCGCCCTTGCCGGACTGGCTGTTGACGCGGATCACCGCTTGGTAGCCGCGGCCGAGATCGGCCGGATCGATCGGCAGATAGGGCACTTCCCAGGGGGCGTCGGCGCGCTGCCGCGCGAGGCCCTTGCGGATCGCGTCCTGATGCGAGCCCGAGAACGCCGTGAAGACGAGATCGCCCGCATACGGATGGCGCGGATGCACCGGCAACTGGTTGCAGCGCTCGACCACGGCGCGTACCGCGTCGATATCCGAGAAGTCGAGGCCCGGATCGATGCCCTGCGTGTAGAGATTGAGCGCGAGCGTGACGAGATCGACGTTGCCGGTGCGCTCGCCGTTGCCGAACAGGCAGCCCTCGACGCGGTCCGCGCCGGCCAGCAGCGCGAGCTCGGTCGCAGCCACCGCGGTGCCGCGATCGTTGTGCGGATGCACCGACAGCACGATGCTGTCGCGATAGCCGAGGTTGCGGTCCATCCACTCGATCTGGTCGGCAAACACGTTCGGTGTCGAGGCCTCGACCGTGGCCGGCAGGTTGACGATCATCTTGTGGTCGCGGGTCGGGCGCCAGGTCTGGGCAACCGCGTCGCAGACTTCGCGCGCGAAGCTCAGCTCGGTCATGCTGAAGGTTTCGGGCGAGTACTGATAGGTCCAGTGCGTGCCCGGGCGCGCCTGCGCCTGCTCCTTGATCATCCGCGTGCCGTCCACCGCCAGCGCCTTCACCTGCTCCTTCGAGAGACCGAACACGATCTGGCGAAACGACGGCGCGATCGCGTTGTAAAGATGGACGATCGCGCGCGGCGCGCCTTCGAGCGCCTCGAAGGTGCGAGCAATCAAGTCCTCGCGCGACTGCACCAGCACCTCGATCGTCACGTCTTCCGGGATCCGCCGCTCGTCGATCAGCTTGCGCACGAAGTCGAAATCGGTCTGCGAGGCCGACGGGAAGCCGACCTCGATCTCCTTGAAGCCGATCGCGACGAGCATCTCGAAGAATTCGAGCTTCTGCTCGATGCGCATCGGCTCGATCAGCGACTGGTTGCCGTCGCGCAGGTCGGTGGACATCCAGATCGGCGCCTGCGTGATCGTGCGGGATGGCCATTTGCGGCCGTTCAGGCGAACGGGTTCGAATGGGCGGTACTTGTCGGCGGGGTTGCGCTGCATGGTGGCCTCGAGGCGATGCGGTCGCGAGCGAAGACGGGGCGGCAGCCGGATGGCGGCTGCCTGCGCACGGGCCGCACGGCTTCGCGGCCGGCATGCGGCGGATCTTCGCGATCGCCCGACGGATGGACGGACGACGGCTGACGACTACGGGTTAAGAAAAACGAGAGGGAACTGCGGGAACGGCTCAGGGGGGACCGTGCCGGAAGCACGGCGCGACGACAGCCTTACGCTAGTCGTAGCGATAGCGACCGCGCTAGGCGGCCGGAGGTAATTCGGAGGGGGTTCGGAATGGAACGCATGGCGACAACTCTAATGCGGCAGGTCACGCGTTGTCAAATGCCGCCACGAGATCGCGTCTCATGCACGCCGTTCGCATCGCCGCAGCCTTGCCGCGCTCGCGCCGCCCGCCGCGTTCAGGCTTCGACGCGCACGATCCGCAGGATCGTCTCGACCTGGCGCGCGAGCGCGTCGGGCACGGGCACGGCGCCGTCGAGCACGGCGCGGGTCCAGGCGGCCGTGGTCGCCGCGTCCTTCGACTCGGGCAGTGCGACGGGCGGCGCATCGGGTGACGAGCGCTCCGGCGCCAGCAGCGTCTCGCAGCGCCCGTCGTGGAGCCAGTCCACCTGCACCTGCCGGCGCGTGTCGGCCACCGCCTCGCCCTCGGTGCCGCGTGCGAGCAGCGCACCGCCGGCGGCCGCCTCCGGATGCTCGACGAACAACTGCGCGAGGCTGTCGCGATAGGGGGGATGCGTGTAGTTCACGAGGCGCAGCCCGAACGGCTCGAACGGCTGCAGCAGCTTCACCAGCGTGTGCGTGGAGTTGCGCACGCCCAGCACGCGGCGCAGCGCCAGCAGGCGCGCGAGCTTCGGCGCGAGCACGTCGAGCGGCGCGAAGGCGACGTGCCGCTCGGCCAGCGCGCGTTCGGCGGCCGCGGGCGAGGCGGCGGCCGGCATGCCGAGCTCGGCGAAGATCTCGGCGCTGGTCACGCGTCCCGGATCGGTCGCGACGCCATGCACGAGCACCGGCACGCCCTCGCGGGCCAGCAGCAGCGCGAGCAGCGGCACCAGGTTCGGCTGCTTGCGCGCGCCGTTGTAGCTCGGGATCGACACCGGCCGCGAGGCGCCGGCCGGCGCGCGCAGCGGTGCGAACGACGCCTGCGCGGCGGCCAGCATGGCAGCCAGTTCGTCGGCCGTCTCGCCCTTGAGCCGGTACGCGATCAATACCGCACCGAGCTCCACGTCCGACACGCGGCCGTCGAGCATCGCCTGATACAGCTGGAAGGTGTCCTCGGGCGATAGCGCGCGGGCGCCGTGCGGGCCGCGGCCGATCTCCTTGATGAAGCGGGCGCAGGAAAAGGGTGCGGTCGGGGCGGAAATGGCGGCGTCGGTCATCGCGGCTTGGCAGCTTGGGCGCGGCACCGGTGCGGCGCCGCGCCTGGGGTAGGGGGCAAGCCCACTGAGTACCGCATTTGCGGCATTCTTGCAAGCGGACCGGCACCGCGCTGCCGCGGCACAATACCGAGCCGCATCACGGACGCCGCATCGGCGGGAGTGCCGGCGATGGAGCTACGGGGTGAGTTGCGCAGCTCGGCGTGATACCGCCCGCGTATCGCGCGCCGAATCCCGACGCACTGGTGCCGAGGTTGGGCGACGACGACGTTGCGCGGCAGCAGTCGCTCGCGGTCATCGAATGTCTCGACGAGACCGCGCCCAAGCCGCCGCCGTTGCCGCGCACCGGCCGGCTCGGGCATGGCGATACGCCCACGCTTGCCGACTGCTGCCCGATCTCGCAGACCTACGACGCGCGGTGCTTCGGCCTGGAGCTGGCGCCGTATCCGACGCTCGTGCGGAACTACGATCCCGCGATGACGCTCGACGCGTTTCACGCGGCGCCGCCGCCGGCCGCATGGCGGGCCCGGCCAGGGCCGGGCCGTGAACGGGGAAAACGGGACGCCGCCGCTTCAGCCGAGCAGCGCGTCGGCGAATTCCTCGGCGTTGAACGGCTGCAAGTCCTCGACCTTCTCGCCGACGCCGATGAAGTAGACGGGTATCGGCCGCTGCCGCGCGATCGCGGCGAGAATGCCGCCCTTCGCGGTGCCGTCGAGCTTGGTGACGATGAGCCCGGTCAGGCCCAGCGCGTCGTCGAATGCCTTCACCTGGGCGAGCGCGTTCTGGCCGGTATTGGCGTCGATCACGAGCAGCACCTCGTGCGGCGCGTCGCTCTGCGCCTTGCCGATCACGCGCTTGACCTTGCGCAGTTCCTCCATCAGGTGCAACTGCGTGGGCAACCGGCCCGCGGTGTCGGCCATCACCACGTCGATCTTGCGCGCGCGCGCGGCGCCGACCGCATCGAATATCACGGCGGCCGGATCGCCGCTTTCCTGCTGCACCACGGTCACGTTGTTGCGCTCGCCCCAGATCGCGAGCTGCTCGCGCGCGGCCGCGCGGAACGTGTCGCCGGCGGCCAGCAGCACCGATTGGTCGAAGCGCTGCAGGTGTTTGGCGAGCTTACCGATGCTGGTGGTCTTGCCGGCTCCGTTGACGCCCGCGATCATCATCACGAGCGGCTGGGCGCGGCCCAGCATCAGCGATTTCTCGAGCGGCGCGAGCAGGTCGACGAGCAGCGCGCGCAGCGCGGCCTTCACCTGCAGCGGATCGCTCAGGCGTTCGGCGCGCACCTTCTCGCGCAGCGCGCCGAGCAGGTATTCGGTCGCGTCGATGCCGGCATCGGACATCAGCAGCGCGGCTTCGAGCTCCTCGTAGAGTTCGTCGTCGATCCTGGTATTGACGAACACGTTGGTGAGGCTCGTGCTCGTCTTCGAGAGCCCGGAGCGTAGTCGTGCGATCCAGGATTTTTTCGCGGCCGGCTCAGGCGCGGGCGGCGGCACGACTTCGACGGCGGGGGCGGCGGGCACGGCCGCAGGGGCGGGGGCGGCCGGCACCGGTGCAGCCGGGCTGGCGGCGGGTTCGGCGTCGTGTGCCGGCGCGGGCGCCGGCCGGCTCGCCGCGGCGGCGGCATGCCCGGCCGCGTCCGGCGCGTGAGCCGCGCTGGCTTGCTCGTCGGCCGCCGGCGCGTCCTGCGACGCGTCGTCGGCCTTCGAGCCGATCAATCGTTTGAAGAAGCTGAACATGGTCTGCTGGCTTGGGGAAGAGGGATCGGCAGCGCGGCGGCCGTGGCCGGCGCCCGAAACGGGGGATTTTATCAGGCGTGCCGCGCGGGCAGCGGCGAAGCGCTGCGCCGGCTGTGGTAACGTGCGCCTGTTTGCGGCCCCGGGCCGCGCCGATCCACCCGTTTCGTCCCGTTTGCCCCGATCCCGTATGCCTCGTTCGTCCTCCCCCCGCCTGTCGGCCGGTGCCAGCCGCGGCAAGCCGCACACGATCCGCATCATCGGCGGCGAGTGGAAGCGCACGCCGCTGCCGGTGCTCGACCTCGACGGGCTGCGCCCGACGCCCGATCGCGTGCGCGAGACGTTGTTCAACTGGCTCGGCCAGGACCTCCACGGCCGGCGCTGTCTCGACCTGTTCGCCGGCACCGGCGCGCTCGGCTTCGAGGCCGCCTCGCGCGGCGCGGCGAGCGTCGTGATGGTGGAGCGCAACGCGCGTGCCGCGCAGCAACTGCGTGTGATTCGCGACAAGCTCTCGGCGCGCGCCGTCGAGGTGGCCGAAGCCGACGCGCTGCGGCTCGCGGCCGGCCTCGCGCCGGCCTCGTTCGACGTGGTGTTCGTCGATCCGCCGTTCGCCGACGCCGAACTGTTCGAGCGCGCGCTCGCGCTGGCCGTCAAGCTCGTGGCACCCGGCGGCCACCTGTACGTGGAAGCCGGCGACGCGCTCGACCCGGCCGCCCACGAGGCGCTCGCGGGCTGGACCGTGACGCGCGAGGGCAAGGCCGGCGCGGTCCGCTATCATTTGCTGCAACGCGAAAATGATGAATAATGCGCGTTCCAAACGAGGCGCCGCGCGCAGCGCGCGACGCGCGCCCATCGTGGGGGCGGCCGTGATCCGTATCGCCGCCGCACCAATCGCATGATCACAGGAGGAGCGACATGGTAGTCGCCGTGTACCCGGGTACGTTCGATCCGCTCACGCGCGGGCACGAGGATCTCGTGCGGCGCGCATCGAGCATTTTTGACACGCTCGTCGTCGGCGTGGCCGACAGCCGGGCGAAGAAGCCATTCTTCTCGCTCGAGGAGCGTCTGAAGATCGCGAACGAGGTGCTCGGCCATTATCCGAACGTGAAGGTGATGGGCTTCACCGGGCTGCTGAAGGATTTCGTGCGCACCAACAATGCGCGCGTGATCGTCCGGGGGCTGCGCGCCGTGTCCGATTTCGAGTACGAATTCCAGATGGCCGGCATGAACCGCTATCTGCTGCCCGACGTCGAAACCATGTTCATGACGCCGTCCGATCAATACCAGTTCATTTCGGGCACGATCGTGCGCGAGATCGCGCAACTGGGTGGCGACGTCAGCAAGTTCGTGTTCCCGTCGGTCGAGAAGTGGCTGACGGAAAAAGTATCCGCGATGGGGCAGGCGCCGGCCGTCTGACGCCGCCCGTCCCGTCGTGCTCTGGTCGTGCGTTGCGCGCCGGCTCACGCCCGGCGCCGCGCCGGCCGGCCCTTTTTCTTACCGTTCCGAACCGTTGCCCGCGCGGCGCGCGCGTCCGGCCTCCCGCCACGGGAGGCCGCCGGTTCAGAACAGGTACAGCCCCGCGACGAACACCACGCCCGAGAACAGCAGCGCCGTCACGCAGTAGCCCATGATGTCGCGCACGCCGAGCCCGGCGATCGCGAGCGCGGGCAGCGCCCAGAACGGCTGGGCCATGTTGGTCCAGGCCTCGCCGTAGGCGATCGCCATCGCGGACTTGCCGAGATCGACGCCGAGCGCCTGCGCGGCCGGCATCACGAACGGCCCTTGCACCACCCAGTGGCCACCGCCCGAGGGCACCGCGAAGTTGATCACGGCCGAACTGAGGAACGTGAGCAGCGCAAACGTATGGACGTTGGCGATGTCGACGAACCAATTCGTGATCACGCCGGCCAGCCCGGAATGATCCATTAGCGCCTGGATGCCGGCATAGAACGGGAACTGGATCATGATCGCGCCGGCGCCGCGCGCGGCTGCGCCGATCGCGCGCGCATAGGCCATCGGCGTGCGGTGCAGCACCAGGCCGGCGGCAAGAAACACCAGGTTGACGGTGTCGATGTCGAGCATGAACCCCCTGGTGCGCGTGCGGATCACGAGAAACACCAGGCACAGCAGCGCGACCAGCAGCGACAGCAGGCGGCTTTCCTCCATGCGCTCGGCCCAGGTTGCGCCGGGCGCGAGCTTGCGCTCGAAGCTGGGCGGATCCTCGAGCAGCTTCGGATCGACCGTCACCACCTCGCCGGGCTTCGGCATCATCAGCCGCGCGAGGAACGGCAGCATCACGATCAGGCCGATCGTGACGAACGCGTTGTAGCCGGTGAACAGCGTCTGCGAGACGGGGATCAGGCCGATCACCTTCTCCATCGGATTGCCCTTGGTCGCGGCGACCAGCGGCACCGAGCCGGACAGGCCGCCGTGCCAGGTCAGGAAACCCATGTAGGCCGAGGCGACGAGCAGGCGGTAGTCGGAGCCGGGCACGCGCCGTGCAACCTCGCGCGCGAGCATCGCGCCGAGCACGAGACCGAAGCCCCAGTTGATCGCGCAGGCCACGCCGGCCACGAAGGCCACCAGCATCACGCCCTGCGCCGGCGTCTTCGGTGAGCTCGCAAGCGCGACCAGCAGGCGCTTGACCGGACCGGAGCTGGCGAGCGCGTGCCCCGTGACCAGGATCAGCGCCATCTGCATCGTGAACGCGAGCAGGTTCCAGAACCCGCCGCCCCACAGCAGCACGAGTTCTCCAGGTGTCTTCGGCGTGAGCGAGAACGCGAGCACGAAGGTGACCACGGTCAGAAAGATCGCGAAGATCAGCGGATCGGGCAGCACTCGATGCACGATCTGGGTGAAAAAGCGGGAAATGCGGGAAATCACGGGTCTCCTCCTGGCTGGTGAGTTCGGTCGTTGTGGTTGATATGATTCGCCGCCCGTTGCCGGGCGGCCGGTGCGAGCCGGATTGCCGGTCGCAAAGCCGGCGCCGCGGCGGGAATGGTAACGAAATACGCGGCGCGGCGTGCTGGCTGGCCGATTTGGCCGCTCGAGCTCGAGGGAAGCGCGGCGCGGGGCGGTGGCGGGAGAGCTCCGCGCGCGGCACGGCCGGGCCGGCGCGGACGATCCCGAAAAGTTATAATGCGTTGTTTTTTCTAGGAAAGCTGGTGCCAGTATGGCTTTGATGATTACCGACGAGTGCATCAATTGCGACGTGTGCGAGCCGGAGTGCCCGAACGGCGCGATCTCGATGGGCCCGGACATCTACGTGATCGATCCCGGCAAATGCACCGAATGCGTCGGTCACTTCGATGAACCGCAGTGCCAGCAGGTCTGTCCCGTCGAATGCATTCCGCGCGACCCGCAGCATGCGGAGACGCACGCTCAACTGATGAGCAAGTATCACGCGCTGGTCGCGGCGGCCGGCGAGGCCGGCACACCGTAACGCCGTCTCGGGCGCCGCCTGCCCGCCGCTCCCGCAGGCTGCGCCGGCGCGAAGCCGCTTCCGTCAGCCGAGCAGGTCGCGCAGTGCGTCCACCAGCAGGTCGCATTCGGCGTCGGTGCCCACCGTGATCCGCAGGTATTGGTCGATGCGCGGCTGCTTGAAGTGCCGCACGAAGATCTCGCGTGCCTTCAGCGCGGCGGCCAGCGCGCCGGCGTCGTGCCCCGGATGGCGCGCGAACACGAAATTCGCCGCCGACGGCACGATCTCGAAGCCGAGCGCCTCGAGCGCTGCGTTGAGCCGGGCGCGGCTCGCGACCACGCGCGCGCAGTTCGACTCGAACCACTCGCGATCCTCGTAGGCGGCGCGCGCGGCCACCTGCGCGAGGCGGTCGAGCGGATACGAATTGAAGCTGTCCTTCACGCGGTTCAGCGCCTCGATCAGCGGCGCCTGGCCGAACGCGAAGCCGACGCGCATGCCGGCCAGCGAACGCGCCTTCGAGGTCGTATGCACGACCAGCAGGTTCGGATGGCGGTCGATCAGCCCGATCGCCGATTCGGCGCCGAAATCGACGTAGGCTTCGTCGACCACCACCACCGCATCCGGATTGCCGGCCACGATCCGCTCGACCTCGGCGAGCGGCAGCGCGCGGCCGGTCGGCGCGTTCGGATTCGGGAACAGCACGCCGCCGTTGCCGCCGAGGTAGTCCTCGACCCTAATCGAGAGATCGTCGGCGAGCGGCACCGCCTCGTACTCCACGCCGTACAGGCGCGCGTAGGTCGGATAGAAGCTATAGGTGACGTCGGGAAAGCGGATCGGCCGCTCGTGTTGCAGCAGCGCCTGGAACGTGTGGGCCAGCACTTCGTCCGAACCGTTGCCGACGAACACCTGTTCCGGCGTGAGGCCGTGATGGGCGGCCACTGTCTCGCGCAGCGCGCGGGCCAGCGGATCGGGATAGCGGCGCAGCGCTTCGCCCGCCGCGCCGAGCTCCCGCGCGATCGCCTCGACGACGCGCGGCGACGGCGGGTACGGGTTCTCGTTCGTGTTCAGCTTCACGGGATTCGCGAGCGCGGGCTGCTCGCCCGGCACATACGGAACGAGCTGCTCGACGATGTTGCTCCAATAACGGCTCACCACGGGCTCCTGACTGAAAACGAGCAGATTAACGCAGGCCGGGCGCGCACGGCGCAAAACTCGCCGCGCCCCGTGCGGGGCGCGCTACGCGCCGTTGCGGTGCAACTGCATCACCGCGCGCTCGGCCTCGCCCTTCACGAAGATCGGCATCACCGCCAGCGCGCGCTCGATCGACGCGTCGATCACGTCCTGTTCCTCGCGGCGCGGCGGCTTCAGCACGAAGTTCGCGACGTCGGGTTTCGCGCCGGCGCGCGAGCCTTCGGGAATCAGGTCGCGCGGATGGCCGATGCCGATCCGCAGCCGCCAGTATTGCTGCGAGGACAGATGCGCGGAGATGTCCTTGAGCCCGTTGTGGCCGCCGCTGCCGCCGCCGAGCTTGAGCTTCACGGCGCCGGGCGGCAGGTCGAGTTCGTCGTGCGCGACGAGGATCTCGTCGGGCAGGATCTTGAAGAACTGCGCGACCGCGACGACCGACTGCCCCGAGCGGTTCATGTAGGTCTGCGGTTCGAGCAGGTGGACTTCCTCGCCGTACAGGCGGGCCTTCGCGTAGTGGCCATGGAAGCGGCGCTCGTCGCGCAGCGTCGCGCCGGCTTCGCGCGCGAGCTGGTCGACGCACCAGAAGCCGGCGTTGTGGCGCGTCGCCGTGTATTCGGCGCCGGGATTGCCGAGTCCGACGATCAGTTTGATCATGATGAAGAGGCCGATTGGACCGGTCGGGCCGCGTGAGCGGCTTGGGCACGACCATGAAAAAACCCGCCGGGCGAGCCGCGGCGGGTTGCTTCGGACCGTCGTCTGGACGGTGCGGGCGCGGCTCGGAAAGCCGTGCTCAGGCAGCGGGCGTTTCGCCTTCGCCGGCAGCGGCGTCGTCCGAGACGGCGCCAGCCGGGATCGTGGCAGTCGCGATCACGGGGTTTTCCGCGTCGATGTGTGCCACCAGCGCGACGCCGTTCGGCAGCGTGATGTCCTTGGCGTGGACCGACTGGCCGGCCTCGAGCTTCGACAGATCGACTTCGAGGAATTCCGGCAGGGCCGAGGGCAGGCACTCGACGTCGAGTTCGGTGATGACGTGCGAGACGACCGCGCTCGACAGCTTCACCGCCGGGCTGACTTCCGCGTTCAGGAAGTGGACCGGCACCTTCGTGTGCAGCTTCTTCGAGGCGTCGACGCGCTGGAAGTCCACGTGCAGCACGAGCTGGCGGAACGGATGGTATTGCACGTCGCGCAGCAGGACGCTTTGCGACTTGCCGGCCACTTCGAGATCGAGGATCGACGAATGGAAGGCTTCCTTCTTCAGGGCGTGCCACAGGGCGTTGTGATCGAGTTCGATCATTTGCGGGGCTGCTTCACCGCCGTACACGATACCCGTGGTCTTGCCGGTGTTACGCAGGCGGCGGCTCGCACCCGTACCTTGCTGAGTACGCTCGAAAGCGACGACTTTCATGACTTTCTCCAATGACTGCCCGCGACCAGGCAGTGTAATGGGGCCTTTCGGCCCTTGATGCGGCCCGGGTTTCGTCCTTCCGGGCCGATGTGCAAAAAGCGAAGCGCGGACGCTTCGCTTTTCACGTACAACCGAATACCTTGGATTCGCGCGCCGGCGTGAGCCGCCACGCGAACCGCTGTGCCGCGATCAGGACTCGGCGAACAGCGACATCACCGAATCGCCGCGGCGGATCCGCGCGAACGTTTCGGCGAGCAGATCGGCGCTCGACAGCGCCCGGATCTTCGCGCAGCCGAGCGACTCGGCCGACAGCGGGATGGTGTCGGTGACGACGAGCTCGTCGAGCTCCGACGCGTCGATGCGCGCGGCCGCGCCGCCCGACAGCACCGGGTGCGTGGCATAGGCGAACACGCGCTTCGCGCCGCGTTCCTTCAGCACTTGCGCGGCCTTGCAGAGCGTGCCGGCCGTATCGACCATGTCGTCCATGATCACGCAGGTGCGGCCTTCGACTTCACCGATGATGTTCATCACCTCGGCGACGTTCGCCTTCGGGCGACGCTTGTCGATGATCGCGAGATCGCAGTTCAGCTGCTTGGCGAGCGCACGCGCGCGCACCACGCCGCCGACGTCCGGCGACACCACCAGCAGATCCTGGTGGTTCTGCTTGCGCAGGTCGCCCAGCAGGATCGGCGTGGCGTAGATGTTGTCGACGGGAATGTCGAAGAAGCCCTGGATCTGGTCGGCATGCAGATCCATCGTGATGATTCGCTCGACGCCGGCGATTTCCAGCATGTTCGCGACGATCTTCGCCGAAATCGCGACGCGCGCCGAACGCGGGCGGCGATCCTGGCGTGCGTAGCCGAAGTAGGGGATGGCAGCGGTGATCCGGCCTGCGGATGCGCGCTTGAGCGCATCGACCATGATCATCAGTTCCATCAGGTTGTCGTTCGCTGGCGCGCAGGTCGATTGCAGGACGAAGATGTCCTTGCCGCGCACGTTTTCCTGGATTTCGACCTGGATTTCACCGTCCGAGAAACGGCTGACCATGGCCTTGCCAAGAGGAATTCCGAGATTGTCGACGACTTTCTGTGCAAGCGCGGGGTTTGCGTTGCCAGTGAAAACCATCAGGCCGTCATGGCTGCTCATCATGAACCTGCTTCGGGCTGGGGGCGGGAATGACAGAAGAAACTTTGGCAGGGGAGGAAGGACTCGAACCCTCGCATGCCGGAATCAAAATCCGGTGCCTTGACCAACTTGGCGACTCCCCTACACTCAACTACGAGCTTCACCGGAAGTGTAGGACATCCGATGCAGCAAAACTTAGAACGCGAAAGCAAAGAGGGGATGAGTACCCAGGCTTCCGGAAACTGCGCTGTTCCAGCCGGCCGGCAGTTTGGCTTGCGCCGCTTCTGCTTCGCTCCTGCTGCTGAACGCTGCAAACACGCTAGCTCCAGAGCCGGTCATCCGCGCGGGGGTCAAATCATACAATGCTTCGACCGCCTTTGCAACTTCCGCGTACTTCTTTGTCACAACCGCCTGCATGTCGTTTTGACCGAAGCTGTCTGGCCAACCCTTGCTGCTTTGCTGTGCAAGAAAGTCCGTAATTGTGATTGGCTTCGAATCTCTTGTCAACGACTTATCCGAAAAAATTTCGGCGGTCGGTACGTGAACCCGAGGCGTCACAACCAGGAACCAGCGAGTCGGCAATTCTACCTGCTCCAATGCTTCTCCGATACCCTCCGCAAACGCATTTTTTCCGAACACGAAGAACGGCACGTCGGCGCCCAGTTTCACCGCCAGCGCCTGCAGTTCGGTGCGCGGCAGGTTCAGCTCCCAGAGGCGGTTCAGCGCGAGCAGCGTGGTGGCCGCGTCCGAACTGCCGCCGCCGAGACCGGCGCCCATCGGCAGCACCTTGTCGATCTCGATGTCGACGCCGAGCGCGGTGCCGGTATGCGCCTGCAGCAGCCGCGCGGCGCGCACCACGAGGTCGCCGTCCTCGGGGACGCCCGCCACTTCGGTGACGCGGCGCACGACGCCGTCGTCGCGTCGCGTGTAATGCAGCGTGTCGCCCCAGTCGAGCAGCTGGAACACGGTCTGCAGCGCGTGATAGCCGTCTGGGCGGCGGCCGGTGATGTGCAGGAACAGGTTGAGCTTCGCGGGGGCGAGGCAGTTGCGCAGCGCGCGGGAGGTATCGGTCATGCTTCGGGACTTCGTGGCGGAAAACGGAGTGCGCGGCTCAGCGATCCAGCACCAGCTTGATGTCGAGCGGAGGTTCGGCGCGCGTGAGATCGAGCCGCCTGACGCCGGTGGCGGGCGCGTCCGCGTAGGCGCGGTAGTCGATGGTCCAGCCGTCCTGGCGGATCTGCTTCGGGTGCGAGGCATCGCCCGTGATGTCGGCCGGCGAGCCCGGCGACGGCCGCGGCAGCATCCAGTAGCGCAGGCCGTCGAGCGGCAGCGAGAAGCCGAGCGTGTCCTGCATCAGCTGCCCGACGTCACCGGCAAAACGCGGCGCGCGGCCCGGCATCTCGAGCGAGGCGCGCTGCGGCGACGAGCGGACTACCGCGAGCGTCTGGCCGAGCGGGCTGCGCAGTTCGAGCGTGATGACGTTGCCGGTTTCCTGCCAGTCGAAGTTGCCGTAGACGTTCTGCTGCTTGCCGAGCCGGTCGTCGTAGCGGACCGAGAAGCGGCCCGTGTAGGCGTGCGCGGCCTGCGTCATGATCGTGTCGGCGCTGGTGGCGCTGGTGGCGCTGAGCGCCGCCGTGCCGGCGGGCGGCTGGGGGCGCGTCGCGCAGCCGGCCAGCAGGGCGCCCGCGGCGAGCACGGCGCAAGCGTGGCGCGCGAGCCGCGCGCCGGTTCGAATCGTGGTGCTCACAGCCCGTTCACCCCGAAGCGCTTGAGCGTGCTGACGAGCGTGTCGTTGTCGGGCTCGAGCTTTTGCGCAGCACGCCAGACTTCGCGGGCCTTGTCCCGCTGGCCGCTCTTCCAGAGCACTTCGCCGAGGTGCGCGCCGATCTCGGCGTTCGGCTGCAGCGCATAGGCCTGCGTCAGGATCTTGGCGGCGGCGGCGTTGTCGCCGAGCCGGTACTTGACCCAGCCGAGGCTGTCCATGATGAACGCATCCTTGGGCGCGAGCGCGCTGGCGCGCTCGATCAGCTTGTTCGCCTCGGGCAGGCGCTCGTTGCGGTCCGCGAGCGAGTAGCCGAGCGCGTTGTAAGCCTGCGGGCTGTCCGGCTGGGCGCTGATCAGCAGGCGCAGCTGCTGCTCCATGGTCGTGTACTGGCCGATCTTCTCGCAGGCCATCGCATAGTCGTAGCGCAGGTCGGGATCGTCGGGGAACTGCTCGACGGCCTGCGCCAGCCGGTCGGCCGCCTCGCGGTAGCGCTTGGCGGCGAACAGCAGCGACGCGTCGGTGCGCGCGATCACGGCCGCGTCGTGCGGATCGGAGACCTGGATGCCGGCCAGCACCTGGCGGGCCTCGTCGGTTTTGCCCTGCTTGGCGAGCAGTTGCGCGCGCGTGACCTGGGCCGGGATGTAATGCGGGCTCGACGCGTCGATCTTGTCGAGCCATTGCGAGGCTTGCGCATCGTCGTTCTGCTCGATCGCGATCTGCGCAAGGTAGACGTAGGCCTGGCCGACATCGGCGCCCTGGCGCTTCTGGGCGAGTTCGATGTACTGCTTCAGGTCGGCCTGCGCGTCGTCGTAATGCTTTTCCTGGATCTTGACGAGCGCGAGCGCCATCAGCGGCGCCGGTTCCTTCGGATCGTTCCTGCGCATCGCCTCGAACTGCTTCTGTGCGTCCTCGAGGCGGTTGTCGGCCAGATAGAGCTGCGCCAGCGCGAGGCGTCCTTCGCGCGACTTCGGATTCTGCTGGACGAACTTCTCGAACGAGGCCACGCCGACCGCGCGCTCGTCGGGACCCATCTGCGAGAGCATCAGGGCCGCCGGCAGGTAGTCGGGCCGCAACTTCAGCGCCTGCTTCAGCGAGGCGACGGCGCCCGCCCGGTCGTCGGTGGCGAGCTGCTGGCGTGCGATGGCCAGCTGCGCCTCGGGGCGATCGAGGTCGTTCTTGAGCAGATCCTGCAGCACCGTCAGGCCCTCGACCCGGTTCGGGCCGCGCGAAATCAGCGCCTGCAGCGCGAGCAGCGCGTCGCCGCGATTCTCGCCGTTGGCGCGCGCGAGCTCGCGCGCGAGCAGCGGCTCGGCTTCGGCCGGCTTGCCGGCCAGCACCAGCAGCGCCGAGTCGACCTGCGAGGCGCGGTTCGAGTCGGGCGCGAACTGGCGCCACAGATTTGCCGCGGCAAGCGCGTCGGCCGGGCTCTGGGCCGCCAGCGCGATCTCGGTGGCCCGCTGCGCCATGCGCGGGTCCTTCGTGTCGCGTGCCAGCGCGAGGTAGGTCTGGTATGCGGGCGCCGGCTGCGAGCGCTGCAGCGCGACCTCGGCCGCGAGCACCTGGTAGACGATCTGCGCCGTCAGCGGCACGTTCGGCAGATCCTTTTTCTCTTCGGGAAAGGCCGGCGAGAACGCGCTTTGCGCCAGCGCGTCGGACGCGCCGGCAGCCGGTGCGTCGGCGGGAGTCTGGGCATGCGCGGCAACCGCGCCGAACGTCCAAGCGGCGACAAGCGCGGCGCCGAGGGCGCGGCGAACCGGAAAGGCGAACGCGCGGCGCGCGCGGGCGGCGGAGCGCTTCGGGGACAGCGTCGAGGGCAAGGTCATGGAAATCCGTTCGAGGTTTCGGTCGATTGTAACGCGCTCGCTACAATACGCGCACCATCGCACCAGCCACACACAGACCACAAAACCATGCCAGAGTTGCCGGAAGTCGAGGTTACCCGCCGCGGAATCGAACCCTTCGTCACCGGACGGCGCGTCAGGCGCGTCGACGTGCGCACCGCCACGCTGCGCTGGCCGGTGCCCGACAACCTCGCCGCCGCGCTCGAGGCGCGCGAGGTGCTGCGTGTCGAGCGGCGCGGCAAGTATCTGCTGTTCGAGGTGGATGCCGGCTGGTTCATCGTCCATCTCGGCATGACCGGTACGCTGCGCGTGCTGCCCGGGGGCGAGCCGCCCGAGGCCAGGAAGCACGACCACATCGACTGGGTGTTCGACGAATGCGTGCTGCGCTTTCGCGATCCGCGCCGGTTCGGCGCCGTGCTCTGGCACGCGCGCGAGTCCGGCGACATCCACCGGCATCCGCTCCTCACGAGCCTCGGCGTCGAGCCGTTCTCGCCGCTCTTCACGCCCGAGCTCCTGTTCCGGCGCACGCGGGGGCGCACCGTTTCGGTGAAGCAGGCGCTGCTGGCGGGCGACATCGTGGTGGGCGTCGGCAATATTTACGCCTCCGAAAGCCTGTTCCGCGCCGGCATCCGGCCGACCACGGCCGCCGGCCGCGTGTCGCTGCCGCGCTACCAGCGGCTCGCCGAGGCGGTGCGCGCGACGCTGGCCGACGCGATCGAGCGCGGCGGCAGCACCTTGCGCGATTTCGTCGGCAGCAACGGCGAAAGCGGCTACTTCCAGCTCGACTGCTTCGTCTACGATCGTGCCGGCGAGCCGTGCCGCGTCTGCGGTACGCCGATCCGCCAGATCGTGCAGGGCCAGCGGTCCACCTATTTCTGTCCGAATTGTCAGCGTTGATATCTTGAAACCTCCCCGTACCCGAGCGGCGCCGGTCGCGCCGCCCACCCCGCTGCACGCGAGCTTCGCGCGCCGCCTGATCGCCTGGCAGCGCGAACACGGCCGTCACGACCTGCCGTGGCAGAACACGCGCGATCCGTACCGGATCTGGCTGTCGGAAATCATGCTGCAGCAGACCCAGGTTTCGACCGTGGTGCCGTATTACCAACGGTTTCTCGCGCGCTTTCCCGAGGTCGCCGCGCTGGCCGCCGCGCCGGCCGACGACGTGATGGCGCTGTGGGCCGGGCTCGGCTATTACACGCGCGCGCGTAACCTGCATCGCTGCGCGCAGGTGGTGGTCGAGCAGCATGGCGGGCGCTTTCCGCAAACGCCCGACGCACTCGCCGAGTTGCCCGGCATCGGACGCTCGACCGCGGCCGCGATCGCCTCGTTCGCGTTCGGTGCGCGCGCGCCGATCCTTGACGGCAACGTCAAGCGCGTGCTCGCGCGCGTGTTCGGCGTGGAGGGGTTTCCGGGCGAGAAGCGCGTCGAGAACGACATGTGGGTGCTGGCCGAAACGCTGTTTCCGCGCGACGAGGACGATGCCGGCATCAGCGCCTACACGCAGGGCCTGATGGATCTCGGCGCGACGCTGTGCGGGCGCGGCAAGCCCGACTGCCAGCGCTGCCCGTTCGCGCCCGACTGCGTGGCCAATGCGACCGGCCGCCAGCGCGAGCTGCCGGCGGCACGGCCGAAGAAGGCGGTGCCGACGCGGCGCACCTGGATGCTGGTGCTGCGCGACGGGGATGCCGTGCTGCTCGAACGGCGCCCGCCCGCCGGCGTCTGGGGCGGTCTCTGGAGCCTGCCCGAGGCGGACGGCGACGCGGCGGCGCTGCAGCGCGTGCGCGCATTCGGCGCCGATTCGGTGATCTCGCTCGCGCCGTTTACGCACACGTTCACGCATTTCCGGCTCGAGATCGAGCCGCGCATCGCCGAGGTCGGCAGGGCATCGGGCGGCCAAGCCGGCGCGGCCGATGCCGACACCGAATGGGTGCCGCTCGCGCGGCTCGACGCGTACGGCGTGCCGGCGCCCGTGCGCAAGCTGCTCGACAGCCTGAGCGGGACGCTGCTCTGACCGATGCTCAGGGGCGGCAGGGGGGCGGCCCGGGCCGCCCCGCCCGTGCGCTCACAGCCAGTCGTGGCGCTTGAGCACCTGATGCACGGCGTCGATCCGCGCGCCGACGCCGGGGAGTTCCATCAGCTTCTGCCGCGTGCGCAGATCGAGCGGCAGCACCTCGGCGAGCCGGTTCGACACCCAGGTCGGATCCTCGAAATGGAACGGCTCGAGAAACGGCAGCTCGCCGGCCTTGACGTTGCGCAGCGCGCCGACGATGCGCTCGAGCACTTCCGCGCAGGCGCCGAACTGCGCGATCGACAGCTCGCCGTCGAGCGGCTCGTCCTCGGGGAGCGGCTCGGCGATGCCGACCAGCAGGCCGTTGGCCTCGACGCGGTGCGAGAGCAGCCGGAAACGCCGCGTGCCGACGGTGCGCAGCAGCAGCATGCCGAACTCGCCGGTATCGCATTCGATGATCTCGGCCATGCAGCCGACCGCCTCCGGCACCGATACCGCGTCGTCCTGGGCGACCTCTGGGCCGCTCTTGAGCAGGCAGACGCCGAACGGCGCATGATCGCGCAGGCACGAACGGACCATGTCGACGTAGCGCTGTTCAAACACCTTCAGCGGCAGCAGGCCGCCGGGGAACAACACCGTGCGCAGCGGGAACAGAGGCAAATCGATGAGCGTGGTCGAAAGCGATGACATGTGGCGCCCCCTTGACGAGGAACGGCTCGCTCAGGTGACGAGCCGCGACGACGCATCGGCATCAACCGGCGCGTCACGATGCCGCACTATCACGTTCGCCTGCCGCGACAGACGCGCGGCGAGCGTCTCCGCAATGAACACCGAGCGATGCTGGCCGCCCGTGCAGCCGATCGCGACCGTCAGATAGCTGCGATTGTCGTCGCGGAAATGCGGCAGCCATTTGACGAGGAAGGCCTCGACGTCGTCGATCATCTGGTGGACGATCGGCAGCGCGTCGAGGAACGCGATGACCGGCTGGTCCAGCCCGGTCAGCGGCCGCAGCTCGCGGTCGTAATACGGATTCGGCAGCGCGCGCATGTCGAACATGAAGTCCGCGTCGAGCGGCACGCCGCGCTTGAAGCCGAACGACTCGAACATCAGCACGAGGTCGTCGTTCTTCTGTTCGATGAAGCGCTTGACCCAGGTGCGCAGCACGTTGGCGCGCAGGTTGCTGGTGTCGATCTCGTGGCCGAAGCCGGCCAGCGGCGCGACCAGCTCGCGTTCGCGCTCGATCGCTTCTTCCAGCGACGACAGCAGCCCGACGTCGGCCTGGTGCGACGGCGAGCCCGACAGCGGGTGGCGGCGGCGGGTTTCGGAGAAGCGCTGGATCAGCGCCTGGGTGCTCGCGTTGAGGAACAGCACGCGCACGTCGTGGTGCTGCGAGAGTTCGCGGATCAGGTCCGGCATGTCGTCGAGCGAGCCGCTCGAGCGCGCGTCGATCGCCACCGCGAGGTGCTGCTGGCCGTCGGCGGCGATGCTGCGCAAGAGTTCCGGCAGCACGCGCGGCGGAAGGTTGTCGACGCAGTAGTAGCCCGCGTCTTCCAGCGCGTTGAGTGCGACGGACTTGCCGGAGCCGGAGATACCGGTGATGAGGACGATGCGCATGGGAGGCGGAAAATCCAGACGTTTCATCATAGCACCGGCTCAGCGCGCCCGTCTGGGCCCGGCATCGGCGCGCGTCAAACCAGCTTGCCGGGGAACTGGCTGTCCGGATCCTGCATGGCCAGGCGCTGCCGGTCCATGAAGTCGCGCAGCGTATCGATGCCGCGCAACTGCAGGATCGTGTTGCGGACCGCGGCCTCGACGAGCACGGCCAAATTGCGGCCGGCCGCCACCTGGATCGTCACCTTGCTGATCGGCAGGCCGAGCACGTCCACGGTCTGGCTTTCCAGCGGCAGGCGCTGGAATTCGCCGTCCGGCCGGCGCACCAGCTGGACGATCAGCTTCAGCTTCATCTTCCGGCGTACCGCGGTTTCCCCGAAGATCGTCTTGATGTCGAGCAGGCCCAGCCCGCGCACCTCGAGCAGGTTCTGCAGCAGCGGCGGGCAGCGCCCCTCGACGAAATCGGGGCCAAGACGCACGAAATCGACCGCGTCGTCGGCCACCAGGCCGTGGCCGCGGCTGATCAGCTCGAGGCCGAGCTCGCTCTTGCCGAGGCCCGAATCACCGGTGAGCAGCACGCCCATGCCGAGGATGTCGAGGAACACGCCGTGCAGCGTGGCGCGCGGCGCGAGGATGCGCGACATGTAGAGGCGCAGGCTGTCGATCACGGCGGCCGCCGACATCGGCGTGGTGAACAGCGGCGTGGACGAGCGCGTGCAGCGCAGCACCAGCTCCGGCGGCGCGGCGGCGCCGCCCGCCACCACCAGGAACGGCGGTTCGAGCGCGATCAGCTCGGCCATGTGGCGCGAGCGGTCCTCGTCGGTCTGGCGCTGGTAATACTCGATTTCGGCCTCGCCGAGCACCTGAATCCGGTTCGGGTGGATCAGGTTCAGGTGGCCGACCAGGTCGGCGCTCGAGGTGGCGTTGCCGACCGTCTCGGAGGAAAAGCCGCGCTCCCAGCCTTCATGCCCCGTCAGCCAGCTGAGCTTCAGCATGGCGGCGTTGTCGTCGAAGATGCTCTGGGCGTTGATGCTGGACGTGTCCATGGTGAATCCGTCACTCCAAATGGCCGGTGCGGGCCGATGCGGCGGGCGGCAACGGCGGTCGCGGCGCCGGTCCGGCTGCGGGCGGGCCGGCCTGCGCCTGCAGGCCGATGCGGGGGCTGCCCGCCCCAATCAGTTCAAGGTTGCCATTGAGTGAGGAGCTGATGCAACTCGTTGCGATCCGGCTCGGTATGCAGGCGCTCGCGGGCCTCGCGGTCGGACAGCAGTTGCGCGATCTCGGAGAGGATCTCGAGGTGCTGCTGCGTCGCCTGCTCGGGAACCAGCAGGAAGATGAGCAGCGAGACGGGCTGGCCGTCCGGCGCCTCGAACGGGATCGGCTCGGCGAGCCGGACGAACCCGGCGAGCGGCTGCTTGAGGCCCTTGATCCGGCCATGCGGAATGGCGACGCCTTCGCCGAGACCCGTCGAGCCGAGACGCTCGCGCGCGAACAGGTTGTCGGTGACGATGCTGCGCGCGATGCCGTTCTGATTTTCGAAGATCAGGCCGGCTTGTTCGAACACGCGCTTCTTGCTGGTGACGGAGAGGTCGATGACGACGTTCTCGAGTGGCAGGATTTTGGCTAGGCGATTCATGTTGACAGGCAAGGGGGCAGCCTGGGGTCTCCTCGCGGCGGTGGACGGATATTCCATGACGGCAAAGATGCGGGGGCGCCGGCCGATGGCGGCTTGTGTGCACGACAAGCCGGCCCCGCCGATGCCCCCCGGTAATAACCCGCACATTATAGTGCACGGACGTTCGCGTGGCGCGCTGCGCGCAAAGCGGTCTTGACGCGATGGTACACCGCGGCCGCAACGAAAAACCGCCCGTCGGAACGGGCGGTTTCGAGGGCGCTCGCGCGCCGGATGTCATTGCGGGGGCAATTCGATCTGATCGATCGCGGGCTGATGCTTGATCGGGTCATGCGCGTGCGTCTGCAGCCGTTCCATGTGCTTGACGACCTGGCGGTCGAGCTTGTCGATCAGCAGATCGATCGCCGCATAGAGGTTGCCGTTGGCGCTTTCGACGAAGATGTCCTTTCCCTTCAGATGCAGATTGATTTCCGCGCGCTGCTGTCTGTCCTTTTCCTTATGGTTGTCGACCGAGAGGATCACAGTGCCATCGATGACTTGGTCGCTATGCCGTAGCACCCGATCCAGCTTGGTGATCACGTATTCGCGAATGGCGGGCGTCACTTCGAGATGGTGTCCACTGATCTTCAGGTTCATAGTGCTTCTCCATGCAGATGACCCCGGCGCGGTGAGAGGCGGCGCTTGCCGGCAGGGCGATCTCCGTGAACGAAGGGGACGGAGCGGGCCTGCGGCGGCACTATGCCTTCGACAGCGCGGCGGCCGGAAAACGCCCGCCGCAAGCAGCGGGCTACAGAGACTTGCGCAGATTCACTGCGGGGATCTTGAGGGCTTCGCGATACTTCGCAACCGTGCGGCGCGCGACCACGAATCCCTGTTCCGCCAGCAGCTCGGCGATTCGGCTGTCCGATAAAGGAGTTTTCGGGTCTTCGGCTCCTATCAGTTGCTTGATGAGGGCGCGGATCGCCGTGGATGAGGCGGCGCCGCCGGTATCCGTCGAGACATGCGACCCGAAGAAGTACTTAAATTCAAGAGTGCCGAACGGGGTCAGCATGTACTTGCCGGTTGTCACACGCGAGACAGTTGACTCGTGTAGGCCCAGCGTATCAGCTATTTCCCTCAAAACCAAGGGGCGCATGGCTATTTCGCCATGTGCAAAAAAGTTCTTCTGGCGCTCGACGATTGCTTGCGCGACGCGCAGGATGGTCTCGAATCGCTGCTGGATGTTCTTGATCAGCCAGCGCGCTTCCTGGAGCTGCTGCTTCAGCGAGCCGGCGCCGGGATCGCCGCGGCTGTTGCGCAGGATGTTGGCGTACAGGTGGTTGATGCGCAGCTTGGGCACGACTTCCGGATTCAGCTCCGCGAGCCAGTTCTGGCCGCTCTTCTTCACCATGATGTCGGGCACCACGTAGTCGGCCTCGGCCTTGCCGTAGGCGGCGCCCGGGAACGGCTCGAGCGAGCGGATCAGCGCATGCGCGTCGCGCAGCTCGTCGTCGCTCGCCTTCAGTTGCTTGCGCAGCCGCGTGAAGTCGCGCGCGGCGAGCAGTTCGAGATGCTGCGAAACGATGTCGAGCGCGAGCGTGCGCGTGGGGGACGGATCGAGTCGCAGCAGCTGCAGGCGCAGGCATTCGGACGCCGAACGCGCGCCGACGCCGGCCGGATCGAAGCTGTGCAGCAGCGCGAGCGCGGCGGCCAGCTCGTCGAGCTCGACCTCGAGCTCCTCGGGCAGGTCGGCGCGGACTTCGTCGAGCGTCGCGCCCAGATAGCCGTCGTCGTCGAGCGACTCGATCAGGAACGTGATCAGCGCGCGGTCGCGCGGGCTTGCCTGGGTGACGCGCAGCTGTGCCGACAGGTGGTCGCGCAGCGAAGTCGAGGTCTCGTGGACCTGCAGCGGCGGGAGATCGTCGTCGTCGGAGGCGCCCGAAGTGCGGCCGTAGTCGTCGAGGTTCCACTGGCTCGCATCGCCGTCGCTGCCGGAGTAGCTGTCGTAGTCGTCGCCGCCCGAGCCGTCGTCGCGCTCGCTGCGCTCGCCGGCCGGCGCGTCGCCGCCGACGGGCGCACCCTGCATCGGCTCGGGCGCCGAGGACGGCGGCGTCTGCGCGATCAGCGAGCCGTCGGCGGCCACGCGCAGCGGGCTCGCGATCCACTCGTCGTCGTTTTCGAGCAGCGGGTTCTGCGCGACGGCCATCGCGACTTCCTGTTGCAGTTCGAGCGTCGACAACTGCAGCAGCCGGATCGACTGCTGCAACTGGGGAGTCAGCGCGAGGTGCTGCGACAGGCGGAGTTGGAGGCTGGCTTTCATGGCAAAAAGGAATCGTTACCTGAAGTTTGCCACGTAGGCGGCGCGTTGCGGAATGCGTGATGCACGAAGGTCGCGGCGCGGCCGAGCACCGTCGCGAGTACGGATCGGACCGGCCGCGGCCTGCGGGCACGCGCCGTCGGCCGGCGGCGCCCCGGTGCCGCGCGGGCACCGGGGCGGCTTACATGCGGAAATGTTCGCCGAGATAGACGCGGCGCACGCTTTCGTTCTCGATGATGTCCTGCGGCGCGCCGGAGGCGAGCACCGAGCCGTCGCTGATGATGTAGGCGTGGTCGCAGATGCCGAGCGTCTCGCGCACGTTGTGGTCGGTGATCAGCACACCGATGTTCCGTTGCTTCAGGAACTTGACGATCTTCTGGATTTCGAGCACGGCGATCGGATCGACGCCGGCGAACGGCTCGTCGAGCAGGATGAAGCTCGGATTGCTCGCGAGCGCGCGGGCGATCTCGACGCGGCGGCGCTCGCCGCCCGACAGCGACAGCGCCGGGTTGTCGCGCAGGTGCGCGATCTGCAGTTCGTCGAGCAGCGCCTCGGCGCGCGTGGCGGTGGCATCCTTCGAGAGCCGCCGGCCGTCGTCGTCGTACTGCAGTTCGAGCACGGCGCGGATGTTTTCCTCGACGGTCAGCTTGCGGAACACCGACGCTTCCTGCGGCAGGTACGACAGGCCGAGCGAGGCGCGCTTGTGGATCGGCAGCCGGCTGATCGGGCTGCCGTTCAGCGAGATGTCGCCGGCGTCGAGCGGCACGAGGCCGACGATCATGTAGAACGAGGTGGTCTTGCCGGCGCCGTTCGGGCCGAGCAGGCCGACCACTTCGCCGCTCTTGACGTCGAGCGACACGTCCTTGACGACGGTGCGCGAGCCGTAGCGCTTTTTCAGATTGCGCACCACGAGCGAACTGGTGGTGCCGGCCGGCTGGCGATTGGGCAGGGCGTTCACGGATTGGTGCCCCCCTGCATGCTGTTCGACGGCGCGAGCGTCGCGCCGGTGCCGTTCAGCGGCGCCGGGCCGCCCGTCTTCGGCGAGAGCATCGCGCGCACGCGGCCGGTCGGGTTGCCCGGCGCGGAGACGTCGCTGCCGCCCTTCGCGGTATAGAAGTCGTGCTGGCCGTCATAGGTGATCACGCTGCCATGCACCGTGTCGGCGACCGTCGACAGACCCTGCAGGCGCCGCACGGTGGCGTCGCGCGTGAGCGTGGTCAGGTCCTGCTTGCCGTCGTAGTCGATGCGCTCGGCGTCGCCGTCGATGTATTCGTCGAGCCCCTCGCGCTTCTGGCGGAACGAGGCGTGCTTCTTGCTGCCGGGCGCCATGGTGGCGGTGGCGTACTGATAGCCCTGCGGGTCCTGGCGCACTTCGACGCGGTCGCCCTTGATCAGGATCGTGCCTTTGGTGATCACGACGTTGCCGGTCGCGACCGTCACCTGCTTCAGGTCGTCATAGGTCAGGTTGTCCGCCTCGACCTGGATCGGCTTGTTCTGGTCCGCCTTTTCCGCGTGCGCCACCGGCGCGACGCCCGGCAGCAGCAGCGCGACGAGCGCCGCGGCAAGCCCGGCGCGGACAGCGCGGCGGGCGCTGCCGTAGGAAAAACAAGGGAACGATTCGTTCATGCAGTCACGCAAGCTGGGTTACTTGGATTGGCGGGAAGCGCCGCCGGAGACGTCGGACGCGGCGATCGTGCCGCGGACGTTGCCGTAAAGGTCGATGACCCGGGTGACATTGTTGTACTTCATGCCGTTGGTCGCGTTGGCGATCGACAAGCCGCGCTGAAGTTTAACCGGCTTTTCGGTCTCGATCACATCGTCGTTCACGAGCACCCGGAAATGCTGGGAGTCCGCTTCCATCGGCGGGTCGCCCGCGCCCGCCGCACGCACGATCTTCGCGTTGTCGTACAGATCGACCACCGACACGTCGCCGTTGACGGTGCCGCGCAGCGCCGTGGCCGTCACCACCGGCTTGCCGGGCTGGAACGCGCGCAGCGCGGGCGAATCCAGCACGCTGGTCTCGTCGTCCTCGTAGTGAACCAGCTTGCTGGCGGTGAGCCGGTACTGCGTGGCGCCGGAGTCGTCGAGTTCGGTGACCGAGAAATTGTCGGCGAAATAGTCGGGCGAGTGGGTTTTCGGGCGGGCGATCGCCTCGCCGGGCGGCGGCAGCGTGGCCTGCAGCAGCCAATAGGTCACGCCGGCGAGCGCGGCCATCGCGATCACCGGCAGCAGCGAGGTCAGGCGAAACCGGGGCGTCATGCGTCAGGCTCCGAGCGCGGCGGCCAGCAGCGCCTCGTAGCGGCCCTGCGCGCGCAGGATCGTGTCGACCACCTCGCGCGCGGCGCCCTGGCCGCCGCGCGCCTCGGCCACCCAGTGGGCGCGCGCGATCACGTCCGGATGCGCGTTGGCGGGGGCGGCCACGAAACCGCAGCGCGTCATCACGCCCAGGTCGGGCCAGTCGTCGCCCATGTAGCCGCATTGCTCGGGCGGCACGCCGGTGGCCCGCAGCAGTTCGGCGAATGCCTCGAGCTTGTGCTCGACGCCCTGGTAGAGATGACTGATGCGCAGCTCCCGGGCGCGCATGGCGACGATCTCCGAGCGGCGCCCGGTGATGATCGCCGTGTCGATGCCGGCTTCGCGCAGCAGCTTCAGGCCGTGGCCGTCCTGCGAATGGAACGACTTCATGGTGTCGCCGGCGGCCGTGAAATGCAGGCCGCCGTCGGTCAGCACGCCGTCGACGTCGAAAATCATCAGCTTCACGCGGCTCGCGCGTTCGGCGGCCGTGGCGGGGGCAGCGGACATCAGATCACCTTCTGGGAGAACAGGTCGTGCATGTTGAGCGCGCCGATCAGCGTACCGTCCGGATCGGTCACCAGCATCTGGTTGATCCGGTAGCGCTCCATCAGTTCCACCGCCTCGACGGCGAGATGGTCGGGGGCGATGGTGCGCGGGTGGCGCGTCATCACGTTGCCGATCGGCAGGCGGCGGAAATCGCCGTCGCGCTCGAGCACGCGGCGCAGGTCGCCGTCGGTGAAGATGCCGGCCACGCGATTGTGCTCGTCGACCACGGCGGTCATGCCCATGCGCTTCGCGGTGATCTGGAACAGGGCGTCGGACAGCGTGGCCGCGAGCGTGACGGTGGGGATTTCGTCGCCGGTGCGCATCACGTCGCGCACGTAGGTGAGCAGGCGCCGGCCGAGCGCGCCGCCCGGGTGGGAGCGCGCGAAATCGTCGGGGCCGAAGCCGCGCGCGTCGAGCACCACCACGGCCAGCGCGTCGCCGAGCGCGAGCGCGGCGGTGGTGCTGGCGGTCGGCGCGAGGTTCAGCGAGCAGGCCTCCTTCTCGACGGCGGCGTTGAGATGGACGTCGGACAACTGGGCGAGGCTCGACTGCGGCCGGCCCGTCATCGCGATCAGCTTGGCGCCGAGCCGCTTGATGAGCGGCAGGATCGAGACCAGTTCGGCCGATTCGCCCGAGTTCGAGATCGCGATAAAGACATCGTCGGCGGTTACCATGCCGAGGTCGCCGTGGCTGGCCTCGGCCGGATGCACGAAGAATGCGGGCGTGCCGGTGCTGGCGAGCGTGGCGGCGATCTTGCGCGCGATGTGGCCGGATTTACCGATTCCGGAGACGACCACGCGCCCGCGGCAGTTCAGCAGCAGGCCGACCGCGCCGACGAAGTCGCCGTCGAGTTGCTCGCGCAGGGCGCGCACGGCGTCCGCCTCGATGTCGAGCACGTCGCGAGCGAGCGCGAGCGCCCGATCATCATTGATTTTCGCTATCATGCGCGGAGTATAGCAAAGGCGTTTGTTCGCCGCGCCGGGCGCCGGGACTGCGCTCCCGACGGAGTCCTGTCCTCGCCCACCGAGCCGCCGCTGCGCGCGGCCCCACCCGCGTCCGCCAGTCGCGACGCCCTGACGAACGAGGACCCTTAGCACGTGATATCCCCGCTCGAAATGACGCTCCTGCTGCTGCTGGCTTCCGTGGCGGGCGTCGTCGTGTTCCGCTCGCTGAACCTGCCGCCGATGCTCGGCTATCTGACCGTGGGCATCCTGGTCGGCCCGCACGCGCTCGGCTTCGCCGGCGATCTCGAGCGCGCCGAGCACCTCGCCGAGTTCGGCGTGGTGTTCCTGATGTTCTCGATCGGCCTCGAATTCTCGCTGGCCAAGCTGCGGGCGATGCGGCGGCTGGTGTTCGGGCTCGGACTCGCGCAGGTGGTGGTCACGCTCGCGGTGGCGGTGCTGCTCGGCCTCGCGTTCGAGCATTGGGTCCACATCACCTGGCAGGGCAGCGTCGCGCTGGGCGGCGCCCTGGCCATGTCGTCCACGGCGATCGTCTCGAAGATGCTGGCCGAGCGGCTCGAGATCGAGACCGAGCATGGCCGCAACATCTTCGGCGTGCTGCTGTTCCAGGATCTGGCCGTGGTGCCGCTCTTGATCGTGATCTCGGCGTTCGGCGGCGAATCGTCGAAGGATCTGGCCGTCACGCTCGGCCTCGCGGCCGTGAAGATCGTGATCGCGCTGTCGCTGCTGCTGTTCGTCGGCCAGAAGTTCATGACACGCTGGTTCAACGTGGTGGCGCGGCGCCGCTCGCAGGAGCTGTTCGTGCTGAACCTGCTGCTCGTCACGCTCGGCGCGGCATTCATTACCGACCGGTTCGGGTTGTCGCTCGCGCTCGGCGCGTTCATCGCCGGCATGCTGATCTCCGAGACGCCTTACCGGCACCAGGTGGAGGAGGACATCAAGCCGTTCCGCGACGTGCTGCTCGGCCTGTTCTTCGTGACCACCGGGATGCTGCTGGACCCGAGCGTGATCTGGGAGCACCCGTTCCTCGTGATCGGCTTCTTCGTGGGCCAGGTGCTGCTGAAGGCGGCCACCATCACCGGCCTGGCGCGGCTGTTCGGTGCCACGCCCGGGGTGTCGATGCGCACCGGCCTGGGGCTCGCGCAGGCCGGCGAATTCGGCTTCGTGATGCTGAACCTGATCCTCGACCGCCATCTGGTGGACCCGACGCTGTTGCAGGCGATTCTCGCCTCGATGCTGCTGTCGATGCTGGCCGCGCCGTTCCTGATTCAGAACGCCGACCGGATCGTGATGCGGCTGTCCTCGACGGAATGGATGCAGCAGTCGCTGCAGATGACGCGCATCGCGACCCAGAGCCTCAAGCAGCAGGGCCACGTGATCATCTGCGGCTACGGCCGGGCGGGCCAGAACCTGGCGCGCATGCTCGAACAGGAGGGGCTCTCCTACGTGGCGCTCGATCTCGACCCGGACCGCGTCAGCGCGGCGGCCGCGGCCGGCGAGTCGGTGGTGTTCGGCGACGCGGCGCGGCGCGAATCGCTGCTCGCGGCCGGCATCCACCGCGCCACGGCAGTGGCGATCACCTATGCGAACACGCCCTCGGCGTTGCGCGTGCTGCACAACGTCCATGAACTCGAGCCGACGCTGCCGGTGATCGTGCGCACCGTGGACGACGCCGACCTCGACCACCTGCTCGCGGCCGGCGCGACCGAGGTGATCCCCGAGATCGTCGAGGGCAGCCTGATGCTGGCCTCGCACACGCTGGTGGTGATGGGCGTGCCGATGCGGCGCGTGGTGCGGCGCGTGGAGGAGATGCGCGACGCGCGCTACAGCCTGCTGCGCGGCTATTTCCACGGCGCCGATGACGCGGACGACGACGATCACGAGCAGGTGCGGCTACAATCGGTGCCCGTCGACGCGCGCTCGGATGCGGTCGGCCGCTCCCTCGAGGACGTCGGGCTCTACGCGCTCGGGCTCGAGGTGACGGCGATCCGGCGCCACGGTATCCGCGGCGTCGAGCCGGACCCCGAGACGAAGCTGCGCGCGGCCGACATCGTCGTGCTGCGCGGGCTGCCCGAGGCGCTCTCGCTGGCCGAGGAGCGGCTGTCGCGCCACCGCCGCGACGGCGGGCCGGCCCCGGCCTGAGCCGGGCGCGGCGGACGGGCACCGTATCATGTCGAGCGGCGCGGCCCCCGCAGCCGGATATTGTTCGGACCCCATCAATTTCCGTCGGTCGCCACGGCCGACGCGCGCCGTTTTTTTGGAGAAGTTCATGAGCCATCAGCCGTCGGGCGTGTCGCCCGATCCCGCCGAGTTCGTCCGTCGCCATGTGCGCACGGTGCCGGACTGGCCGCAGCCGGGCGTGCAGTTCCGCGACATCACGCCGATCCTGCAGAACGCGAAGGCGCTGCGCGTGCTGGTCGATCTGCTGGTCGAGCGCTACGTCGACGCCAAGCTCGACTACGTGGCCGGGCTCGACGCGCGCGGCTTCATCATCGCGCCGATCGTCGCCTATGAGCTGAGCGTCGGCTTCATCCCGATCCGCAAGGTCGGCAAGCTGCCGTACAAGACACGGTCGGAATCCTATGAGCTCGAATACGGCAGCGCGACGGTGGAGATCCATGAGGACGCCTGCAAGCCCGGCGACCGCGTGATCATCGTCGACGACCTGATCGCCACCGGCGGCACCATGATGGCCGGCAAGAACCTGCTGGAGCACCTCGGCGCGAGCGTCGTGGAAGGCGCGGCGATCATCGACCTGCCCGACCTCGGCGGCTCGGCGCTGCTGCGCGGCGCGGGCCTGCCGCTCTACGCCGTCACCGAATTCGCGGGCCACTGAGCCGCTTGGCCGGTGGTGCCGGGCCGACCCCGGCGCGTGCCTGTTCCCCTCATCCTCTGCCAGCGAGCCGTTTAGCCATGCCGAGCTTCCTGCTGTTCCTCGCCGCCTCGATCGCGATCACGGTCGCGCCCGGCCCCGACAACCTCCAGGTGCTCGCGCGCGGCATCTCGCAGGGCCGCGCCGCGGGCCTGGTGGCCGCGCTCGGCTTCTCGGCCGGCGTGATGTTCCATACCACGCTGGCCGCGTTCGGCGTGGCCGCGCTGCTGCGCTCGTCACCGCTGGCGTTCCATGTCCTGAAGCTGGCGGGCGCCGGCTACCTGATCTGGATCGGCATCAAGGCGCTGCGCAGCCAGGGGCTCGCCGCCGCGGCCACGCGCGGCCCGCAGCCGCTCGCGACGATCTTCCGCCAAAGCGTGATCGGCAACCTGCTGAATCCCAAGGTCACGCTGTTCTTCGTGGTGTTCCTGCCGCAATTCGTCGATACGCACGGCGCGCAGCCGGTGTCGCTGCAGATGCTCGAATTGGGCGTGCTGTTCATGCTGCAGTCGGCCGTGGTGTTCTCGGCCTTCGGCCTCGGCGCGGGCGTGCTCGGCGCCTGGCTCAAGCGCCGGCCGCGCGCGGGCGTCTGGCTCGACCGGCTGGCCGGGGCGACCTTCATCGGGCTCGGCCTGCGCATCGCGTTCAAGGATTGAGGTTGCGATGAGCTTTCCGTGCATCGCGGCCGCGCGCCGCTTCGACGCCGCCGCGCACCTGCCGTTCGTGATCGCGGGCGAGCGGTTCGGCTGGATCCGGCGCCGCGATCTCGGCGCGCTCGCGCGCTGGCCCGACGTATTCGAGATCGGCGCCGCGCAGGTCGCGCTGGCTGCCTCGCTCGAGACGCCCGACACCCGCAGCATGGCGCTCGCGAGCGTGACGGGCGCGCTCGCCGCCGACGGGCTGATCCCGGGCTGGCGCAACGAGATCTACGCGGTCCGCAACGCGTTCGACGCGCCGCCCGCCGCCTACCTCGAACGCGCCGCTTCGCGCTTCTTCGGCACCCTGACCTACGCGGTTCACCTGAACGGCATCGTAGAATACGCGCCGGCCGAGCCGCTGCGGATGTGGGTGGGCCGGCGCAGCGACACCAAGGCGACCGATCCGGGCATGCTCGACAACGTGGTGGCGGGTGGGATCGGCTGGGGCCTCGGCGTGGAGGCGACGCTCGCCAAGGAGTGCTGGGAGGAAGCCGGCATGCCGGCCGAGCTGGCCGCGCGCGCGATCGCGGGGCGCACCGTCCACGTGCTGTGCTCGCTGCCGGAAGGCACCCAGGCCGAGCAGATCTTCGTCTACGACCTGCCGCTGCCGCGCGATTTCGTGCCGCGCAACCAGGATGGCGAAGTGGCCGAGCACCGGCTCGCGCGGGCCGACGAGGTCGTGCGCTGGCTCGCGGCCGGCGCGATGACGATGGACGCGAGCCTGGCCACGCTCGACAGCCTGTTGCGCCACCGCGTGCTCGCGCCGCAGGCGGCGGCCGGCATCGACGCGCTGTTCTCGCCGCCGCCGGCGGCCTGACGGCGCCACGAATTCAATCGATTGGAATGGAGGTGCGGTCATGTCGACCGACCATAGCTTTATCCTGAAACTGTCATGTCCCGACAAGCACGGCATCGTGCATGCCGTGTCGGGTTTCCTGTTCGAGCGCGATACCAACATCGTCGATTCCGCGCAGTTCGGCGACAGCCGCACCGGCGAGTTCTTCATGCGCGTGCATTTCGACCAGGCCAGCGCGGCCGATGCCGGCACCGCGCTCGACACGCTGCGCGACGCGTTCGCGCCGCTCGCCGAACGCTTCGCGATGCGCTGGGAGCTGCACGACGCGTCGATCAAGCCGCGCGTGGTGATCCTCGTCTCGAAGATCGGCCACTGCCTGAACGACCTGCTGTTCCGCTACCGCACCGGTCAGCTGCCGATCGAGATCGCGGCGATCGTCTCGAACCACAAGGATTTCTACCAGCTCGCCGCCAGCTACGACGTGCCGTTCCACCATTTCCCGCTGGTCGCGGGTGCCTCGGCGCAGGCGAAGGCCGCGCAGGAGGCGCGCGTGCTGGAGGTGATCGACGAGCATTCGGCCGACCTGGTGGTGCTCGCGCGCTACATGCAGATCCTGTCGCAGGACATGTGCCGGCGCCTGGCCGGCCGCGCGATCAATATCCACCATTCGTTCCTGCCGAGCTTCAAGGGCGCGAAGCCGTATTACCAGGCGTTCGACCGCGGCGTGAAGCTGATCGGCGCGACCGCGCACTACGTGACGACCGACCTCGACGAAGGCCCGATCATCGAGCAGGAAGTCGAGCGCGTCGACCATAGCATGACGCCGGAGCAGCTGACCGCGATCGGCCGCGACGTCGAATGCGTGACGCTCGCGCGCGCCGTGAAATGGCACGTCGAGCACCGCATCCTGCAGAACGGCACGAAGACGGTGGTGTTCCGCTGAAGCCGGCAGCGGGCGAGGGCCGGCCGCGCGGCCGCGCCCGCGCCTCTGCTCAGATGAGGCGCAGCGTTGCCAGCTCGCGCTTCAGGTAGGCATAGAAGATCGGCGCGGCGATCACGCCCGGCACGCCGAACGCGGCCTCCATGACGAGCATCGCGAGCAGCAGCTCCCAGGCGCGCGACTCGATCTGGCCGCCGATGATGCGCGCGTTCAGGAAGTACTCGAGCTTGTGGATCAGGATCAGGAACGTGAGCGAGGCGAGCGCCGTGCCCACCCCCACCGACAGCGAGATCGCCACGATCAGCGAGTTCGAGATCAGGTTGCCGATCACCGGCATCAGCCCGACGATGAACGTGACGAGCACGAGCGTCTTGCCGAGCGGCATCTGCACGTGCACGATCGGCAACACGGCAAGCAGGTAGACCGCCGTGAAGGCCGCGTTGATCGCCGAGATCTTGATCTGCGCGAACACGATCCGCCGGAACGCCTCGGCGAACATCGCGACGCGCGCGAGCAGCGCCGTGGACAGCGGGCGGCGCGTCTTGCTGCGGTCGGCGCCGATCGCGATCATCGCGCCGATGATCATGCCGAACAGCACGTGGCCGAAGATCCGCGCCGCGCTCTTGCCGCCTGCCTGGAGCTGGTCCATGTGCTTCGACATCAGGCCGGTGGCCTTCACCTTCATCTGCGTGGCGTCCACCGGCAGCACGTTGGCGACCCAGCCCGGCACGCGCCCGCGTGCCTGGTCGATCAGCTGCATCATCTGGCCCATCAGCCCCTGCAGGTTCGGCACCGTGTGCTCGACGTGATCGATGATCGCGGCCGTGAGGCCCGCCAGGCCGCCCACGATCACCACCGACAGCAGCACCACCGACAGCCAGCGCGCGCGGCCGCTCGACATGTGGCGCTCGATCGCCGGCGAGATGGTATGGACGAGCTGGTAGACGAGCAGCCCGGCCAGCAGGCCGGACAGCAGTTTCAGATGGAGAATCAGGAACAGGCCGAGGATCGCGACGAGATAGCTGCCGATTTCGATCGCCGACAGCCTGGGCAGGCTGAAATCGCCCGTCAGCCTGACACTGCGCAGATGAGGCTCGCGAGGCGGGGTATCTCGCGTCGACTCGGTTGGCTTCTCCATGACTGTTCCTGGTTCCGTCGGACTGGTTCGCACGCACGTGGGCGCGCGCGCGTCTTCCTCTTCCGCATCGGGCGAGTATAGCAACGATTGGGGGCGGAAAAGCCGTGCGGATACCGAATCGCGGCCGCGGCGGGCGCCGCCGCGCGCTGCCGTGAGCGGGGCGATGGCCGGGCGGCAGGGCCGATGGGCGGGCGGCAGGCTGCCGGGCGGCGGGCCGCCCGGTGCCGTGCTTATTTCTTCGCGCGCTTGAGCAGCGGCGCGAGATACTTGCCGGTGAAGCTCGCCTTGGTCTTCGCGACCGTTTCGGGCGTACCCTGCGCGATGATCTGGCCGCCGCCCGCGCCGCCTTCCGGCCCGAGGTCGATCACCCAGTCGGCGGTTTTGATCACGTCGAGGTTGTGCTCGATGATGACCACCGTGTTGCCCTGGTCGCGCAGCCGGTGGATCACCTCCAGCAGCAGCGCGATGTCGTGGAAGTGCAGGCCGGTGGTCGGCTCGTCGAGGATGTAGAGCGTGCGGCCGGTGTCGCGCTTGGACAGTTCGAGCGAGAGCTTGACGCGCTGCGCCTCGCCGCCCGAGAGCGTGGTGGCCGACTGGCCGAGGCGGATATAGCCGAGGCCGACGTCGAGCAGGGTCTTGAGCTTGCGCGAGATCACCGGCACCGCGGCGAAGAACTCGTGCGCCTGCTCGACCGTCATGTCCAGCACTTCGCTGATGTTCCTGCCCTTGTACTGGACCTCGAGCGTCTCGCGGTTGTAGCGCTTGCCGTGGCAGACGTCGCACGGCACGTAGACGTCGGGCAGGAAGTGCATCTCCACCTTCAGCACGCCGTCGCCCTGGCACGATTCGCAGCGCCCGCCCTTGACGTTGAACGAGAAGCGGCCCGGATCGTAGCCGCGCTCCTTCGCGCTCGGCACGCCCGCGAACAACTCGCGGATCGGCGTGAAGAGGCCCGTGTAGGTGGCCGGGTTCGAGCGCGGCGTACGGCCGATCGGCGACTGGTCGACGTTGATCACCTTGTCGAAGTGCTCGAGCCCCTCGATCGACTCGTACGGCGCCGGCTCGGCCGAGGCGCCGTACAGGTGGCGCGCCACGGCGTGATAGAGCGTGTCGTTGATCAGCGTCGACTTGCCCGAGCCCGATACGCCGGTAATGCAGGTCAGCAGGCCCACCGGCAGTTCGAGCGAGACGTGCTTGAGGTTGTTGCCGTGCGCGTCGTCGATGCGCAGCATGCGCTCCGGGTCCGGCGCAATGCGCTCGTCCGGGTAGTCGATGGTTTTCTTGCCGTTCAGATACTGGCCCGTCAGCGACGCCGCGTTGGCCTGCACCTGCTTGGGCGTGCCCTCGGCGATCACCGCGCCGCCGTGCTCGCCGGCGCCCGGGCCCATGTCCACCACGTAATCGGCGGTTCGAATCATGTCCTCGTCGTGCTCGACCACGATCACCGAGTTGCCGAGGTCGCGCAGGTGCTTGAGCGTGCCGATCAGCCGGTCGTTGTCGCGCTGGTGCAGGCCGATCGACGGTTCGTCGAGGACGTACATCACGCCGGTCAGGCCCGAGCCGATCTGCGAGGCGAGCCGGATGCGCTGGGCCTCGCCGCCCGAGAGCGTTTCCGCGCTGCGCTCGAGCGAGAGATAGTCGAGGCCGACGTTGTTGAGGAAGGTCAGCCGGGCGACGATCTCCTGGATCACCTTGTCGGCGATTTCGCGCTTGGCGCCGTCGAGCGTCATCGCGCTGAAGTGGGCGAGCGTGTCGCGCAGCGGCCAGCCGCTGACTTCATAGATCGCGCGCGCCTGCTCGCCGCTGCCCACGCGCACGAAGCGCGCCTCGCGGCGCAGCCGGGTGCCGTGGCAGGACGGGCAGGGCTGGTTGTTCTGGTACTTCGCGAGCTCCTCGCGCACCGCGGCCGAGTCGGTCTCGCGGTAGCGCCGCTCCAGGTTCGGGATGATGCCCTCGAACACGTGCTCGCGGATCGAGGTGCGGCCGCGCTCGTTGATGTACGAAAACGGGATGGCCTGCTTGCCCGAGCCGTACAGCAGGATCTTGCGGACCTTCTCGGGCAGATCCTCGAACGCCAGGTCGAGGTCGAACTCGTAGAACGCCGCGAGGCTCTGCAGCATCTGGAAGTAGAACTGGTTGCGCTTGTCCCAGCCCTTCACGGCGCCCGCCGCGAGCGACAGCGACGGGTGGGCCACCACCCGCTTCGGATCGAAGAACGTGATCTGCCCGAGGCCGTCGCATTCGGGGCAGGCGCCCATCGGGTTGTTGAACGAGAACAGGCGCGGCTCCAGCTCCTGCAGCGAATACGAGCAGATCGGGCAGGCGAACTTCGAACTGAACAGATGCTCGCGCTCGGTGTCCATCTCGAGCGCGATCGCGCGGCCGCCTGCCAGCCGCAGCGCCGTCTCGAACGATTCGGCGAGCCGCTGCTTCATGTCGGGGCGCACCTTGAGGCGGTCCACCACCACGTCGATCGTATGCTTGTCGTTCTTCTTCAGCTTCGGCAGCGTCTCGGCTTCGTGGATCTTCGCCACGCCCTCGTTGGCCGTGCCGCCGCCCGAGCGGACCCGGAACCGCACGAAGCCCTGCGCCTGCATCGCCTCGAACAGTTCCGCATGCTCGCCCTTGCGGTTCGCGACCACGGGCGCGAGGATCATCAGCTTGGTTTCCTCCGGCAGCGCCAGCGCCGCGTCCACCATCTGCGAGACGCTCTGTGCCTCCAGCGGGATCTCGTGATCAGGGCAATAGGGCGTACCGACGCGTGCGTACAAAAGTCGCAGGTAGTCGTGGATTTCCGTGACGGTCCCGACGGTCGAACGCGGGTTGTGCGAAGTCGCCTTCTGTTCGATCGAAATCGCCGGGGAAAGCCCCTCGATCAGGTCGACATCGGGCTTTTCCATCAGTTGAAGAAACTGCCGCGCGTAGGCGGACAGGCTTTCGACATAGCGCCGCTGCCCTTCCGCGTAAAGGGTATCGAACGCCAACGAAGATTTGCCCGATCCCGACAGGCCCGTGATCACGACCAGCTTGTGGCGCGGAAGGTCGAGATTGACGTTCTTCAGGTTGTGGGTGCGCGCCCCACGGATACGGATCTGTTCCATGAACCTGGCGAAAGAGGAGGAAACCAAACCTGCTACTATAACGGCTTTTCGAGACCGTCGTTTTGGGCCACCAGGAGCCGATTCCGCCTGCGGCGGATGGGGCTCGGGGCGCTCGCCGCGCAGCTCGCCGGTGCGCGCCAAGCCAGCCAGCGGCGGGACTCGAGCCGGCCAGGATTCCCGCCGCCCGGTATCGGGTGGGTGCCCGCTCAAATCGACAATCTTCCCCCGATGTCCAATCCGTCCGCTTCATCCGTCCGCATGAGTGCGCCCGAGCTACGCGCGACCGCGTCGCTCGCGGCGATCTTCGCGCTGCGCATGCTGGGCCTGTTCATGATCATGCCGGTGTTTTCCGTCTACGCGAAAACGATCCCCGGCGGCGACAACGTGCTGCTCGTCGGCATTGCGCTTGGTGCCTACGGCGTTACCCAGTCGCTGTTCTACATCTTCTACGGCTGGGCCTCCGACCGCTTCGGCCGCAAGCCCGTGATCGCGTTCGGGCTGCTGGTGTTCGCGCTCGGCGCGTTCATCGCCGCGTTCGCCCACGACATCACCTGGATCATCGTCGGGCGCGTCGTGCAGGGAATGGGGGCGGTATCGTCGGCCGTGCTCGCGTTCATCGCCGATCTGACCTCCGAGCAGAACCGCACCAAGGCGATGGCGATGGTGGGCGGATCGATCGGCGTGTCGTTCGCGGTGGCGATCGTGGGGGCGCCGATCGTATTCCATTGGGTCGGCATGAGCGGGCTGTTCTGGATCGTCGGCGTGCTGTCGATCCTCGCGATCGGCGTGGTGCTCTGGATCGTGCCCGACGCGCCGAAGGCGCCCCACGTGAAGGCGCCGTTCGCCGAGGTGCTGCGCAACCTCGAATTGCTGCGGCTCAACTTCGGCGTGCTGGTGCTGCACGCCACGCAGACCGCGCTGTTCCTCGTGGTGCCGCGCCTGCTGGTGGACGGCGGGCTGCCGGTGGCGTCGCACTGGAAGGTATACCTGCCGGTGATGGGGCTCGCGTTCGTCGCGATGGTGCCGGCCATCATCGTCGCCGAGAAGCGCGGGCAGATGAAGCCGGTGCTGCTCGGCGGCATCGCCGCTATCCTGATCGGCCAGTTGCTGCTCGGCTCGGCGCCGCATACGATCGTGATCATCGCGGCCGTGCTGTTCGTCTACTTTCTTGGTTTCAATATTCTCGAGGCCTCGCAGCCGTCGCTGGTGTCGAAGCTCGCGCCGGGCTCGCGCAAGGGCGCGGCCACCGGCGTCTACAACACCACGCAGTCGATCGGCCTCGCGCTGGGCGGCGTGGTGGGCGGCTGGCTGCTGAAGACGGGCGGCGCGAACGACGTGTTCTACGCTTGTTCGGCGCTCGTGGCGCTCTGGCTTATAATCGCCGCCAGCATGAAACGGCCGCCGCGCAAGGCCCGACAGGCTTAGCGCCGCAGCCGTCGGGCGGGCCGCCGCGGGGCACGCGCCACGGCCGGCAACGAATCTTTTGGAGAAATACATGGCATCCGTCAACAAGGTCATTCTCGTCGGTAATCTGGGCGCCGACCCCGAAGTGCGCTACCTGCCGAGCGGCGACGCGGTGGCGAACATCCGCCTGGCGACGACCGATCGCTACAAGGACAAGGCGAGCGGCGATTTCAAGGAAATGACCGAGTGGCACCGCGTGGCGTTTTTCGGCCGGCTGGCCGAGATCGTCAACGAGTACCTGAAGAAGGGCTCGTCGGTGTATATCGAAGGGCGCCTGCGCACGCGCAAGTGGCAGGGCCAGGACGGCCAGGACCGTTACTCGACCGAAATCGTCGCCGACCAGATGCAGATGCTGGGCGGCCGTGGTGGGTCGGGCGGCGGCGGCGGTGGTGGTGACGACGGTTACGGCGGCGGCGGCTACGGTGGTGGCGGCGGTCGCGGCGGCGACATGGAGCGCGGCGGCGGCGGTGGCCGTGCTTCCGGCGGTGGCGGCGGTGCCTCGCGCGGCGGTAGCGGCGGCGGCGGTTCGAGCCGTCCGAGCCAGCCGGCCGGTGGCGGACTCGACGAGATGGATGACGATATTCCGTTCTGAGACTCAGCAGCAAATCGCAAGTCAGGGCTGAAACCTTCGCGCAATCGATCGATTGCGTGAAAGGTTCCAGCCCTTTTTCTTTTGCCATGCCGCGCCGCGCCCGGTGGCCGGCCTTCATCTTCCGTCGGCTTTGCTTGGCCCTTGATTGCGTCAGCGCCGCCGGATATCACCGCTTCGCCCGACTCCCGTGCGATTCGCGCGAACGCGTGATCTGCATCGATTCGTTCGAGCCCGATCGGCCGGCCGTTCATAAGATGCGGGGAAAGATCCATGCGACGTCGCGGGATGATCCGGGAGAGCCTTGCTCATGATGCAAATTCCCTATCTCGAACCGGCCGGAAGCAAGGCCGACATCGACAAGGCCGACGGCCTGGTGGCCGAGATGAAAGCGCTGATTGCCGTCTTGACGCAGGCCGGACTGACGCCCGACAACGAGTACGTGCTGCTCGACAACGTGGCCTTTTTCACCGAGCAGGTCCGGGTTCCGCAAGACGGCGGTTTCGTGGAGCGCGATCAGTTCATGGTCGGCTTCACGTCCGACGCGTTCGACTCGAATCTCTACGCGAGCGACGCGATCAAGGCGGCGCTGATCAAATCGCACAGCGGCCGTTGCGCCTATTGCGAAACGCTGATCAACCAGACCGCCTATGGCGACGTCGAACACTTCCGGCCCAAGGCGGCCTACGAAACCTCGTGGTCTCCGGCCTTGTTCCGGCCGGGCTACTACAGCCTGGCCTACGAGCCGCGCACCATGCTGCGCTTCAACCCGATCAACGGCCATGCCTATCCGTTTGACCTGGTCGCGTCTCTTTACGCGCAGATAGAGGGCTGGGGGATGCCGCAGACGTCGGCGGAAATCTGGAAAGATCCGACCAAGATTCCCGATCAACACGATTTGAACGGCGTGTCCATTTCCGCCGCGCGTTATACGACGCTGACAACAAGCTGACCCGGCCCACCATCACCGACAACACCAACCTCAGATACAGGTTCACCGCTGCGGTGAACCTGATACGGCGGAATGCCGAGGCCTACAACACGTGGCTTGCCTGTGCGGGGAACATGGTCACGCGCATTCTGCCGTATGGCACCGATTTGCACCGATTTTCTGCTCGTGCAGCTGCGCTTGCTGAACGAGACCGAGGCGCTGCAAAACGCCGTGAGCTTCCCGGGGGAGATCGACCTCAAGATGCAGCACATCGGCCGCGAGGAACTCGGCAGCTGGGGCGATAACTTTTGCCGGACCGCAGTGGTGCTGGGCAACGTGGTCCCCGTGGACACGATCAACCTGTCCTACGACACGCTCAGCCCAGATTCGCCATCTGGCTGGACGCCCAGACCGCGGCCGACTTTCGTTGCGGAGACGTGCCTGCCTATTACCAGAAGATGAACACGCCGCAGGCGTTGAATTCGGTCGGCGCGCCCATTCAAGTGAACTACGGCGCGGCCGTGATGGCGACACCGCTGGCCAGTCAGCAGCCGCTGTCCGACGCGCTCGTGACGCTGTGGGGCACGGCCGCCCCCCTGCTGCCCAGCAGCTATTTCACCGGCAGCGTGGTTCAGATCCAGCAGACCTACCTGCAGGCGTTGCGGCAGAACACCAACGACTTCGCGACACATCGTTTGAACGCGGCCTTCAACGACATCGGCCGCTGGTAGCCGTGATGGTGACGCGCCGGCCGTGTCCGGCGGCGGGGCCGAAACCCGGGGCCCGGCGCCTCTGACCCGGACACGATAAAATGGCGCACCGTCCGCCCCGGACGGCTCGTTGTCGCCGCAAGCGATGACGCGTGCGGCGACTCGCCGGGCGCGACCGGCGACGGCGTCCTTGCCGCGCGGCCCCCTCGCGCGGTTCGTGTCGAGTCGCGCACGCTACCCGGAATCGTCGTCATGGAATACATCGATAGCCTGCGTATCTTCTGTTCGGTCGTCGAGGCACGCGGCTTCACGCGCGCCGCGGACATGCTGGGCCTGTCCACGCCAGTCGTGTCGCGCGCGATCGCCTCGCTCGAGAAGCGGCTCGGCGTGCGGCTGTTCCATCGCACCACGCGCCAGATCTCGCTGACCGAGGCGGCCGAGCAGTTCTACGAGGGTTGCGTGCGCGTGATCGCCGATCTCGACGCGCTCGAGGCAGGGGCCTCCACGCAGGCGCGCGAGCCCACCGGCGTGCTGCGCGTGATCTCGCACGCGACTGCCACCATGCACCGCCTGATGGCGCTGATCGCGAGCTACAAGGAAAAGTACCCGAAGGTGAACATCGACGTGACGCTGGCCGAGCGCCCCGTCGATCTGGTGGCCGAGGGCTACGACGTGGGCCTGCTGCTGCCGTTCATGCTGACTTCGGACACGGTCGTCACCCGGCTGGTGGAGCTGATCCCGTTCGAACTCGCCGCCTCGCCCGACTACCTCGCGCGCCATCCGGCGCCGACCCATCCTGCCCAGCTCGCCGACCATCTGGTGGTGGCGTTCTCGACCTCGATCCGCAAGCCCGAGATGCGTTTCCGCGTGGACGACGAACTGCTGGTGGTGCCGTTCCGCTACGAGATCGAATCGAACAACGCGCAGTTCAACCTCGACATGGTGCTGCGCGGCTTCGGAATCGGCATGCTGCCGAGCTCGGGCATGCGCGAGCATCTCGCGGCGGGCCGGCTGGTGTCGGTGCTGCCCGGCTTTCCGCTCGTCGACATGGGCGCCGAGATCCGCCTTGCCTACAGCTCGCGCACGCTGATGCCGGCTAAGGTGCGCAGCTTCATCGATCACACGATCGCATTCTTCGAGAGCGCCCCACCGCCGGGCACGCACTGAGCCGCCGCCGCCCGTCCGCCGGTCAGTTGCCGGATGAATCGGCGCGCGGCCGGCATCCGCGCCGGCGGATAATTGCCCCGTCGATTCTTGCCGCGACAGTGATAATTTAATGCGGCTACCGGCATTGCCGACCCGGCCCCCGATCTCTAGTCTGTGCGCATGCACAGCGAGCCCCCCGATACCGACGTCCGTTTCGTGATTCGCCAGGCCGCTCGGCGGGTGTCGCGCTTCTGCGAGCGCTGCCGGTTGCAGGCGCGCCTCGCGCCGTCGCAGTTCCGCATTCCACGCGCGCTCGAGCCGCTGCTGCGTGCCGCGCGATCCGCTGCCGGACGGCGCCTCGGCGTGAGCCGGGCACCGACGTGGCAGGAACCGGGAGGAAGGGCATGAAACCGCTGAATTTGCCGCCGCTGGCGCTGTCGGTGCCGACCGACGAGTCGGGGGTGAGCCTCGGGCACCTGCTGACGCTGACCCACGCGCGGCTGATGCATCGCATCACGCAGCTCACGCAGGACGAGTTCGGCGTGACGGGCATGCAGGGCAAGGTGCTGTTCCTGCTCGCCAGCGGCTGCTGCACGACGGCGGCCGATCTGGCGCGCTACTGGAACATCGACGCGGGCGCGATCACGCGCGTGCTCGACCGGATCGAAAAGCACGGCCTGCTGCGACGGGTTCGCGCCAGCGAGGACCGGCGCGTCGTGCGGCTCGTGACGACCGAGGCGGGCGCCGCGATCGCCGAGGCAATGCCGAGGCTGCTCCACTCGGTGATCGACGAAGCGCTCGACGGCCTTGCCGCCGACGAGCGGCAGGCGTTGAAGCGAATGTTGTTGCGGATTCTGGACAACGGCGTCTGAACGCTGGCGATACCGGAGCCGGGCAATCGGATTGCCTTTTGATAGTTGCCTAGTCCATTAATGCAGGGAATCGTTTTCGTATGAATACCGTCAGGCACGATGAACGCCGCGGAGCCGCGCGATGAGGCCGCCGCTGATCCCGATGCCGCTGCGCGCGATCCGCGCCGGCGCGGCGGCGGCCGTCGCCGCGCTGGCGCTGGCCGGCTGCGCGAACTACGCGGGCATCCACAGCGACCGGCGCATCACGCCGGCCGCGCAACTGGCAAGCACCGAAAGCCTGCCGGCCGAGGGCGGCCGGTGGCCCACGCTCGACTGGGCCGACCAGTTCGGCGATCCCCAACTGCCGAAGCTGATCGGCGAAGCGCTCGACGGCAACCCGACCATCGCGCAGGCGCAGGCGCGGCTCGCGAAGGCGTCCTCGTACATCGAAGCGTCGCGCGCGCCGCTGCTGCCGAAGGTCGAGGGCAGCTACTCGTGGACTCGCGAGCTGTATTCGGGCAACGGGCTCGTTCCGCCGCCCTACGGCGGCAACTGGTACAGCGAGAACAACGCGTTGGCGAGCGCCTCGTGGGAGCTCGATCTCTGGGGCAAGAACCGCGAGAAGCTGCGTTCGGCGGTGTCGCAGCGCAAGGCCGCGCAGGCCGAGTTCGAGCAGGCGCGCGTGACGCTCGCGACCTCGGTGGCACGTACCTACAACCAGCTCGCCCAGCTCTACGCGCTGCGTGAGATCGCGCAGCGCGAGATCCGCAACCGCGAGACGGTCGGCAAGATCACCGAAGGCCGCGTCGGCGCCGGGCTCGACACCAATGTCGAGCGGCAGACCGCGCGCGGCAACGTGGCCACCAGCGAATCGGCGCTGTCCGACCTCGACGGCCAGATCACCACGGTGCGCTACCAGCTCGCGGCGCTGCTCGGCAAGGGCCCCGATCGCGGCCTGACGATCGCCGTGCCGGTGCTGCACCCGGGCGGCGCGATCGCGCTGCCCGACAATATCCCGGCGAATCTGGTGTCGCGCCGGCCCGATCTGGTCGCCGCGCGCTGGCAGGTCGAGGGCGCGATGCACGACGTGAAGGAGGCCAAGGCCGAGTTCTTCCCCGACGTGAACCTCGCGGCCGGCTTTGGCTTCGATGCGTTCGGCTGGGGCAACTTCCTGAAGTTCGCGAGCCGCCAGGCGCAGTTCGGTCCGGCCGTGAACCTGCCGATCTTCGATGCCGGGGCGTTGCGCGCGCAACTGAAGGGGCGCTACGCCGACTTCGACCTGAGCGTGGCGAACTACAACCAGACGCTGATCGGCGCGCTCAACGACGTGGCCACGCAGGTGGCCGCGATCCGTGCGATCGACCGGCAGATGGGCGACGCGCAGCGCGCGCTCGACGCCTCGACGCGCGCCTACGAGCTTGCCGTGGTCCGCTACAAGGCCGGCCTCTCGCCGCAGCTTCAGGTGCTGAGCGCCGACATCCTGCGGCTCGATTCGGAGCAGGCCGTGACCAATCTCGTGATGCGCCGCCGCGATCTGCAGATCGGCCTGATCAAGGCGCTCGGCGGCGGCTTCGATGCGGCGGGCTCGCCGCTCGCGGCGCCCGCCGCTTCGGACGCCGCCGCGCCGCCGGCGGCACCGGCATCGAACGCCACCCCGGGCTGAGCCGCCCGCCACCTTCTCGAATCGACAGACCCAGTGCGCCGCGCTCCGAACGCGGCGGACGAAGACGGAGAACCTCGCGATGAGCGACCCCCAGCAGCAAGCCGCGGCACCCGCCGCGCGCAACGACGGCAAACGCAAGTGGCTGATGACCTTGCTCGTCGTGATCATCGTGCTCGCCGCGATCGCCTACGGCATCTATTACTTCCTGGTCGCGCGGTTCCACGAGGACACCGACGACGCCTACGTCAACGGCAACGTGGTCCAGATCACGCCGCAGGTGACGGGCACGGTGATCGCGGTCAATGCCGACGACACGCAGTCGATCCGCGAAGGCGAGCCGCTCGTGCAGCTCGACCCCGCCGACGCGCGGATCGCGCTGCAATCGGCCGAGGCGAAGCTGGCCCAGACGGTGCGCCGCGTGCGCGGCCTCTACGCCGCCGACGACCAGTACCGGGCGCAGGTGGCCCAGCGCGAATCGGATCTGTCGAAGGCGCAGGACGACCTGCGCCGGCGCCTGGCCGTGGCGCAGACGGGCGCGGTCTCCCAGGAGGAGATCTCGCATGCGCGCGACGCGGTGAAGGCCGCGCAGGCCACGCTCGACGCGGCCAGGCAGCAGCTTGCCGCGAACCTGGCGCTGACCGCGAACACCACCGTCAGCCACCATCCCGACGTGCTGGCCGCGGTCGCGACGGTGCGCGACGCCTACCTGGCCAACGCGCGCAACACGCTGCCCGCGCCCGTCACCGGCTACGTGGCCAAGCGCACGGTGCAGGTGGGCCAGCGCGTGTCGCCTGGCACGCCGCTGATGTCGGTGGTGCCGCTCGGCCAGATCTGGGTGGACGCGAACTTCAAGGAAGTGCAGCTCGACCACATGCGCATCGGCCAGCCGGTCGAGCTGACGGCCGACATCTACGGCTCGTCGGTCACGTATCACGGCAAGGTGGCGGGCTTCTCGGCCGGCACCGGCTCGGCGTTCTCGCTGCTGCCGGCGCAGAACGCCACCGGCAACTGGATCAAGGTGGTGCAGCGCCTGCCGGTGCGCATCGCGCTCGATCCGCGCGAGCTCGAACGTCACCCGCTGCGCATCGGCCTGTCGATGCAGGCCGACGTCAGCATCAAGGACGAGAGCGGCAGCCAGCTCGGCAGCGTCAGCAACACCGTCTATCAGACCGAGGTGTTCGCGAAGTACGGCGATGCGGCCAACGCCGAGATCGCGCGGATCATCGCCGAGAACGCCGGCGGCCCGGTCCGGGCCGCCCAGCCGGCGCCTCGCGCGCCGCGGGCCTGAGGCAAGCGGAACCGCTCCATGGCTGCTTCGATGCCCCTGCGCCCGCTCTCGGGCGCCCAGCTCGCGCTCGGCACCCTGGCGGTGTCGCTCGCGATGTTCATGAACGTGCTCGACTCGTCGATCGCGAACGTCGCGATTCCGACCATTTCAGGCGAACTCGGCGTGTCGGTCGACGAAGGCACCTGGGTAATCACCATCTTCGCCGCCGCGAACGCGGTGTCGATCCCGCTGACCGGCTGGCTCACGCAGCGCTTCGGGCAGGTGCGCCTGTTCGTCGGCTCGATCCTGCTGTTCGTGATCGCCTCCTGGCTGTGCGGGATGGCGCCGAACCTGCCGACGCTGCTCGGCGCACGGATCCTGCAGGGCGTGGTGGCCGGGCCGCTCGCGCCGCTCTCGCAGGCGCTGCTGCTCGGCGCCTGGCCGAAGCATAAATCGTCGACGGCGCTCGCGCTGTGGTCGATGACGGCGCTGGTCGGACCGATCGCCGGGCCGTCGCTGGGCGGCTGGATCACCTACGACTACAACTGGTCGTGGATCTTCTACATCAACGTGCCGGTGGGCATCTTCGCCGCGTTCGTCACCTGGACCATCTTCCGCTCGCGCGAGTCGGCCACGCGGCGCCTGCCGATCGACACGGTCGGGCTGCTGCTGCTGATCGTCTGGGTCGCGTCGCTGCAGGTGATGCTCGACAAGGGCAAGGATCTCGACTGGTTCAACTCGTCGTTCATCGTCGGGCTCGCGGTGGTCGCGGCGATCGGCTTCGCGTTCTTCGTGGTGTGGGAGCTGACCGAGAAGAACCCGGTGGTGGACATCCGGCTCTTCAAGGTGCGCAACTTCGCGGGCGGCACGATCGCGCTGTCGGTGGCCTATGGGATGTTCTTCGGCACGCTGGTGCTGCTGCCGCAGTGGATGCAGGAGTATCTCGGCTATCGCGCGATCGATTCCGGTCTGACCACCGCGCCGCTCGGCGTGTTCGCGGTGCTGCTCACGCCGCTGATGGGGCGCCTGCTGCCGCGCACCGATTCGCGCTATGTCGCCACGGTCGCGTTCGTCGGTTTCGCGATCGTATTCTTCATGCGCACGCGCTTCTACACCGACGTGTCGAACTGGGACCTGGTGCTGCCGACCCTGCTGCAGGGCATCCCGATGGCGATGTTCTTCGTGCCGCTGACCGCGATCATCCTGTCGGGGCTGCCGCCCGAGAAAATCCCGGCCGCCGCGGGGCTGTCGAATTTCGGACGGACCTTCTGCGGCGCGGTCGGCACCTCGGTGATCGGCAACGCCTGGAACAACCGCACGGTGCTGCATCACGAGCGGCTGACCGAGCAGGCCTATGCGACCAATCCCGATTTCAGCCGGTCGATCGACGCGACGCAGTCGATGCTGCACGTCGGCCGCGACACGGCGCACGCGCTGTTCAACCTGTCGGTGGACGGGCAGGCCGCCGTGATGGGCCTGAACGACGTGTTCTACATCTCGGCCCTGATCTTCATCGCGATCATCCCGCTGATCTGGATTACCAAGCCGCACCGCTCGGCCGCGCCGGTCGACGCGGGCGGGGCGCACTGACGGTCCGGCGCGCCGACGGCGGCATGCCCGCGCGGCGGGCGGCGCTCAGAAGCGCTTGAGCAACTGGTGGTAGCGCATTCCGAGTTCGAGCGCTGCCTGCCGCCAGGCGGGGCCGCCCGGAAAGCGCCGGTGCCGCAGTCGCGTGAACGGCTCGAGCATCGCGCGTTCACCCGCGATCGCGCGCGCCACCGCGCGCCCGGCGATGCCGGCCAGCGCCACGCCGTGGCCGCTGTAGCCCTGCAGGTAGAAGTAGTTCGGATCGAGCGCGCCGAAGTCGGGGGCGCGATTGCGCGTGATGTCGACGAATCCGCCCCAGGCGTAGTCGATGTGCGCGTCGGCAAGCTGCGGGAACACCTCGATCATGCGCCGGCGGATCGCCTCCGAGAGTTCGGCCGGCGCCGCGCCCGCCGAGCTCGCGCGGCCGCCGAACAGCATCCGGTGGTCGGCCGACAGTCGGAAATAGTCGAGGAACACGTTGTTGTCGCAAGCCGCCTCGCGCCGCGCGATCAGCGCGTCGGCGCGCGCTTGGCCGAGCGGCTCGGTGGCGATGAGGTAGGAAGGCACCGGGGCGATGCGCGCCTCGATCGGCGCGGGCAGGAAGCCGCCGGGGCCGGCGTTCGCGCACGACACCACGAAGCGGCAGCGCACCTGGCCCGCACGCGTGCGCACCAGCGGACGCGTGCCGCGCACGACCTCCGTCACCGCGGAATGCGCGAACAGCAGCGCGCCCTCGCGACGCGCCGCGGCGGCGAGCCCGAGGCAGTAGCGCAGCGGATGCAGATGGCCCGAGAGCGGATCGTGGACGCCCGCCAGATAGAGGCGCGAGGCCACGCGCGCGCGAATCGCATCGGTGTCGAGCCAGCTCAGCGAAGGATGGCCCCAGTGTCGCGTCGCGCTGTCCATCCAGGCACGCAGTTCGGGAACCCGGCGCGGCTTGGTGGCGAGCGTCAGGTAGCCGCGCGTGAAGTCGCAGTCGATGCCGTGGCGCGCGATGCGTTCGGCAACGAGCTCGACGCCGTCGAGCGACAGCTTCCAGGCGGCGCGCGCGCCGTCCTCGCCGAGCTGGCGTGCGATCTCGGCGTCCTTCGCGAAGCCGCCGATCACCTGGCCGCCGTTGCGGCCCGAGGCGCCCCAGCCGGGGCGCCAGGCCTCGAGCACGACCACCGAGAGCCCCGCCGCGCGGCAGTCGAGCGCGACCGAGAGCCCCGAGAAGCCGGCGCCGATCACGCAGACGTCGGCCTCGAGCGGGCCGTCGAGCACGGGATCGTCGGCTGTCGGGCGCGCGGCGGTGGCTTCGTAGTAGGAGTGACGCGCGAGCGCGTCCGCATGCTGGAGGAAAGTCGGTGTCATGAGCGGGGATGCTCTCATGGGAGCGCGGCGCCGCGCAATCGCGCCGCCCGGCCCCGGTGCTGCGCCGGATTCCACGCAAGTCGCACGGATCGCGAAGGGCCGGCGCCGCTCGGGCCTGGCGCCGCGTTGCGGCGGGCCGGCCCGTACCGTCAGAAGCGGTAGCCGAGACCGGCCTGGATCACGTCGGTGTCGCGATCGTAGCGGGTGACCACGCGCTTCCAGGTGAGGCGTGTGAGCCAGCTGCGGCCGAGCCGGTAGCTGGCCGAG